>JBBDMC010000200.1:0-11482 GCA_040878485.1 Bauldia sp. | reverse complement strand
CGTCGGTTCGGCGCGGGCGATCGGCGCCGGCAAGGTCGCCCGGCTAGCCGCCGCGGTCGAGAACGCGAGGGGCGAGCAGTCGAGCGAGCTCGCCGAACTCGAAGCCGCGGTCGCGGAAGCGCGGCGGTTCGTGTCCGACTATCTCGCCGCCAAGTGAAGCGGGAGGCGCGGCGCCGTCACCGAAGGCCGTGCGCCCTGGCCGCCGCCGCCCAAATCGCCTATAGAGGCGGCCGGATTCCCGGTGAGTCTGGGAGTCCCGAACCCGCCTCATCCCGACGACCGAATGCCCAAAATCACCTACATCGACTTCAACGGCCAACGCTACGAGGTGGAGGCCGAGAATGGCTCCACAGTGATGGAGAACGCGATCCGCAACGGCGTCCCCGGCATCGAGGCGGAGTGCGGTGGAGCGTGCGCCTGCGCAACCTGCCACGTCTACGTCGACCAGGCGTACAAGGAGATCGTCGGCGAGCCGGAGCCGATGGAAGAGGACATGCTGGACTTCGCCTACGAAGTCAGACCCAACTCGCGCCTCTCCTGCCAGATCAGGGTGCGCGACGAGTTGGACGGGCTGACGGTGACGGTCCCCGAACGCCAGGGCTGACCGGATCGGCGACGTTTTGCTCGCGTTCACGGGCGCCTCGCAACATCTTTTCTTTGCATCGGGATGTCCGGCGGATAAGTGTCCGCTGCCACGAAATGGACCGCTGCGGACAAGGCGATGAACGATACCCGTGAGACCGGCGCCGCCGCCGGCGCCGTCGTCGAGACCGACGCCATCATCGTCGGCGCCGGACCGGTCGGGCTGTTCGCCGTGTTCGAGCTCGGCCTGCTCGACGTCAGGGCGGCGCTGATCGACATCCTCGACAAGCCGGGCGGCCAGTGCGCCGAGCTCTACCCGGAGAAGCCGATCTACGACATCCCCGGTTTCCCGATCGTCTCGGGCGAGGGACTGGTCGAGAAACTCCTCGAGCAGATCAGGCCGTTTCATCCGAGCTTGCACCTGGGCCAGATGGTCGAATCGCTCGCCAGGGGGGCGGACGGTCGCTTCCGGCTGACCACCGACGCCGGCGTGACGTTCCTCGGCAAGGTGGTGGTGATCGCCGCCGGTGGCGGCTCCTTCCAGCCGAAGCGACCGCCGGTGCCCGGCATCGAGGCCTACGAGGGCGGCTCGGTGTTCTACGCGGTGCGGCGAATGGAGGCGTTTCGCGGCCACGACATGGTGATCGTCGGCGGCGGCGATTCGGCGCTCGACTGGACGCTTAACCTGCAGCCGATCGCCAAGAGCCTGACCCTCATCCACCGCCGCGACGCCTTCCGCGCCGCTCCCGACAGCGTCAACAAGATGAAGGCGCTGGTCGCCGCCGGCAAGATCAGGTTCCAGATGGGCCAGGTCACCGGACTGAAGGGCGAGGCCGGTCAGCTCGCCGCGGCGATGGTCAAGGACGACTCCGGCGGCGAGGTCGAGATCGCCTGCACCCGCATGCTGCCGTTCTTCGGCCTCACCATGAAGCTCGGGCCAGTCGCCAACTGGGGGATCAATCTCAACGAGGAACTGATTCCGGTCGATACGGCGAAGTTCGAGACCTCGGAGCCGGGCATCTTCGCCATCGGCGACATCAACACCTACCCCGGCAAGCTCAAACTCATCCTGTGCGGTTTTCACGAGGCGGCGTTGATGGCCCAGGCCGCCGTCCGCGTCGTCTTTCCGGACAAGAAGATCGTCTTCCAGTACACCACCTCGTCGACCAGCCTGCAAAAAAAGCTCGGCGTCATCTGAGGCGCTTGAGATCGACCTCACTGCGCGGCGAAGACGACTTCGCTGGCCGTGTAGGTCTCGCCGGTGTCCTTGTCGGTGACCAGGGCCTTGAGGCGGTAGCCGCCGTCGGCGAGCAGTTCCACCGTCGCGGTGGCGTTCGCCGATTCCTCGCTGTGGGTGTCGGTCAGCTCGGCGCTGAACGAGAGGCGGTTCGTGGTCCCGGTTCCGTCGAACGTCGCCTGGGCCCGGGAGGCAACCCCGAGACCGCCGCCCGAACCGGCGTAGCGCCCCGATCCGTGCGCCGCGAGAGTCGACTCGACGGCGGCGGTGTGGCTGGCGAACGCGCAACGCCCCTTCTGGGTCAGGGTCGTTCCATCCTCGGACAGGGAGTTGGTGATCCGGCAGTAGATGTGTTCGGGCGTCGCCTCTGGGCTCTGGCGAAACAGCCCGCGGCCGATCCAGTCGCCGGCCAGGCGGGCAAGCAGCGGATCGTCGCCGGCGAGCGACGGCGAAGCGCAAAGGGCAATGACGACTGAAATCAAGACCGATCTCATGCGGGTGCTTCCTCGCGGCTTGGCTTCGGTTCGAACCACCGCCTTCCCAATCCGGCGATCAGAGCCGGCATGACGACGAGGTCACCGATCACCGCCACGACCAGGGTAACGGCGGCGATGCTGCCGAACAACGCCACCGTCGGCAGACCGCTGGTCAGCGTCGTCGACAGCCCGGCGAGGACGATAACGGTCGTGCCGAGCAGCACCGGTCCGACCTCGCGCGAGGTGCGAACCAGCCGATCGGCCACGCGGTCCTTGGGTCTGCCGAGAACCAGGAAACGGTTCAGATAGTGGATGGTGTCGTCGACCGCGATGCCGAAGGCGACGGTAAGGGCGACGACGCTGGTCATCTGCATTCCGCGCCCGAGCAGAAAGAGAAGCCCGCCGGTGGCCAAAAGCGGCAAGGTGTTGGCAACCACCGAGACGATGCCGATCGGCAGGTTGCGGAAGGCCAGGACCATGAGCAGGATGTCGCCGAACACGGCGGCAGCAAGGCTGAGGTTGAGACTGGAAATCGTCCGCGCCGCCTCGCGCGTCGTCACCACGGTGACACCGGTGACGATCAGCGGAGCGCCGCCGTTGGCCTGTTCCGCGGCCCGCTCGATCTTCTCGATCAGGGCGGCGGTCTGGTAGGTCGGCGCCTCCTTGACGCTGACGGTGACCAGCGCGGTGCCGGTCTTGCCGAACAAGCGCGAAAGGGTGGCTGGCTCGGCATCGTCAAGCAGCGCCGACAGCCGGCCGGCGGTCGCCGCGTCGGCCCCGCCTCCCAGCCACTCGACCAGGCTCCACAGCGAAAGCGGCGTGGACACGCCGGCGATGGCGGCGACCGCCCGGTGGACGGCGCCGATCTTGGCCAGCGCCGCCGGCGCCGTCGGCGACCCGCCGCCGAACGGGACCAGGACCTCGATCGGAAACGCACCGCCGAAGGTCGCGTCGAAGCGGCCGAGGGCGGCGTTGGCCGGGTTGTTGGCAGGCAGATGCTCGCGCACCGAATGCTCGGGCGGCAACGAAAGGTACATCGCGCCGAGGATCACGAACATGATTGCCGACAGGAGCGCCAGCGGGCCGGCGCGCTTGACGACGAAGCCGGCGAGCGCCCCGCAGGGTCCGGCGAGGGCGGTGAGCAAGTCTCCCGCCGAGCTCCGATTGACGGCCCAGAACCGGCCGATGAGGAGGGCGGCGAGGGCGTGGACGACGAGCACGGTGGCGCAGCCGACCAGCATCGCCACCGCTCCCAAATAGGCGAACTGGCGAACCAGGTTGACGTCGGTCAGGGCGAGCGACAGGAAGGCGCCGGAAACCGTCAGCGCGGTCAGCATGCAGGCGGCGCCGACGTCCTTCTGCGCCATCCTTTCGGCCTCCGCCGGCGAGGCACCGCCGTCCCGGTGGTGCCGCCAGGCGTGACTGAGGTGCATGCCGTCGGCGTAGCCGAGGATCATGACCAACGCCGGAACGACGTTCGACAGGACGGTGACGGGAACCCCGAACAGGCCCATGAAGCCGAGCACGATGGTGCCGCCCATGATCCCCGGCAGCGCGGTGAGGACGGCGGCGACGACGGATCGGAACGCGATCAGGCTCATGACGAAGCCGATCGCGGCGCCGGCGCCGTTGAGCACGATCTGATCGCGCTTGAGAACGTCGACGATGCCGGCGCGGATCGTCGGAAAACCCGACACGGTCGCGCTGACGCCGGTGCCGGCGAAGAGGCTGGCCGCCGCCGCCTCGATCTCGGCCTGGAGCCGCCGGGCAACCGACAGCGGCGCCTTCGGCTCCAACGGGGTGACGACATAGACCATCGCCTTGCCGTCGGCGGACAACAGCTTGGCGCCGAGGATCGGATGGGCGCGAATGCGCTCTGCGAGTTCGGGCGTGAGGCCGCTACCGGCGTCATTGATCAGAGGCGGCGCTTCGCCGCGGGCGTTCGGCGGCTCGCGAAGCGCGAACGGCGAATGAACGCTGCCGACGCCGTCGATCAGCTGCAGCTCGAACTGAAAGTCTTGCAGGCGTCGGAAATTGGCCGCTTCGCCGAGGTGATCGCCTTCGACCAGGACCAGCGTCTCGTTCTCCGGATCGACGAAATCGGCGGTCGCGGCGACGTAGGCCGAGTAGGCGCGCGCGTCGCTGGCGAAGACGCTCCTCAGATCCTCGTCGAAGGACAGCCGGGTGATGCCAAATGCCGCCGCGGCGAGGAGGAGAAGGACAACGATCGCCGTCGCGCGCGGCCAAGCGAGGGCCGGCCAGGCGATCCGTTCCAAGCCGAACCCGATCGATTTCATCCCGCTTGCCCGGTGATTCCCAGCACCATAACCATGCGACAGGATCGGCGAAAGCGCCGATCGGCGGCAAGCGCGGGCTTTGACGGGCCTGTGGCCGACTGGCAAAGTGCCGCGGGTCGACCCTAGAAGACCGCGGGTTTGGCGTGGTGATGCCGTGCGGACGAGCTCACACCTCTTTGCCGACGACGGCGACGTCCCCAACAACGCGCGCTTGCCGCTGATCGTCTACTCGGGAACGCTCGACGTGAGCGGCGGCGATCCCGCCCGCGCCTTTGAGGCTCTGTTCGCGGCAAACGGCTGGGGCGGCTTCTGGCGGAACGGCATCTTCCCGTTCCACCACTACCATTCGACCGCCCACGAGGTGCTGGGCATCGCCCACGGCGAGGCCGACGTGCGCTTCGGCGGCGAGGCGGGAGAGACCCTTCACGTCAAAGCCGGCGACGCGGTGCTGATCCCGGCCGGCGTCGGCCACAAGCGCTTGTCGTCGGACCCCGGGCTCCTGGTGATCGGCGCCTATCCGACAGGCCAGTGGGCCGACCTGATGCGCGAGGGCGCCGAGGACAAGGCCGGTATCCGTAAGCGCATCGCCGCCGTCGTCAGGCCCGGCGCCGATCCGGTCGGTGGGGACGATGGCCCGATGCGGCGGCTGTGGAAATAAGCTCCCGGGTCGGCAGCGGGGCACGCTCCGCATTGCCACGGAGCTGCCGGCTCTAGTGATAGAGCAACTTGTTCACCAGTTCGGTGCGGTTGTGGACGTCGAGCCTGTTGTAAATCCAGCGGCCGTGCTCGTTGGCGGTGTGCCGGCTGATGCCGAGTTGCTCGGCGATGTTCTCGTGGGAATAGCCGCTCGCCATCAGCACGCAGACCTCGGCTTGGCGGCGGCTGAGAGGCAGGCGCTCGACGCTGTGCACCAATCTGATCGGCAGCGGCTCCTGGTGAGTGACCGTGATTGCGATGAGACCCGACGCCGGATCGTTGCCCTCGAGCCACTCGGCACGGAAGCGAAATCCTCCCCAGACATTCCGGTGGTGATAGACCGGCGCCGAAGCATCGGCATCGCCCGAGGAGGCACGGTTGAGGTTCCGGCAGATGCGGACGACGGGGGCCGGCAGAACCGGCACCCGGCTTACCCTGGTCCCAGGCGTGACCCTCGGATAGGCGGCCAGGAAGAGGAGCTGCCGTGCCTCAGCCGACAGCTGGATCGGCCGTCCAGCGGAATTAGCGATGATGACGCCGTTCCGGCCGCTCTCGACGAGGGGACCGTCGAGCGGGGCACGTACCGTCAGCGCGTAGGCGAAGAACGGCTCCAGCTGAGCGAGGCGCCGCTTCTCTTCCGGCGTCCACGGGCGCGCACCGAACGACGGATGGAGGTCGACGCAGCCAAGCGTCTTCCGTTGCCTGCCGTCGCGGATAAACAGCCTCAGGAAATCCACTGGGCGGCCCATGGGGACGCAGATGAGATTGTAGATGTCACTGCGGCCGAGGACGGTCTCGTAGTCGGGGCCCAGGGCAGCTTCGGCGTCATGAACGCCGAACTGAATCGCGCTCACCTCGCGATAAGCCAGGCCTTTGATCTCGGCGTCGCGGGTTCCGTAGAACACCTCCGTGTACAGTGACGTCGGGAAGTTGGTGTTCTCACCGCAGAAGTGCGCCGAGTCGCTGCCCGCCTCGTTGGCGAAATGGAAGTCGTTGCTGTCGGACGGCAGCACGCCATGCAGCTGGGCGAGCAACGCCGGCATGACAGCCTCGCCGCCGAGACCAAGGCTGCAGAGCTGCTTGAAACGCCCTTCCGCGCGCGCTGTCGACTTCGCCATGAAGCCTCCCGTGCAAGCTGCTTAAGCCCACGGTTGCGAGCCGAACCTAACACGATCGTGGCATGTTTCAAAAACGGGGGTTGGGTATTGCTCGGGCTCTCGATCCTGAAAGGAGGGAGTCATGAGCAATTCGTTCTTGCAAGTGCGTTCGCCGCAGGGCGCGGTCCAAGCGACGTGTGGCCTAGTCGCATTGCTCGCCGTCGGCCTGCCATCGCCCGCGTTCGCGCGTGAGGTAAAAGTCCCGGAGCCGATCTTCAACGCGGCAGCGGCACGGGAATTCCCCCAGGCGATCTTCGACAAGATCGCCGCCAAGATCACCTACCAGACGACGTTCCAGCAGGTCAGCCCGGTAGGCCTCATTCGCTGGTCGACGCGGACAATGAAGCTGGTCGATTTCGTCAAGGCGCCTTCGCAGACCTACCAGGACACCTACCTCTACGCCATGCGCTACGTGGTTTCGGTCATCAGCGAGAAGGACACGCTGGCTGTCTACGGCACCTCGTGCCAGGTCGTGGTGGTGTACAAGTTCGCCGAGTACGACGAACCGACGGTCGTGTGCGAGCCGGTGAACCTCGATCGGCCGGGCGGCACGTCGTAGACAAGGCGTCGGTTGCCTTCGATGCGTCTACGTCCTAGCTAATCGCCTTCCCGTCCGCGCTGTCCTTGCCACCGCCCAACGGGCGCAGTGCCGCCATCACGTCGGCGAGGCGCGGCGGCCTGCCGTTGAGGAAGGGGAGCGGCCGGCAAACCTCGATCGCCGCGATGCCGACGCGGGCGGTTAGAAGCCCGTTGACGACGCCTTCCCCCAGGCGGGCCGAGAGGCGGGCGGCGATGCCGTGGCCGAGAATCTGTTGAACGAGCGAATCGCCGGCCGCGATGCCACCGGTCACCGCGAGGTGAGCGACCGTGGCGCGGGCGAGGCGGAAGAAGCCGATTGTACCAGGGCGGCCGCCGTAGAGGGTCGCCAGCCGCCGGATCAGGCGAATGATCTCGGAGCCGACGAACAACAAGTCGACGAGGGCGCGGGGTGATATGGCAGTGACGACAGCCACCCGCTTGGCTGAGGCGAGGATCATCCGCCGCGCGGTCTCATCGAACGGCAGGAGTAGGTGGGTCTCGGCGAGGCCGAGGAGATCGCGGCCGTCGATGATCTCGCCGCGGTGGCGGGTAAGTTCGGCGCGCCCGCGCGCGGTCTCCGGGCGGCGGCGATAGAGCGCCTCGAGTTCGGCGACGACGCTGAGCGCCTTCGCTCGGTCGTCGGCTTCGGCAGCAGCCGCCGCCCGCGCGTGGATGTGGTTGATGCGGCGGAGCCTGAGGAGGGCCGCCGTCTCCCTCGCCGCCATCGCCAGGACCGCGAGCCCGGCGAGCACGACGAGCACGACGGCGAGCCAGCCGAGCCAGTCGTTGCGGTGGAAGAGATCGCTGACCAGGTTGTCGACGGCGATGCCGATCGCCAGCACGATCAGACCGCCGAGGGCGAGGAAGAACAGGCCAAGCCAGCGCGACTTGTGGCCGGCGGCCGACGGAGCCGATGCCGCGGGCTCGAGAGTCGCCAGATCACCCGGCTCGGGCTCGGGCGGGTAGAGGTCTTCCGGTTCGTAGCGCACCTCGTCGAGGGAGAAGGCGGTGGGACGGCGTGGCCTCATGACAGGCGGTCTCCGATCAGGAATTCGAGCCCGCGGTCGAGCCGGATGTGGGGCAGCGACAGCGTCAGGCCTTCCGCCGTCCGCTCGAGCTTCGGCGGTCTGAAGCGGATGAAGCGAACGTCGGTCGGCCCGGCGCCGGCGGCAAGCACCGACGCGGGATCGTCCGGCAGGTCGCCCGGGAAGACCGCGACCTCGGTCTTGCCGTCGAAGGTGCGGCCGTCGACGCTCTCGCCGGGAAGCGGCGTGCCGATGATCGAGGGCAGTGTCTCTCCGGCGCTGGTCACCGAGGCCTCGCGCGTGGCGCGCACCGCGGCGAGCGCCAGGATGTCGACGCGGGCGCCGGCGAACGCCGCCCGCTCCGTAGCGCGGCCGACGAGGCGGTCGAGGATCGCCTCGAGCCGGTCGTGGTCGCCGTGATGCAGGTGGTCGGCCTTGGTCGCCGCGAACAGAATGCGGTCGATGCGACGCCTGATGAGGCCGGTCAGCCAGCTCGATCGGCCGAGCCGGAAGGAGGCAAGGATGCCGGTCAGAGCGGCTTCGAGGTCGGCGATCGCCGCCGGGCCGGCGTTGAGCGCGGCGAGCACGTCGACGAGCACGATCTGGCGGTCGAGCCTGGCGAAGTGATCGCGGAAGAACGGCCGCACGACGACCGATTTATAGGCCTCGTAGCGCCGCTCCATCATGCGCGCGAGCGATCCGGCGCGCGTCGAGTCGTGGTCGGCGAGCCTGAGCGGCGCGAAGGTGAGGGCGGGGGAGTTGTCGAGATCGCCCGGCATCAGGAAGCGGCCGGGCGGCTGGGTCGAGAGCGTGTCGCCGGCGCGGCACGCCTCAAGGTAGCCGGTGAACAGAGCGGCGAGTTCGCGCGCCCGCTCCTCGTCCTCTGGTGTGCCGCCGTCGGTTTCGGCAAGCCGCGCGAGCCACGCCTTGGCGTGGTTGCGATGCGTCGACGCTTCGGCGACGGCGATCGCCTGGCGCGACCACTCGGCGTACGATTTCGACAGGAGCGGCAGGTCGAGCAGCCATTCGCCGGGGTAGTCGACGATGTCGAGATGCAGTCGGCCGCTGCCGAGCCTGCGCTTCAGCGCCGAGGCCGACTCAAACGCGATGGTGAGCCTCAGCTCGCTGATCCGCCGCGTCGAATCAGGCCACACCCGGTCGTCGACCAGGGCGGCGACGTGGCGCTCGTAGTCGAAGCGGGGCACATCGTCGTCGGGCTGCGGCTCGAGCCGGGCGCCGGCGAGGCGTCCGGTCGCGACCGCCTTGAATAGCGGCAGCCGGCCGCCGTGGGTGAGGTTGTGAACCAGCGCCGTCAGGAAGACCGTCTTGCCGGCGCGGGCGAGCCCGGTGACGCCAAGACGGACCGTTGGCGTGATGATCCCGGTCGTGCGTTCGGAAACGTTGGCAAGGACGAGACGGGTCTCGTCGGTCAGGGACGTGAGTCGCAAGTCCCGCTCCGCGGTTGGCCGCCAACATGTAGGCGCGAGACGGTCGTCGCGGAACCCTCGGCGGTCAGTTATCCGCACCGGTAACGTCGCGCGGCCGGATGAACGCGATAAGCCGCCCCGCCCGTGGCTTCAGTTCCGTCCAGTCGCCATCGATCTCGAAGACGGCGAGGGCGCCGGTCGGGAATTTGGCGGCCATCAGGGAGAGGCACGCCTTGTCGCCGGATCCGGCGAGGGCGCGCGCGGTCGCCTCGATCGCAGGATTGTGACCGATGACCAGCAGTCGCATCGCGTCGCCGCCCCGCGCGGCGACGACGGCCCGGTAGTCGCCCGCCTCTCCGTAAAGCTCCTCGACGACGGCGAGGTCGACGCCCTTGCCGAGACGCGCCAGGAGAGGGTCGAGGGTCTCGCGCGTGCGGCTGGCGGGGGAGCAGAGGATGCGGTCGGGGGCATGGCGGGCGGCGATCTCCTCGGCCATCGACTCGGCTTCCCGCTGGCCGCGTTTCGACAGCGGCCGGTCTCGGTCGGGGAGCCCTTCCTCGCCCAACGACGATTTGCAGTGCCGGAGGAGCATCAGCCTGCGCAACCGGCGATCCGTTCCGCTGTTGTCCGCCACATCAAGAAGCGCCCGCGACACTCGCCGCGGGCGCTTGGTTGTTCAGGCTGTGGCTTTGAATCGGTGTCCGGTTAGCCGGCGTAGGGGTGAATGTAGGTCTGCGAGGCGAAGCCGCCGCCGTAGCCACTGACGTTGATCGAGCACCAACCGGCGCCGCAACCGAGGACCTGGAAGACCATGCCCGGCTGCAGAACGAAGACGACGGGGTACTGAGTTCCGCCGCCGGTCCTGACGTTGAGCGTCTGATAGACGGTGCCGTTGTACGGCCCGGCGGGCGCGTAGATGGGGGTCGGCGGAGGTGGCGGTGGGCCACTGCCGATGCATTGGGCGTAGACCGAGTTGAAGTAGTTCTGGCGCTTGTTCTGATAGGCCACCGTGCCGATGCCGCCGCCGGCGACGGCCCCGATTCCGGCCGCTTGGCCGACGTTGCCGCCGGTTGCCGCGCCGACCGCGGCGCCGCCGAGCGCGCCGAGGAGCCCGCCCTTCAGGACGCCCACCCCAAGTGGATAGGTGGCGTCGGTCTGGGCTTGCGCGTAGGCCTGGCACTGGGCCGGGGTGCCGGCGCTGGCGGTCCCGGCAACCGCCAGAAACAGGCCGCCGGCCAGCGCCATTGTGGTCAACAAAGTCTTCATTGGTAGCTCCTAAAGATTAGAGGCCCCGGCTGGCATGGCCTGAGACCGGTTTGTCGAGTCAATGCAACCTAGTTGCCCCTACATGTATGACACATGAACGGGGAATGCGAACGCCGCTGTTCGTCCAACACCCTATTCACCGATATGCGGCGGCGCTGTGACCGTTTTCACAGGCCGCGGCATGGCCTGAACGCTGCTCCATTCAATCGTCACGATAGACGCGTTCGCGCCGTTCGTGGCGCTCTTGGGCCTCGATCGACAGAGTCGCGATCGGCCGCGCGTCCAGCCGCTTCAGGCTGATCGGCTCGCCCGTCTCCTCGCAATAACCGTAGGTCCCGTCCTCGATGCGATCCAGCGCCGAGTCGATCTTGGCGATCAGCTTGCGCTGACGGTCGCGGGCCCTGAGCTCGATGGCGCGATCGGTTTCCGACGAGGCGCGGTCGGCGAGGTCGGAGTGGTTCTGGCTTTCGTCCTGCAGGTGCTGCAGCGTCTCGCGCGCCTCGCGCAGGATTTCCTCCCTCCACACCTGCAGCTTCCTGCGGAAATATTCGCGCTGTCGCTCGTTCATGAACGGCTCGGAGTTCGACGGCCGATAATCCTCATCCCGGGGGCGGGACATGCGGCAAACCTTGGGCTCGGGCTCGAATGCGGGCGGAATATAGCGGCGGCATGTGTCGTCGACAATAACCGGTGCACGACGTATCCGTCCAACGCAAGAGTCAGTTTTCTCAATGGCTTAG
>JBBDMC010000199.1:8728-11553 GCA_040878485.1 Bauldia sp. | reverse complement strand
ACATGAAGGCGTAGTAGGCGCGCAACGCCGCGAATTTCTGCCAGTCGTCGCCCGGCATCTTGCGCAGCAGCGAACCCTTGCCGTGCACCACCTCGTCGTGGGACAGCGGCAGGATGAAATTCTCCGAGAAGGCGTAGAGAAGCCCGAACGTGACGTCGTCGTGGTGGAACTTGCGATGCACGGGATCGCGCGCCAGGTAGCGCAGCGTGTCATGCATGAAGCCCATGTTCCACTTGAAGCCGAAGCCAAGGCCGCCGGCGTCGACCGGTTGCGACACGCCCGGCCAGGCGGTCGACTCCTCGGCGACGGTGACGATTCCCGGGTGATGGCCGTAGGCCGCGATGTTGGTACGGCGCAGGAACTCGACCGCCTGGATATTCTCGTTGCCGCCGCGCTCGTTCGGCTCCCACTGGCCCGGACCGCGGGAGTAGTCGAGGTAGAGCATCGAGGCGACGGCATCGACGCGCAGCCCGTCGACATGGAAGCGATCGAGCCAGTAGAGCGCGCTGTTGATGAGGAAGGCGGCAACCTCCGTCCGCCCATAGTTGTAGATCGCGGTGTTCCAGTCGGGATGGTGGCCGCGGCGCGGGTCCTCGTGCTCGTAGAGCGCCGTCCCGTCGAAACGCGAAAGCCCGTGCGCATCGGTAGGGAAATGCGCCGGCACCCAGTCGAGGATGATGCCCAGTCCGGCGCGGTGGGCTGCATCGACGAAGCGCGCCAGGCCCGCGGGCGGGCCGAAACGCGCGCTCGGCGCAAACAGACCGGTCGGCTGGTAGCCCCACGACGCATCGAGCGGGTGTTCGGTGACCGGCAGCAGCTCGAGGTGGGTGAAGCCGAGATCGGCGACATAGGGGATCAGCTCGGCGGCGAGCTGATCCCAGGAAAGGAACCCGCCGTCCGCGGCGCGCTTCCACGAGCCGAGATGGACCTCGTAGATCGAGATCGGGTCCCGCCGCGGCTCACGAGCGCCGCGCTCGGCAAGCCAAGCCGCGTCGGTCCACACCAAGGGGGAGCCTTCGGCGACGACCGACGCCGTCTTCGGCCTCAGCTCGGAGGCGAAGGCGAACGGGTCCGCCTTCAGCGGCGCCAGCCGACCGTCGGCGCCGACGATCTCATACTTGTAGGTCGTCCCCGGGCCGAGATCGGCAACAAAGATTTCCCACATGCCGGACTGCCGACGATGGCGCATCACGTGGCGGCGGCCGTCCCAGCCGTTGAAGTCGCCGACGACCGAAACCCGCTGCGCCGCCGGCGCCCAGACGGCGAAATGGACGCCTGCGGCGCCCTGGTGCTCGATGAGGTGAGCGCCGAGCTTGTCGAACAGGCGAAGGTGCGTGCCCTCGGCCGAATAGAAGTCGTCCATCGGACCGAGCACCGGGCCGAAGCTGTAGGGATCGAGGTAGCCCCATTCGGCGGTGCGGTTGGACGCCGTGATGCGCAGCGGCGTGCGGCCGCCGACGGTGACCGGCCCCTCGAAGAGCGCTCCCCCGCCGCGGCGGGTCAGTTCGCCGGCGAGCCTGCCGTCGAGCGTTGCCACCCGCACGCGCTCGGCCCCGGGCACCACGGCGCGGGCGAGCCACGCCCCACCGTCGGTCTGATGCAATCCGAGACGGGAGAACGGGTCGCCGTGGGTACCGGCGACAAGCGCCTCAATCTCCCGATCGTCCAGCCGCCAATCGTTGTTCGCCGTCCTTGCCCCCATGCCGCCATCATGGCACCGGAACCCCCCAGATGTCGCGGGCGTATTCGCCGACGGCGCGATCGGCCGAGAACCATCCGACGTTGGCGGTGTTGCGGATGGCCTTGCCGTACCACGCCTGCTTGTCCAGCCAGATGGCATCGACGCCGCGCTGGGCCTCGGCGTAGGCGGCAAAGTCGGCGGCGACCAGAAACCAGTCGGAGGTGAGCAGGTTGTCGGCGAGGCCGCGATAGCGGTGGTGATCGTCGGGTGAGAACGTTCCCGAGGCGATCGCGTCGATGGCCTGGGCGAGCTGGGGATTGGCGGCGATGACGGAGCGGGGATTGTAGCCGGAGCGGCGGCGCTCCTCGACCTCTTGGGCAGTCAGCCCGAAAATCACGATGTTGTCCCGGCCCACCCGATCGCGGAGTTCGACGTTGGCGCCGTCGAGGGTGCCGATGGTCAGCGCGCCATTGAGCGCCAGCTTCATGTTGCCGGTGCCGGAAGCCTCCATGCCGGCGGTCGAAATCTGCTCCGAGAGGTCGGCGGCCGGGATGATCAGCTCGGCCAGGCTGGCGTTGTAGTTGGGGATGAACACGACCTTGATCAGTTCGTGCACCGCGGGGTCGTTGTTGATGACTTTGGCGACGTCGTTGACCAATTTGACGATCAGCTTGGCGAGCCAGTACCCCGGCGCCGCCTTGCCGGCGAATATCTTGACCCGCCGCGCCCACTCCTTCTCGGGGTGGGCGCGCACCGTGTTGTACAGCGCCACCGTCTCGAGCACGTTGAGCAGCTGTCGCTTGTACTCGTGGATGCGTTTGACGTGAGCATCGAACATCGCGTCGGGATCGACCGCGACCCCGACGTGGTCGCTAATGTAGGCGGCGAGCGACGCCTTGTTGTCGCGCTTGACCGCCGCGAAGCGGTCCTGAAACGCCGGATCGTCGGCAAAGGCGTTGAGATCGGCCAGGCGCGCGATGTCGTCGAGAACGGCGTCGCCGATCGTCGCGCGGAGAAGGGCGGTCAGTCCGGGGTTGGCCTGCATCAGCCAGCGGCGCGGCGTGATGCCGTTGGTCTTGTTGTTGATGCGGTCGGGGAACAGGCGATGGAGCGGGGCAAAAACGGTCCGCTTCATCAGTTCGGT
>JBBDMC010000199.1:0-8718 GCA_040878485.1 Bauldia sp. | reverse complement strand
AAGCCGACACGCCGTTGACCTTGTGCGAGCCGACGAAGGCAAGATTGCCCATGCGCACGCGCCGGCTGCCGTGTTCGTCGATCAGCGACAGCGCCGCCAGCAGACCGGCATCGGCGTCGAGCCTGTCCCGCGCCGTCGTCAGCAGCCTGGTGTTGATCTCGTAGACGATCTGCATGTGGCGCGGCAGCAGCCGCTCGAACAGCGGCACCGGCCAGCTCTCCAGCGCCTCGGGCAGCAGCGTGTGGTTGGTGTAGGCAAGCGTCGCCACGGTGATCGCCCAGGCCTCGCCCCAGACGATGCCGTGGACGTCGACCAGCAGGCGCATCAACTCGGCAACCGCCAGCGCCGGGTGGGTGTCGTTGAGCTGGATCGCCGCCTTATCGGCAAGATTGGCGACCGCCCCGAACTGCTGGTAGTGACGCCGGACGAGGTCCTGGAGCGAGGCCGACACCAGGAAATACTCCTGGCGCAGGCGCAACTCCTGCCCGGCCGCCGTCGAGTCGGCGGGATAGAGCACGCGGGTGATCGTTTCCGCCTTGGTGCGGTCGGCGAGCGCGCCGACATAGTCGCCGCGGTTGAAGGCCTCCAACCGGATCGGATCCATGGCATGCGCGGTCCACAGGCGCAGCGTGTTGACCCAGGCGCCGCGCCAGCCGGCCAGCGGCGTATCGACGGCGACGGCGAGCGCCCTTTCCTCCGGCTGCCAGACCTGGCGGGGGGCGCGCCCAGCCACCGCCTCGGAGCCGACCGAACCGCCGAAGCCGATCTCGTACTCGACCTCGCGCCGATCGAACCCCCAAAGGTTGCCGTGCTCCAGCCAGTCCTCGGGCAGCTCGACCTGGTTGCCGTCCCGTATCTCCTGATGGAAGAGACCATGGACGTAGCGAATGCCGTACCCGTAAGCCGGAATCCTGAGCGTCGCCATGCTTTCCATGAAGCAGGCGGCGAGACGGCCGAGACCGCCGTTGCCGAGCGCGGCGTCCTGCTCTAGCGCCTCGATCTGGTCGAGGTCGACGCCGAACTGTTGCAGGGCCGCGCTCACCGGCTCGACCAATCCGAGATTGGACATGGCATCGCGCAGCAGACGGCCGATCATGAATTCGAGCGACAAGTAGTAGACGCGCTTGGCGCCGCCGCGGTAGGTCGCGCGGGTCGACTCCATCCAGCGGTCCACGACCCGGTCGCGGACCACCAGGATGGTCGCCGCCAGCCAATCATGCGGTTTGGCGACAATCGGATCCTTGCCGACCGCATAGGCCAGCTTCTCGAGAATCGCCAAGCGAAGCGACTCGGCGTCGGAGCCGCGCGCAGTTGGGGCGGAGGTTGCGTCGTTCATCGGTCCAGGAAGCGGAAGATCGCGGTTGGTCAACCGTTAGCGAAAAGCAAACGACCTGCCAAGCGCGCCGTGTCGCCGCCGACTCTGCGGTCGATGGGGAAGGAACGGTGGGCGCACCTGGGGCTCGCAGAAAAGCCTATCCGTGACATCGATGGAAGACTGCTGCAAACTGGCGGAGGGAGAGGAACTGGGTTCCAACATTCTCTGGCCAGAAGCTCGAAGCACGCCTCAGATGGGGTGTACAGTCACGGCTCAATGCCGAGGCGTTCTTAGTAGCTCACGTTGCTACTTGCAAAGCGGTGGCGCATTTCGGGCATGTGACCCGCCCGCTTTTCCCCGTCGCGGTTTCGCAGTTGTTTCGCCCACGAGTGATGCCCGACCGGCAGGGCGTGCGCCACGCCAAGACTCAGCCCGCCATGGCTACGACAAGATCTATCACCTCGGATCGCGAGCGTCCACCGGCCAGGAGCACGGCCAAGAGAATCCGAGCCTTGATCCCAGACATATCGCCGGCGAACACTGCGCCGGCGGAGACAAGGTCCGTGCCGCCGCCATTGCCGTAAATCGGCGCTACCCTCCCCTGGGGGCAGCGTGTGGTCACGACAACCAGGACGCCCCGCTCGGTCGCCCTGCGGACGGCGTCGACCACGGCAGGGGTCGCGTTGCCGCGACCGAAGGCCTCCAATACGATCGCCCGCGCGCCATCAGCCACCGCGTGGTCGATGAACCGCCCGTCGGACCCCATGACGAGCTTAACCAGATCGACGCGTGACTCGATTTGCTCGGCGGCGAAAGCTTGTCGAAGCGTCGGGCGCCGATGCACAATGACCCGCTCGCCGTCGACCTCGCCGAGCTTGCCGTGCTCGCCCGAGGCAAAGGTGCCGACGCGGGCCGCATGAACCTTAGTCACGTCGCGGGCGGCGTGGATTTCCTGCTCGAAGACGATGACCGCACCGAGACCGCGCCCCTCAAGTGCGGCGGCCACCTTGATGGCGTCGCTAAGATTGCGGGGACCGTCGCTATCCGGCTCGTCGGCATGGCGCTGCGCGCCGGTGAAGACGAGCGGCTTGTCGGAGCCAACGAGGAGATCGGCCATGAAGGCGCTTTCCTCCATGGTGTCGGTTCCCTGGGTTACCACGACACCCGCGACGGTGGGGTCGTCGAGGTGGGCGGCTATCCGTCGCGTCAGTCGGAAAACCAGATCCAGGTCGAATTGGAAACTGCCGACCATGACGAACTCGTCAACCTCGATGGCGACGTCCGCCGGCTTCAACAGAAGGCCAACAAGTTCGGCGCCGGTCGCCTGGCTGGTGACGAAGCCACGCTCGCGGTCGACGCGGGAGGCAATCGTACCGCCTGTGCTGACAATGACGACCTTTGTCATCGCCGCCGAACCGTCATCTTCCTTG
Source organism: Bauldia sp. (assembly GCA_040878485.1). GTDB lineage: Bacteria > Pseudomonadota > Alphaproteobacteria > Rhizobiales > Kaistiaceae > JBBDMC01. The sequence goes on along the minus strand of JBBDMC010000199.1, from coordinate 5,973 downwards.
CCCTCCGGTGGGCCGCCGACGGCGGACGCCTTCCGTCAGCATGTCGAGTTCGATTAAGATGGCTTGACCGACAGACGTCAAGGCGGCAACGCCGACACGGCGGGGCCGCGACGGGGCAGCAGTCAACAGGAGGATTTGGGGATGGCGCGGGCGGCGAAGGCGAGAGTACGAGCGAAGGCAGGGGCCAGGGCAAAGGGCCGGGCAAAGGCGAAGGAAATCTTCGTTGCTTACGGCATTGACGTCGACGCCGTTGCCGGCTGGCTCGGTTCCTATGGCGGCCAGGATTCGCCCTGCGACATCACCCGCGGAATGTTCGCCGGCGAAGTCGGGTCGCAACGGCTGCTCCGCCTGTTCGACAAATGGGCGATCAAGACCACCTGGTTCGTTCCCGGCCACTCCATCGAGACGTTTCCCGACCAGATGAAGCGTGTCGCCGACGCCGGTCACGAGATCGGCATGCACGGCTACAGCCACGAGAATCCGGTCGCCCTCACGCCGGAGCAGGAGGAGGCGATTTTCGACAAGTGCATCGAGGTGATCACCAGACTCTGCGGCAAGAGCCCGCGCGGCTATGTTGCGCCGTGGTGGGAGCTCGGTCCGAAGACCGGCGAACTGCTCCTGAAGAAGGGCATCAGATACGATCACTCCATGATGAATAATGACTTCCACCCCTTCTACGTGCGGGTGGGGGACAGCTGGACGAAGATCGACTACAGCAAGCACCCCTCGGCCTGGATGAAGCCGCTTCAGCGCGGCCAGGAGACGGATCTGATCGACATTCCAGCGTCATGGTATCTCGACGACCTGCCGCCGATGATGTTCATCAAGGCGGCGCCCAACAGCCATGGCTTCGTCAGTCCGCGGCATCTCGGCGAGATGTGGAAGGATCAATTCGACTGGGTCTATCGTGAATACGACTACGCCGTCTTCACCTTGACGATCCATCCCGACGTGTCGGGGAAGGCTCAGAATCTCTTGATGCTGGAGAGGCTCCACGCCCATTTCAAGAAGCACAGGGGCGTGAAGTTCGTGACCTTCGAACAGATCGCCGACGATTTCGCCAAACGCTACCCGCGGAACAGGCCCGATCGGCCGAAGTCGTGAACCTAACGCTCGGTCGACCAAGGAAGGAGCCCTGATGTGCGCTCTCTGTGGCGTGTTCGGCGTTGCTGAGCACTGGTCGGACGGATCGGCCCAGGCGTCCACGGGGGCGGAACGCCAACATAGGGTCGCGGTGGCAAATCGCTGTTTGGCTGCCTACGGCCTTTCGCTTTCCGATTGGGCGGGTCGCTACATTCTAACCACCCGGACCGGTGCGTCGAAGATTATCGACAACTTCGGCGCGCTGTGGCCCGAAGCGGAGCGGCTCACGGGTCGCGTTTGCGACCCGCTTGATCGCGACTCGATCAACGCACTCGACGTCAGGGCGGCGGTGCGATGAACGACCTCTGGGCAGCGCCGATCACAGTCAACCTGCTGACCGGGTTTCTCGGCTCGGGCAAGACCTCGCTTCTCCGCCGGCTTCTGCGTCAGCCCGACCTTTCCGACACGGCGGTGATGATCAACGAGTTCGGCGAAGTCGGGCTCGACCATCTCCTGCTCGAAGCCGTCGACGAAGAGGTGGTGCTGCTCGACAGCGGCTGCGTGTGCTGCACCATCCGCGGCGATCTCAAGGACGCGCTGCTCCGCCTCTACGGCCGGCGTCAGCGGGGCGAGGTGCCGCCTTTCCGCCGTGTTGTGATCGAGACGACAGGCCTCGCCGATCCGACGCCGATCGTCGCGACCTTCGCAGCCGATCCGATGCTCAAGCATCATTTTCGCCTCGGGAATGTCGTGACGGTCATCGATGCCGAGTGCGGCGGCGCCAATCTCGATTGCTACGAAGAGTGCCGGAAGCAGGTAGCAGTCGGCGACCGGCTGGTCGTCTCCAAGATCGATATCGCCGGGCCGGGCAAGACCGCGCGCTTGCGCGCCCGTTTGGCGGCCATCAATCCAACCGCCGAGATCATCGAGAGCGGCGAGGCGGATGACGCCGCCGCAGCCCTCCTCACCCACGACGTCCACGACGAGACGACGCGACCGGACGAGGTTCGCCGATGGCTGATGGCGGAGGACGCGATGATCCACGACCATGACCACCAAGACCACGAAGACCGCAATCGGCATGGCGACATCCGCGCTCTGGTGCTGAGCGCCGACAAGCCACTCGATTGGGCCGCTTTCGGCCTGTGGCTGTCGATGCTGCTGAACCGCCACGGAAGGAAGGTCCTGCGCGTCAAGGGGCTGCTCAACATTGTCGGGCGAGGGGCGCCGGTGGTGGTCCAGGGGGTTCAGCACCTGATCCACAAACCGGTCCATCTCGAGCGCTGGCCGGATAACCAGGCGCGCACGCGCCTCGTCCTCATCGTCCGCGGTCTCGACCCCGGTCTGATCGACCGCTCGTTCCACGCCTTCATGCGGCTCGGCGTCGAAGCTCGACCGCTTCAGGAGGCGGTGTCCTCGGCGTAGGGCTCAGCCGTGCCGACGCCAGCCTGATCGGGCTCGAGGAGGTGCGCGTGCTCGGCTCGCCACGACGCGACGATGGGGTCGCCGGGCGCGACCGGGTGAACGAAGAAGGCCGATTCCGGCTCGACGACGATGAACTCCTCGCCGGCAATCCTGGACAGGGTGACCTTGAAATAGACGCCTTGATACTCGACCGTGTCGACCAAGCCGTGCAGTGAGTTTTCCTTGGGTTCGCCGGTCGCGTGTTCGCGGCGGATGTCGATCAGGTCTCGCCGAATGGAGAAATAGACGTCGCTCCCGGCAGCGGGGCTCTTACCCTCGAGAGGCACCCGGAAGCACGCGCCGCTCGGTCCATCCAGAAGCGCGGCACCGCCCTCGACGGCTCGGAGTTTGCCCACCAGCACGTTGTGGCCGCCCATGAAGCGCGCCACATACGGGCTGCGCGGCTTGGCATAGACCTCGTGCGGCGAGGCGGCCTGTTCGATGCTGCCCTGGTTCATCACCACGACGGCGTCGGCGAGGGCAATTGCTTCGGGCTGGGTGTGGGTAACGTGGATGAAGGTGATGCCGAGCCTGTCCTGCAGGCGCTTCAGCTCGCCGCGCATCCTCAGCCGCAGGAATTCGTCTAGCGCCGACAGGGGCTCGTCGAGCAAGAGGACACGCGGATTGGTGATCAGTGCGCGCGCCAGCGCAACCCGCTGCTGCTGCCCACCGGAGAGCTGTGCGGGCATGCGCTCGGCAAACGCAGTCATGTGCACCAGCGCCAACATCTCGTCGACCCGGGCATAGCGCTTCGCTTTGGCATCGCCACGCATCTTGAGGCTGAAGGCGACGTTGTCGCGGACGCTAAGATGCGGAAACAGCGCATAGCTCTGGAACATCATGGCCGTGCCGCGCTGCACCGGCGCCTGGCCGACGACCATCTGATTGCCGATGAAGATCTCGCCTGAGGTCGGCGTTTCGTGGCCGGCAATCATCCGGAGGATCGTCGTCTTGCCACAGCCGGACGGCCCGATCAGGCAGCAATAGGATCTTCCGGGGACCGTCAGGTTGATCGACTTGACGGCCTGGGTTTCGCCGAAGGTCTTGGTCAAGTTGACAAGACGGATCTCGGCGCTGCTGCTCGGGCTGGCGCTCGTCACGGGACCGGTGGCGGAGGGGGACTGGAGCATGGCTCAGATTCTCGTGGAGCGCTTGTGCTGGATGTAGGCGATCGACCCGAGCCCGAGCGCGATCGCGGCGAAGGAGATCGCCGTGGTCACCGTTCCGAGCGCATAGAGCGCCGGCGAGGTGACGTTGGTGGTCATGGTCCAGATCTCAATCGGCAACGTGTTCTTCGGGCCGACGGTCAGCCAGCTCCGCGGGAACTCGTCGTAGGAGAGCGTGAAGCCAAACAGCGCGACCGCGATCATGCCGGGAAAAACGATTGGGACGACCACGTGCCGAACCGCCTGCCATCTGCTGGCGCCGAGGTCGTAGGCCGCTTCTTCGTAGGCTGGATCGAGGCGCCCGAGGACGGCGAACATGATGAGCAGGCCGAACGGCAGCGTCCATGAGAGGTGAGCGCCGAGCGCGGAGCCGTACCAGCGCGCCGGGAGGTCGAGGAAGCGGAAGGTGACGAGGATGCCGATCGACAAAACCAAGCCCGGCACGATCAGGCTGGCGATCGCCGAATAGAAGATGGCGGTCGCGCCCGCGAAGCGGCGCCGGAAGGCAAAGCCGGCCGTGACCGAGATGAGGACGGTGAGGAAGAGAACGATTAGCGCGAGCGGCAGGGAGCGCGAGAAGGCGCCGCCAATATCACCGGTCCGCGCCTGACCGAAAAGCGCCGCGAACCAGTTCAGCGACACGCCGCGAAGGGGAAAGACGAGACCGCCCGTGGGCCCCTGGAAAGAGAGGATGAAGATCGAGATCATCGGCCCGTAGAGGAAGATGACGAACAGCGTGAACAGCGTCGCCAGCACGTAGAAGGTCCAGGGCCGCTTGCCGTAAGACGTAGTCATCGCGCCAGTTCCTTGCGCACATCGACCAGCCGGAAAATCGCCACCGCGATCATCAGGACGATGAGAACCAGAATCACGGCATTTGCCGCCGCCCGCGGATAGTTGAGGAATTGCAGATCGTTAAAGATACCGGAGGTGGCCGATCCGGAAAGCCCACCGCTCATGACGCTGACGACGAAGAAGTCGCCCATGACGAGGGTGACGACGAAGACAGCGCCAAGCGCGATGCCGGTCTTCGACAAGGGCAGAACGACGTTCCAGACGACGCCCCAGCGGCTGGCGCCGCCATCATAGGCCGCCTCGAGCAGCGCCGGATCGATGCGCGCCATCGAATTGAAGATCGGCACGATCATGAACAACGTGAACAAGTGGACATAGGCGACGATGACCGCGAAATCGGAGAAGAGGAGCCACTCGACCGGCTGGTCGACGACACCGAGTAGAAGAAGGGCGGAGTTGATCAGCCCCTCTTTGCCGAGCACCGGGCGCCAGGAGATCATGCGAATGATGTTAGACGTCCAGAATGGCACGGTGCAGACGAGGAAGAGCGCGATCGCCCACATGATGTTGCGAATATGAAAGACAAGGAAATAGGAGATCCAGAAACCGAGCACGCCGGTGATCGCCAGTACGATCACGGTAAATCTGATGGTCGAGAAATAGAGCCACCAGTTCGTCGCGTTCGACAGGATGTCGATGTAGTTCTTGAACGTGAAGTCGGGCACCAGGCCGACAAGCACCTGGTAACGGAAGAAGCTCACTGCGACTACCAGCGCCAAAGGCACGATGACGAAGAAGAGAAGCACCAGAAAGAGTGGTGCGACCTGGAGATAGGTGATCAGCGAGTTCTTTTTCATCAGGCGTCGGCGCGTGAAGCGATGAATTGGGGGCGGCGAAAACGATCGCCACCCCCGAATACGCGGTTAAGGTCAGATGCGGTCGGTCAGGCCGCGGTGAACTCGTTCCACTTGGCGACCTGGTACTCTGCCTCGTTCATCAGACAGTTCCATACGCCCACCTTGGAGAACCGCGCCTCGTAGGAACCGCCGTCGCGGACTTCGCCGGCTTCGTTGGTCTTCTCGCCGGTTGGGCTGGTGATGACATCGGTCGCCGCCTTGCCGTCGTAGAAGAAGCCCCATTCGTTCTCAGTGAGGTGGGCCTTCGCCGTCTCCGGCACAGAGATGTAGTAGCCCTGCTTGGCGATGAAGCCGCCCATCCAGCCGGACACGTACCAGTTAAGGTATTCGTAGGCGGCGTCGAGCCTGATGCCTTCGAGATGCCCCATAAGGCCCAGACCGTTGCCCCAGCCGCGATAGCCTTCCTTGAGCGGCTGGTAGACGCACGGTATGCCTTGCGCCTTGACCGCGGTCACCGCCGGCGACCACATCGACTGGATGACGACCTCGCCGGAGGCCATGAGGTTGACTGACTCATCGAAAGTGTTCCACAGGGCGCGCCAGTGGCC
>JBBDMC010000198.1:0-11634 GCA_040878485.1 Bauldia sp. | reverse complement strand
CGACGCGGTGATCGGCGAGGCCGCTTCCGAGACGGCGCCGATGACGCCGATGCCCGCGGCGGGGATCGATGTTGCTCAGCTCAACGACTCCGAACGCGCCGAGATCGAGGGCATGATCCGCAACTACCTACTCGCCAACCCGGAGATCATCCGCGACGCGATCAACGAGCTGCAGCGCAAAGAGGACGAGGCCGAACAGATTGCTGCAACCAAGGCGATTGCCGACAACGCCGAGGCGATCTTCTCGTCGCCGATCGACGTCGTCCTCGGCAATCCGGACGGCGACGTCACCCTGGTCGAGTTCTTCGACTACAACTGCACCTACTGCCGCCGCGCCCACGCCGACATGAAGCAGCTGATAGAGACCGACCCGAAGCTTCGCATCGTTCTGAAGGAGTTTCCGATCCTTGGCGACGGCTCGGTCGCCGCGGCGCGTGTCGCCCTGGCGGTGCTCGTCACCGCGCCCGAGAAGTACGCCGCCTTCCAGAATGCGTTGATCAGCGAGAAGGGCCAGGCTGACGGCGAGCGGGCGATGGCCGTGGCCGAGGAACTCGGCCTCGACGTTCAGGCGCTGAGCGCCGCCCGCGACGGCCCGGAGGTCACCAAGGCGATCAACGAGACCTACGAGCTCGCCGCCAAGCTCAACCTGACCGGCACGCCGAGCTACGTGACCGAACGCGAAGTGGTGGTCGGCGCCGTCGGCTACGATGCCCTCAAGGCCAAGATCGGCGACGTCAGGGCCTGCGCCACCGCCGCCTGCTAGGCGGGCGCCCGGCTCTTTCCCTCGGCCCGCCGAGCCCCTATAACCGGCGCCGTTTCAGGCGCGGCCACAGGCGGCCGATTCGGCGGAAAACGGCCAACGCATGGCGATCCCTGTCTTCGTTCTCAACGGCCCCAACCTGAACCTCCTCGGCACCCGCGAACCGGAGGTCTACGGTAGCGACAGCCTCGCCGACATCGAGCGCGCCTGCCGCGAGGCCGGCGCCCGCCTCGGCCTCACGATCGACTTCCGCCAGACCAACCACGAAGGCGTTCTCGTCGATTGGGTTCAAGAAGCGGCTAAAGCCGCCAAGGGGATCGTCATCAACCCCGGCGCCTACAGCCACACCTCGCTCGCCCTCCAGGACGCCATCCGCGCCGTCGGCCTGCCGGCGATCGAGGTGCACCTCTCCAATATCTTCGCCCGCGAGCGCTTCCGCCATCACTCCTTCGTCTCGCCGGTCGCCGCCGGCGTCATCTGCGGGCTCGGGTCGCACGGCTACGTCCTTGCGCTGGAAGCGCTGCAGCCCCTGCTTCCGGCGGCGAAGGTCCGTCGATCCCCGAAGGGGAGCCGATGACCAACGGCAAGGGATTGCTCGACCAGGACCTGATCCGCCAACTCGCCGAGCTTCTGACCGAGACCGGCCTGACCGAGATCGAGATCGAGCGCGCCGGCGCCCGCATCCGCGTCGCCCGCAACGCGGTGCCGGCCCCGCCGCCGGCCGCTGCCACTCCCCTTGCGCCCGGACAGCGCGAGGTGAGTTCGGCCGAGGCGGCCCCGGGTCTCGGTACCACCGTTCATTCGCCGATGGTCGGCACCGCCTACCGCTCGCCCGAGCCAGGCGCGCCGCCGTTCATCAACGTCGGCGACCAGGTCGCCGAAGGCGACACGCTGCTCGTCGTCGAGGCGATGAAGACGATGAACCAGATCCCAGCGCCGCGATCCGGCAAGGTCCTCCAGATTCTGGTCGAGGACGGCCAGCCGGTCGAATACGACGAGCCGCTGATGATCATCGAATGAGTGGCGAGCCTCGTCTGTTCGGCAAGATCCTCATCGCCAATCGCGGCGAGATCGCGCTCCGCGTTCTGCGCGCCTGCAAGGAACTCGGCATCGCCACCGTCGCCGTCCACTCCACCGCCGACGCCAACGCCATGCACGTGCGGCTCGCCGACGAAAGCGTGTGCATCGGGCCGCCGGCGGCGCGCGAATCGTATCTCAACATCCCTCAGCTTCTGGCGGCGTGTGAGATCACCGGCGCCGACGCGGTGCATCCCGGTTACGGCTTCCTCGCCGAGAACGCCAAATTCGCCGAAATTCTCGCCGCCCACGGCATCGCCTTCATCGGTCCCAGCCCCGAGCATATCCGCATCATGGGCGACAAGATCGAGGCCAAGCGCACCGTCAACCGCCTCGGCATCCCGGTGGTTCCCGGCTCCGACGGCGCCGTCACCGACGACAACGCCGCCCGCATTGCCGCCACGATCGGCTACCCGGTTCTGGTCAAGGCGGCCGCCGGCGGTGGCGGGCGCGGCATGAAGCTGGTCCATTCGCCCGACCAGCTCGGCCAGGCGCTCGCCGGCGCCCGCGCCGAGGCACGCAACGCCTTCGCCGACGATACGCTGTACATGGAGCGGTACTTCCCGGCGCCGCGTCACATCGAGATCCAAGTGCTCGGCGACGGCAAGGGCGGCGCCGTTCATCTCGGCGAGCGCGACTGCTCGCTGCAGCGGCGGCACCAGAAGATCCTCGAGGAATCGCCCTCCCCGGTCATCAACCGGGAAACCCGCGACCGCATCGGCGGCATCGTCGCCAGGGCAATGGCGACGATCGGCTACTCCGGCGCCGGGACGGTCGAGTTTCTTTACCAGGACGGCGAATTCTACTTCATCGAGATGAACACCCGCCTCCAGGTCGAGCACCCGGTCACCGAGGCGGTCACCGACATCGACCTGGTCAACGAACAGATCCGCGTCGCCTGCGGCCTTGGTCTGTCGTTCGGCCAAGCCGACGTCCACCTCGACGGTCACGCCGTCGAGTGCCGGATCAACGCCGAGGACCCGAAGACGTTCGCCGCCTCGCCTGGAACCATCACCTACTATCACCCGCCCGGCGGCCTGGGCGTGCGGGTCGATTCGGGCGTCTATCAGGGCTACGCCATCCCGCCCTTCTACGACAGCCTGATCGGCAAGCTGATCGTCCACGGCCGTTCGCGCCAGGAGTGCCTGATGCGGCTGCGCCGGGCGCTCGACGAGTTCGTCATCGACGGCATCCGCTCGACCATTCCGCTATTCCGCGATCTCGTCCAGGATCCGGATATCATCGCCGGCAACTACGACATCCACTGGCTGGAGAGGCGGCTGGCGGCCGCCTGAGCCCCGGATGGCCGCGCGCGACGACGTCATTTTGGAGATCACGCCGCAGGTGCTGCTCAAGGCCTACGCGGTCGGCATCTTTCCGATGGCCGAAGCGGCCGACGACCCGGGCCTCTACTGGATCGAGCCGGAGACGCGCGGCGTCATCCCGCTCGACAGCTTTCACCTGCCGCGGCGGCTGGCGCGCACCGTCGCCTCGGATCGTTTCGCGATTCACCTCGACCGCGACTTCGCCGCCGTCATCCAGGGTTGCGCCGGCGCCACCGCGGACCGGCCGAAGACCTGGATCAACGCCCGCATTCGCCGGCTCTACGGCGAGCTGTTCGACCTCGGCCACTGCCACACGGTGGAAGCCTGGCGCGACGGTCGTCTGGTCGGCGGCCTCTACGGCGTCGCCCTCGGCGCCGCCTTCTTCGGCGAAAGCATGTTCAGCCGCGAGCGCGACGCCTCGAAGGTCGCCCTCGTCCATCTCGTCGCCCGCCTCAAGGCCGGCGGCTTTCGCCTGCTCGACGCCCAGTTCACGACCCCGCACCTCAGACAATTCGGCGCCATCGATATCGATCGGCGGACCTACCAGCGCCGGCTCGATCAGGCGGTCGCGGCCGAAGCCGATTTCTATCGATTGGCCGGCGGCGGCACCGGCGAGGAGGTCTTGCAGTCGGTCAGCCACACGTCATAGACGGCGTGGTCGACCGCGTTCAGCCCCGGGCTCGCGGCGAACATCCAGCCGCCGAACAGACGCCTGACCTTGCGGTCGAGGGTGATCTCGTCGACCTCGACGTAGGCGTCGGTGAGCGGCTCCTCGGTCGGCGGGCGGGTGTAGCACTTCCGCGGCGTCACCCGCAGGGCGCCGAACTGCACCGTTTCGTCGACGTAGACGTCGAAGGCGATGATCCGGCCGGTGATCTTGTCGAGGCCGGCGAAGACGGCGACCGGGTTGTCGATGCGCTCGGCAGAGGCCGGAGCGACCGACAAGCCGGCGACCAGCCCGAGGACGACGGCGACGCCGCGGACAGCGGAAGGTGCGGATATCATGCTGACGGCGTTCACATCCGTTTCGAATGCGCGGCCTCCTATCACGGGATTCTGGCGGCGGGAAGGCGGCCTCGGCTTCAAATGGCTGCCATCGCCGTCACCGGGCGGGAGGTCATCCAGCCCTCAAGGTCGGCGGCCTCGGCCGACGATAGAACGAACCCGAGCTTGGAGCGCCGCCAAAGGACGTCCTCGGCGGTCATCGCCCACTCCTCGCTCTTCAGGAAGTTGACTTCGGCCTCGGTCAGGTCGGCACCGAAACGAACGCCGAGATCGGCGGCCGAGCGGGCCCCGGAAAGGATCGTCTGGGCACGGGTACCGTAAGCGCCGGCAAGCCGTCGGGCGTGCTCCTGCGAGACGAACGGATAGGCGGCGGCGAGCGCCCGTCCAAGCCCATCCGGCCCGGTCGGCGGCAGACTGCCGCCGGGGAGCACGGCACCGGCCGTCCATGGCCTCCCGACTGGTCGCACGCGGGCCATGCGATCGAGGACGTTCTCGGCGATCCGCCGGTGGGTGGTGAGCGTGCCGCCGAAGACGCTGACCAGGGGAGCCAGGCGCGGCGGCGCGTCGACCATGATGAAATGGTCATGACGGGTGGCAGCCGGGTCGTCGGGGAGCGCGGCGACGGCGGCGAAGCTTCGGACCACGTCCGCGGCCTCGGGGGGACGCTCGAAGTACTGGCCGGCGACGTCGAGCAGATAGGCGACCTCGTGCGGTTCGACCGCCGCCGCCGGATCGCTTACCGCTCGGCCGGGGCCGGCGCCGATCACCATCAAGTCGCGCCCGTAGGACAGGCAGTAGACGATCTCGCCGTCGGAGTTGGGCAGCGCGTAGGCGCCGTCACCGCCGATCCGCCTGACGACGATCGAGCTTCGCTTGCTGAGCCGCACGCGCACTCGCTGGTCGCTGTGGATCACGTGGTCGAGCACCTCGCCCGCCCAGGCGCCGGCGGCATTGACCAGGGCCTCGGCAAGGATTGCGAAACGCTCGCCGGTCACCGTCGATTCCAACGACAGACGCCAACGCTCGCCCTCGCGCTCGGCGACGATCGCCCTGACGCGCGGATGGATGCTGGCGCCGTGGGTGCGTGCGTCGATAGCGTTGAGGACAACCAGGCGCGCGTCGTCAGCCTGGCAGTCGGAAAAGGCGAAGGCGACCTCGAACTCGGGCTTGAGGGCGCCATGGGCGCCCTCGGCCTGAAGGTCGACGCGCCGGCTCGCCGGCAGGGTCCGGCGAGCGAGACGATCCGCGGCGAAGAGCCCCAGGCTCAGCGCCCAGCGCGGCCACTGGCGCCGGTGATGCGGCAGGATGAAGCGACACGGGCGAACCAGATGGGGTGCCGAGCCCATGAGGATCTCGCGCTCGGCGACCGCCTCGCCGAGGGCGCCAAGCTTCAGGCCTTCCAGGTACTTGAGGTTGCCGTGGACGACCTTGTTGGTCGCCGACGAGGCGCCGCCGCCAAGATCACCGGCTTCACAGAGGAACACCCTGAGGCCGCGCCCAGCGGCGTCGCGGGCGATCGCCGCGCCGATGATGCCGCCGCCGATGATGGCAAAATCGAAGACCGGCGCGAACAAGAGGCCTCCTCCCGCACCCGTGGGGTCGCACCCCGGCGACGATCATAGCGCCGTCCCGGTGGCAATGGTGGTGCGACCCGACAGGCGCTTCGAGGCACGCCTTCGGCGTGCTCCTCAGCATGAGGAAGGCGGGCAGAGCGAGCCGCCAAGTCGCCATCGCACAACGTGTGCCGGAAGAAACCGGCCCGGCTCAGACCAGCGACCGCGAGATCTGGTTGGCGACCGCGTCCAGGCGCGGCAGGAACTTCTCTTTGAGCTCGTTGCGCGTCGTCCGGCTGGTGTGCATCGACAGGTTGATCGCGCCGACGTTGTCGCCGCCGCGGGTCACCACTGGAACGGCGACCGATCGCAGCCCTTTCTCCAACTCCTCGTCGACGATCGAGTAGCCCTGGGCGTGGTCGCTGCGGATGCGGGCGACCAGCCCGTCGGGATCGGTGAGCGTCCGCGGCGTATAGGCGACGATGCGGGCCTCGCCCAGTCGCCGACCGAGTTCCGCCTGGTCGAGGAAGCCGAGCTGGACGCGACCGAGCGAGGTGTGGAACGCCGGCAGGCGGGTGCCGACGGCGATCGTCGTCGACATCAGCCGGTGCGGCGCCGGCATGCGGGCGACGTAGACGATGTCGGCGCCCTGGAGGATCGCCGCCGAGCACGATTCGCGCAGCTCGTGGCTCAGCTCCTTCATCAGCGGCTCCGCCCGGTCGATCCACGATTGGGTCGACAAGTAGGCAAAGCCCAGCTCGAGGATGCGCGGCGTCAGCGAGAAGCTGCGGCCGTTGCGCGACACGAAGCCGAGCTCCTCGAGGGTCAGGAGCACGCGGCGGGCGGTCGCCCGCGACAGATCGGCGGCGGCGGCGGCCTCCGACAGGGTCATGGCGGCGTGTCGCTCGCCGAACGAGCCGAGCACCGCCAGCCCCTTGGCGAGCGTGGTCATGAACTCCTTGTCGTTATTCGGGCGGCCTGTCAGGCCTTGCCGATCGGGCGTTGACACTCGGTCAGGCTCCACGGACAATGGTCGGATAACGAACTTCTGTTCGAAAATCGAACATGAGTTTCGTTGGCCGGTCAAGCGCCGGTTCGGAAAAATCGTTGGGCGGCAAACTAAGGTCTCGACCGATCGCGTCCGCCACGGCAAAGTCACTGGGTTGAGACCCGGCTGTTCGTCCCCTGCAGGCGACAGCCCAGGCCGTTCGTTTCTAGTTCTGGGAGGAATCACGATGCTTAGGTTGATTTCGACGATCGCGGCCGGCGCCATCGCCGCGCTTGCGGTGTCCGGCGCCGCCGAGGCGCAAGACAAGATCAAGATCGGCTACGCCATTTCGCTGTCCGGCCCCAACGCCGCCGGCGCCAGCATCACCACGGTGCCGAACTACAAGCTGTGGTTCCACGACATCGAGGCGGCGGGCGGGCTTAAGCTCGGGGAGACGCGCGTGCCGATCGAGGTGATCGAGTACGACGACCAATCGAGCAACGAGGAACTGATCAAGGCGGCCGAACGGCTGGTCAACCAGGATAAGGTCGACATCATGCTGTCGCCGTGGGGCACCGGCATGAACCTCGCCGTCGGCGCGACGTTCGCCAAATACGGCTACCCGCACATGGCGGCGACCGCCGCCACCGACCTCGCTTACGAAATGGCGGCGAAGTGGCCGAACTCGTTCTGGATGCTGGGAACCTCGACCATGGGCGCCAACGCGCTTACTGAGGTCCTGACCAAGCTTCACGGCGCCGGCAAGATCAACGCCAAGGTGGCGATGGTCAGCGTCGCCGACGCCTTCGGCATCGAGCTTTCCAACGCCTCGCGGCCGGCGCTTGCGGCCGCCGGCTTCGAGCTGGTCATGGACGAGAGCTACCCGATCACCACCGAGGATTTCTCGCAGCTCATCAACGCCGCCAAGGCCAGCGGCGCCGACACCTTCGTCGCCTTCAGCTACCCGCCGGACACCTTCGGTCTCTCCGGCACCGCGATCGCCCTCGGCTACAACCCGGCGGCCTTCTATACCGCCGTCGGCACCGCCTTCTCGATTTACCGGGACGTGATCCTCCACGACAACGTCGACGGCGTCCTCGGCATCGGCGGCGTCGACACCGACGACCCGAAGTTCAAGGATTACGCCAAGCGCCACCTCGAGGTCACCGGCCAGCCGCCCGACTATTGGGCGAGCCCGGTCACCTACGCCAGTCTGGAAATCCTCCAGCAGGCGATCGAGCGCGTCGGCAAGATCGACCGCGAAGCGATCGTCAAGGAGATCCAGACGGGAACGTTCGACACGGTGGCGGGCACGATCAAGCTCGATCGCAACGTCAACCCTAATGTCTGGTGGGCCGGGCAGTGGCAGAACGGTGAGTTCCACGGCCTGGCGCCGTCGTCGATGGCGGGCGCCAAGGAGCCGGTCGCTCCCAAGCCGGCGTGGAAGCCGGCCCCCTAGCGGCGGCCGGATAGCAGCGACGGGGCCGTGATCGCGGGCGACATCATCCTCTCCGGGGTCATCCTCGGAGGCATCTATGCGATGGTCGCGCTGGGCATGACGCTCCAGTACGGCGTCGCCCGCATCATGAACCTCGCCTACGGCGAGATCCTCGTCGCCGGCGCCTTCGCCGCCTACTGGCTCTATGCCTCGCACGCGGTGAGCCCGATCCTCGGGCTCGCCGTCGTGGTACCGCTGGCGTTTGTCGCCAACTGGGCGATCTACGTCTTGCTGCTGACGCCGCTGGTCAACCGCGCCCGATCGCGTGAGCAGCTCGAGAGCGACACCATCCTGTTCACTTTCGGTCTGCTGTTCGTCCTCCAAGGGATCGGCCTCGCTTGGCTCGGCGGGCAAATCTACGGCTATCCCTATCTCCAGCTTCCCGTCGATGTTCTCGGGGTGACTGTTCAGGCCAACCGGCTTACCGCGGCGGTGATCGCCCTCGTGATCGGCGTCGGCCTTTACATCGCGCTGACCCAGACCCGCACCGGCATGGCGATCCGCGCCGTGTCCGTCGATCCGCGCGCCGCCCGCCTGGTCGCCATCGACGTTCCCCGCCTGTCTGGGCTGGTGTTCGCCGCTGGCGGCGCGCTTGCCGCGGCGGCCGGCGTGCTTATTTCGATGTCGCAGACCTTCACCGTCGGCGGCGGCGTGCTCTTCACCATGAAGGCGCTGGTCATCGTCATCATGGGCGGCGCCGGCAACCTTGGCGGCACGCTGATCGCCGGCCTGATCCTCGGCCTCGCCGAGATCACGGTTGCCCGCCTCGTCGATCCGAACCTCACCATCGCCGTCGACTTCCTCATCTTCCTTGTCGTTCTCATGGCGCGACCGACGGGCATCTTCGGGCGGTCGGCGTGAACACGGCCCGCCCCTCCGGGGTCGCTGTGGCGATTGCTGCGGTCGTCGCCCTCGCCCTCTTTCCGCTGACGGTGGAAGGCCAGGTGCTGGCGCGCAACGGCCTGGCGCTGGCCACCCCCTATCACCTGACGCTCGGCATCAGCCTTTTGCAGTACGCGGTCCTCGCCGCCGCCTGGGCCCTGTTCTCCGGCCCGACCCGCTACATCTCGCTCGCCACCGCCGCCTTCTTCGGCATCGGCGCCTACACCACCGCCGTCCTCTCCAATGAGCTGCCGATGGCCTCGATCGTCGCCATCGCCGCCCTCATCGGCGTCGCGGTGGCGATCGTCGTCGGCCTCTCGACGCTACGCCTGCGCGGCATGTACTTCGTCATCTTCACCTTCGGGCTTTCGGCGCTGATCCTCCAGCTGGTCATCTGGTTCGAGACCAAGATCACCCGCACGGTTGGGCGACTGGTCACCAATGTCGCCGACGAACAGATCTACTGGCAGCTCTTGGCCCTCGCCGTGGCCGTGTTCCTGGTCGGCTGGTTCGTCGGCCGATCGCGCCTCGGTCTGGCGTTGCGCGTCATCGGCGACGACGAGGCCGTCGCCCGCCATGTCGCCATCAACACCACCGCCGCCAAGCTCACCCTGTTCTCGGTCAGCGCCGCGTTCATGGCGGCGGTCGGCGCCGTGATGGCGCCGCGCTGGTCCTATATCGAGCCGCGTATCGCCTTCAACCCGGACATCTCGTTCCAGGTCGTGATCATGGCGCTCCTTGGCGGCCTCGGCCGCCTGTGGGGGCCGCTCCTCGGCGTCATCCCGCTGGTGCTCATCATCGAGTACATCGCCGCCAACTTCTCCAGCCACCTGCAGCTCATCCTCGGCGTCGCCTTCATCGTCATCGTCTATTTCCTGCCCAACGGCGTCGCCGGACTGATCGACCGCTGGCGGACGGAAGGCATCCGCCTGCCGGCCGCCGCCCGCCCGCCGATGCCCGCGACCGGCGGTCCGCTGCTCGAAGTGAGCGGCCTCAGGAAGTCGTTCGGCGGCGTGCGCGCCGTCGACGGCATCGACCTCACCGTGGCGCCCGGCGAGATCCTCGGCCTCATCGGCCCAAACGGGTCCGGCAAGACCACCGCCCTCGATCTCGTCTCCGGCGCGCTCAAGCCCGACGCCGGCGAAATCCGCCTGCGCGGCCGGCCGATCGCCGGTCTGCCGCCGCACCACATCGCCCGCCTCGGCATCGCCCGCACCTTCCAGATCGTCCGCATCCTCGAATCGATGAACTGCCGCGACAACGTCATCGCCGGCTTGGCGTTCCGCCCCGATCCGCTGTGGGGCGAGGCGGCACGAGAACGCGCCGCCGCCCTCCTCGACCGCGTCGGCATCGCCAACCGGGCCGATGTGCCGGCCGGCCAGTTGACCTATATCGACCAGAAGCGGCTGGAGCTTGCCCGCGCGCTGGCCCTTGACCCGCAGCTGCTTCTCCTCGACGAGTGGCTCGCCGGCCTCAACCCGCGCGAGCTCGGCGTCGGCATCGAGCTGGTCGCCTCGTTGCGCCGGGAGGGGATGACCATCATCCTGGTCGAGCACGTCATGGACGCCATCCGCTCGCTCTGCGACCGCTGCGTGGTGATGAGCGCCGGCAAGACGATCGCCGACGGGCCGCCCGGCGCGGTGCTCGCCGAGCCGGAGGTGGTCGCCGCCTACATCGGAGATGCCGTTGCTTAGGGTCGCCCACGTCGCCGCCGCCTACGGCAAGCACATCGCCCTTGCCGACGTCGATCTTCAGGTCGACGGCGGCGAGGTGGTGGTGATCCTCGGCGCCAACGGCGCCGGCAAGTCGACGCTGCTCAAGGTCATCGCCGGCATCGTGCCGGCCCTCCCCGGCGGCTCGATCACCCTCGGCAACCGCGAGCTGACGGCGCTTGCCGCCCACGAGATCGTCGAGGCGGGGGTTGCCCTGGTACCCGAGGGCCGCGCCCTCTTCGGCGACCTGACGGTGCGCGAGAACCTGCTCCTCGGCGCCCACGCCCACCGCGCCCGCCACGCCGAGAGGCGCAACCTCGACCTCGTCCTCGGCCTCTTCCCGCGGCTCAAGGAACGCTTCTCGCAGGCGGCGCGAACCATGAGCGGCGGCGAGCAACAGATGGTGGCGATCGGCCGGGCGATGATGGCCTCGCCGGAGTACCTGCTCCTCGACGAGCCGTCGATCGGGCTGTCGCCGATGCTCGCCCACGAGCTGTTCCACTCGCTGGCTCGCGTTCGCGAGACCGGCGTCGGCATTCTCCTCGTCGAGCAGAACGCCAGGCAGAGCTTGCGCATCGCCGACCGCGGCTACCTGATCGAGACCGGCCGCATCGTCGGCCACGGCGAGGCGAGAGACCTGATCGCCGACCCGGCCGTCCACGAAGCCTATCTCGGCGTCGGCGAGGTGCACGCCACGCCTCGCGCCGAGATCACGGACGACACCGTGCCGGTCAACCGTTTTCGTCGGGGGAGGCCGAATTCGACAACCCCCCGGGTCGGGCCGGAGGCCCGCCCGAGGACAGGCTCAGTGCAAACGATTTCGCCGGCATCCCC
>JBBDMC010000197.1:0-11845 GCA_040878485.1 Bauldia sp. | reverse complement strand
TCGTCGCCGAACTCGGCGTGGATGCCGATCCATTCATGCTGCACCTCTACGCTGCGCTGGCCGAAAAGGAGCGGAGGCTGATTTCGGAGCGGACCAGAGCGGCGCTCGCGGCGCGGAAGGCTCAGGGCGCCAGGCTCGGCAACCCGAGAAACGCGCGAGAGGCAGCGGCCTTGGGCCGGCGGTCGCTCACCGAGGATGCCGACGCATTCGCGGCGAACGTCACGCCGATCATCCAGTCACTACGGGCGAATGGCGTGACCGATCTGCGCGGACTCGCTGGTGCACTCAACGCCCGGGGAGTGCGGACCGCGAGGGGAGGGCGTTGGCACGTGTCCAACGTGCGGAACCTGCTCCGGCGGTCAGCGGCGTTTTAATAGACGGGAAATTGGGGCACCGCTCGTCTGTGCTCACGGTCAGTACCAGCCTCAGCCCTGCTGGCGCTTCCAATGCGCCGGTGGTGTCATCTCGCAACCGCTGACGAGGTTTTTCTCTGGTCTGCCGCCCTTTGTGTCTACGCGGCGCTATCCCTTCACCGCACCACTCGTCAGGCCGGACAGGATGAAGCGCTGGCCCACCAGATAGACGAGGATCACCGGTAAAATGGTGAGCAGGATGTCGGCGGATACGAGGTTCCAATCCTGCTGGTACTGGCCGAAGAAATTGTACACAGCCAATGTCATGGCCAGTTGCTGCTGCTGTTTAGGTAGTACAGCGGAAAGATGAAATCGCTCCACACGAACAGGAAGTTCAATATCGCCGCCGTCACCAGCACAGGCGTTAGCAGCGGCAGAATGATCGAGAAGAACAGCCGAAGCGGCCCGCAGCCGTCCATGGTCGCCGCTTCATCGAGTTCACGGGGGATGGATTCTATGAATCCATAGATCAGGAACACGGCAAACGGGATCTGCAGGGCTGCATACAGGACAATCATGCCCTGCCTCGTGTTGATCAGTTGGGTCTCCTGCATGACCGAGGTTCGGAGGCTGTCGCCGGCGCCCTGCAAAGAAACGAACCGTCGGCCGTGTTGTTCATCGATCTTGATGGATTCAAGCCAGTGAACGACACCTACGGTCACGACATAGGCGATGCGCTTCTGGTCGAAGTCGGCAGGCGGCTTGTTGCAGCGCTGCCGGAGGCTAAACAGGTGGCCCGATTGGGCGGCGATGAGTTTGGCGTGCTCATCGACGTGGCCCAAGAGGACGAAGCACACGTCGCGGCCTCGCGGCGCATCATTCAAGCCTTCTCGGAGCCGGTTCGCCTCGGTCAGATCAGCGTCCGTATCGCTCTAACGATCGGCCTTGCGATCGGGCCAGAGAAAGACGTGAGCGCGGACGACCTGATCCGCGCGGCCGACCTCGCGATGTATGAAAGAAAGCGGGGCAGCAGGTTCAGCCGACCGGATCGCGCCGCGTAGTCACTCTGATCCGTCAGGGCAGAGGATCGCCAAGGAAGCGCGCCGTTGCCGCGCACGCCGTGGACAGCTTCAAGAGCGCGTCGCGATCGGCTTCGCAATAGAAGTTCAGGGAGCGACCACCGCCAGCGTCCACCGCAAGAGTGAGGATGCCACTGCGGGCATTGCCCGCCGGTTCGCCCGCAAAAGCATCCACAAGCTTGAGCGCGGGCCCACCTCGAAACGTTCCGTCCAGTTCCACGAAAGGGTTTTCCCGCATCCGCTGGTGCCGGGCCATGCCGCCAAGAGTGATTAGCTGGGTCACTAAGCCAGGCAGCTTGTCATGGGCGAGGCAGAGGTCGAGATCGGAGGTCTCCGAACCCTCCTTGATCCGAATCCTTAATTGGAGGTCTTGACCGCCTTTCGCGGGACCGCCCTCGGCGATATCGACAATTCGTAGTGGCTCCGTCTTCTCCATTTTCAGTCTCTCCGTTCTGATGTTCAGAGGCGCTTTTCTTGTCCCGCTTATCTCAGAGCCAGCCGTTCGGCAGCGAAGGGGGGAATTAAGAGCGCAAGGCCGACGACCACGAAGGTCGTGAGGATGGCAGAGACGCTCGCTCCCGCAGAGAGTGCGGCGCCGAAGACGAACGGCGCCAGCGCAGAGATCAGCACCATGTACATGGCAACGGCGCTGCGAATCGAACCAAGCGTTTCGGTGCCAAAGATCTCTGCCCACATGGCCGTCAGCGTCGTTTTCGAGAGGCCGCCACTGAAGCCGTTGCAGGCGAACGCAACGGGTAGCGCCCAAGGTTCCCGGAAGGCCGCGAGGACAGCCACGCCACAGAGAAGCGGCAGGGATTGAACGACGAATAGTTTTCTGGCGGATAGCCCATCGATGATCCGACCCGAAAGGAACAGCCCCAACACGTTTGCCGTCGCGCCAGCGGGAAAGCTTGCCGCGATAAGCCCGAGCGGCCAGCCGCGGTCGGCCGCAATGGTCGTGATGTGAAACATGATGGCGGTGGAACAGAAAGGCATCAGCGCCATCGCCGGCAACGCCGCCCAGACATACCGGGACCGCAACAGAACCGTCAGTCCGCTGATCATCCCGCGCCATGCGCCTGGCCTCGATCCGCTTCGTCTCGGGGATCGCGTGATCCCGTAAAGCAGCCATTGGGTGACGGGCAGAAGAATGAACAGGGCGACCGCCCCGAAGAGCGCGTAGGTCGGGCGCCAGCCGAAGGCTGTGATCCCGGCAACAGCGACCGGAGGGAAGGCCAGCTCCGACAGCGGCAATCCCAAGGCCGTTATACCGAGGGCTCGGCCGCGCTCTCTGTCGAACGCGCGGGCCGTCGCCGTCGATTCGACGTGAACCATCAGGCCCTGCCCGGTGAGACGCAGCAGATAGAGCGCAACCAGCAGTGTCAGGGCACCGCTGGCGGTCGCGGCCAGAAAACAGGCAACCGCGAGGGCCACGATGCACGCCGCGCTGTAGTGGACCAGGCGGATATGATCGATCCAGTGGCCGAGTAACAGCAGCGTTGCTGCGGCGCCCAGCGTTCCTCCGAGATAAAGTGCGCCGATCGTTGCCGGCGTCAGATGGAACGCCGCCGAAAACGACGCCACGAAAAGGCCGATGAAGAAGGTCTGGCCGGGCGCCGAGTAAAAGGCATGGAGGGCGCCGAAGGCCAGCGGACGAATGTGCTGGCGCACGAAAGCAAGATAATTCAATGACTGTGAACCCAAACGAAACGAAAAAGGGCGTGCGTTGCGCCAGCTAAAGCTCCGTCGTCGCGACGTAGACGGTGTTGGACGCTTCGCGGTTCTGCAGGGGATTGGGGAAGCTTATGACATGCGATTGCGCGTTTGAGAACACTTCTCTCAATGCGGCGATGAACTCGTCATCTGGGGGCGAGTTGGACCACAAAGCGAAGACCCCTCCCGGCAGGAGCTGCCCGGCTAACCGTCGCAGGCCGGCGGGTACGTAGAGCGCGGCGTTTCCCGGTGCCAGCACCTCACGCGGTGAATGGTCAATATCGACGAGGATGGCGTGGAATCGCCGGTTCGGATTCTCAGGGTCGAGGCCTCGAGCGGAGGGGTCGAGGATCGCGAAAAAATCGCCGCAGACGAGACGGCAGCGGGGGTCGGCCGTCAAGCGTTCGCCAAGCGGCAACAATCCGCGCTGATGCCACTCGATGACCTGTGGAAGCGCGTCGATCACGACGAGCGAGCGCACACGCGGGTCGTCCAGCGCCGCGTCGGCCGTATAGCCGAGTCCGAGACCTCCTACGACCACATCGAGCTCAGCCCCCGCCGCGACAGCCAAGCCTAGCCTGGCGAGCTCGACCTCCGCGACCGTGAACTGGCTGGACATGAGGAACTCTTCATTGAGCTTTATTTCATACACGTCGATTCCAGTGACGGGCTGCTTTCGCCGACGAAGGCTCAACGTCCCGATCGGCGTGGGACGCCAGTCCAGTTCCTCGAAGAGAAGACTCATCCGCAATCCTTAATTGGGTTTCATCACTAACCCGTCCCACCTCGGGAAAACGTGCTGTGACTCAAGCGGGCGGGCCGCTCCGGCGAGTCACGCTAGACGGCGCACTTCACGCAAAGATGAAAGGTCGGATCAATATCCAATCGACCATCGGGAATTTCTTCACCGCAGTTCGCGCAGTATCCAAATTCATCCTCGTCCATGCGCCTGAGCGTCTGCAGAAGCTGGACTCGACGGTTTTGGCGCCGCCTCTGCGTCTCGGATGCCATCGCCTGCCTCTGCATGGCATCCATGCGCGCCAGGCGGCCGACGCTTACCGCGCCGACATCCAGTTCGTGCCGGTAGTGCTTGCGGAGCGTCTTGGGATCGATGGCGATGACCTTGCCGATGTCGGCCTCGGGGACGCCGCAGGCGGCCATGGCCTCGACCTGACGCCGGGAGGCAGGTTCCGGCCTGTGTGCGCGGCGGCCCATCGCTATGCCTCGGCAGGCTCGGCGCAGGGACGGCCGAGGATGGCTGGCTGGTCCTCGGACAGCAGGGCCCACGCCGTTGGCGGTGTACGGTCCGCCCCTGCTGCTTCGTGGGCATGTTCCCCGTAAGCACGATGCCGACACCGGTAGAACCCGCCACTGCGTCGGTCGCCTACCGTCCATTCTGCGGTGGCAACCAGGTCGGGGTAGCGCATCCTCGTCACGAGGTCGGCGCCGACAGTCTCCATCGGTCCGCCGTAGCCATGGTCGCGCAGCCAGCGCGCCGCGTCATGCTCAGGATCGCTCGACCGGCTGACGATCCTTTCGCCGTCGAAGAACACGTCCCAGGCGTCGGACTCCGCCGGTGGCGCGCAGGCCGAGGTCGCGCACCTCGGCCATCCGCGGTCCACCCTCGTTCCACGGTCGACGAACGGAAGCCGCAGCAGCCCGCATGGCATCAAGAGGGAGATGTCCGCCGCCCACTTGGGGGGTGGCTGTCCAGAAAGCCTTGGAGACCTTCGTAGAGGTCTCCTCCGTCGCGGTCGAGTGAGGTCACGTCGCCGGTCCCCGCGGCTCTGCCCGCGAATAGAGTGCCGAGGCATCGACCGCCAGCCGTTCCGCTTGCGCCGCGATGTCGTCGATCGTCCGACCAGCGAGCAGGATGCCCTCGCGTCCGTACTCGGTCTCGAATCCGGCCTCGATCTCACCCGGCACGAACAACCGCTCGACACCCGCTCGGCGGCGCGAGCGGTGAACCTCGTCGCAAATGGCCTGGACTCGCCTCCCGACATGGTCGGGATCTGCAAAGGCGGCAACATTGATGGCGATGTAGAACTGTCCGTCTTCGCCGGCCTTTGGTCCATCCGCCATATTGCCGAGCTCTGTCCCGTAGGCCGCGCCCGAGAGGAGGCTGGACAGCATCCCCACCGCCATTCCGAGGGCCACGCCCTTGTGAGCGCCGATCGGCTGGATCAGTCCTTCCAGCGCTTGAGCCGCATCGGTCGTCGGATTGCCATCAGCGTCGAAGGACCACCCCTCCGGAATGGGAGCGCCCTTCTGGTGGTAGACCCTGATCTTGCCGTGCGCCGTGGCGCCGAAGGCGAAATCCAGAACGAAGGGATCGCTTGCACCGCCTGGTATCGCGACCGACAGCGGGTTGATGCCGACAATCTTGTCGATTCCCCCCAGCGGCGCCATGGTCGGCAACGCATTCGTGCCGGCCAGCCCTATCATCCCCTGTCTGGCCGCACGCAGCGTGTACCAGTCCAGCGCGCCGCAATGGTTGGAGTTCCTGACAGCTGCCAAGGCGATACCGGTGTCGCTGGCGGTAGCGATCGCACTGTCCATCGCGAACGTGCCGGCGATCTGTCCCATGGCGTTGCCGCCGTCAATGACCAGAGCGCCGCTGTTACGTGAAACGACCCTCGGCGCGCCCCGTGGGTCGACACCGTCCTCAGTGAGCTTCTTGACGTATTCCGGAACGCGCAGCACGCCGTGGGAATGCACCCCGCGCAGATCGGAATGGACCAGTGTGCCGGCAAGAAGCATGGCATCCTGATCCGACATGCCACAGGCGGCGAAGACTCCGGTAACGACTGCAAGCAGCCGGTCGCCGGCGATGACGCGGTCGTCGCTGCCGCGCGGATAGAGGGCCATTACGAGTCTCCCTGTTGGTTCATAAAGTTAGACGCCGCCTGGAACGGGCTCGACCGGTGGAGAGCCGAGCGTTCGTCCGAGCCAAGCCGCCTGATCGTCGATCGCCCTCCGGCTCGGCTCGGCCATCCCGACGGCTTCCAGAAAGGCATGCGTTGTCCCCGGATAGACGCGATGCTCCGCTGGGTTGCCGGCGTCGGCGAGGCGGGCGGCGAGACCGAGATTTTCGTCGCGCAGGATGTCGTGCTCGGCGATCACGAGATGAACAGGCGGGAGCCCCGCGAGGTCGGCGCGGGCCGGCGCCGCATAGGCGTCGGCCGCCTCCGGGCGTTCGCCGAGATAGCACTTCCAGAACATCCGCATGCGGTCTGCGCCGAGGATCAGGCCGGCGTCGCCATAGGCGTGGCAGGACGGTGAATCGAGCGCCGGGTCGAATGCGCCATAGGCGAGGAGCGCGGCGCGCGGCAACGGCCCGCCGCAGTCGCGAAGGTAGAGACAGGCGGCGAGGGCGAGATTCGCTCCGGCCGAATCGCCGGCGACGACCACCTCCGCAAGTTCCGGGACGCCGCCCGCGGCGAGCCAGCGGACGACCGCGACGACCTGCATCAGCGCCGCCGGATAGGGCGCCTCCGGGGCGAGGGCGTATCCAACGCCGGCAACGACTGCCCCGGTCGCGGCTGCGTGTTCGCGCATTACCCGGTCATGGGTCTCGATCGAGCCGATCGTCCAGCCGCCGCCATGCACGTAGACGATGACGCGGCCGGATGGCGGAGTGGCCGGCATGTGGAGGCGCACGGCCGCCGGAATATCCTCGGCCGGGACGAGGAGATCACGGGTCTCCGCCATGACCGGGCCGCCGGCGTTGAGCGGCTTGCGGCGTGCGGCGGCGCCGCTCCGCAGTTCCGCGATCGGGATGCACCCGGGATTCGCCCCGGACATCATGTGATCGACGAAACGCGCGATCCCGGGATCGAGCGCGAAGGACCGGCTTTCCCCGCCGCTCATGCGAACCGGTCCAGCGTCAGCCCGTCAAGTTCGATCGCCGGCGAACGGCCGAGGACGATATCGGCGACGATGTCGGCCGCGCCGGCGGAGGTGGACCATCCCTGCGGCCCATGGCCGATATTGAGGAAGAGGTTCCGCAGCGGCGTCGCGCCGAGGATCGGCGGCCCGTCCGGCGTGTTGCCGCGATTGCCAGCCCAGCGCTTTTGGCCGTTCCCGAGGCAGGCCCGGAAATCCGGAAAAAGCTCCAGAACATTGGCGAGAATGGCGTCGCAGCGCCGGTCGCTCGGCGTCGTGTCGTGGCCGGTGATTTCGGCAGAACCGGAAACGCGCAGATTGTCGCCGATGCGGATGAGCCCAAAGATCCGGGAATGGTCCATCACGGCGGAACGAACGGCGTCAGGCCAGGGCGCAGCGGGCACCGTGATGGTCAGACCCTTGGTCGGGATCACCGGCGCCGAAACGCCGACGCCGCGAAGCAGGCCCGCGCTGTAGCTCGCCGTCGCAAGGACGTAGGCGTCGGCGGTCAGCTCCGCGTCGCGGGTCACCATCGCCGCCACCGCGTCGCCGCTTCGCCGCAGCCCCCAGACCGGCGTGCCGAAGCGGAAGACGGCGCCGCCGGCGCGGGCCCGCTCGGCCATGGCCAGAGTGAATGCGCGGCAGTCGCCGATCTCCTCGTCGTCATAGGCGACGCCCCCGGCGATGGTGTGGGCGGCGGGGCCGAGTCCCGGCTCCCGGCGGACGCATTCGGCCGCATCGACCGGCGAGACCCCGAAGCCCAGCTTTGCGATCGTCTCGCTCTCGGCCGCGGCCGCATCGAAGGTCTCCCGGGAGAGATAGAGCTTGAGCGCACCGCGCCGGATGAGTGCGTATTCCGACCCGTCGAGGCCGGCCTCGTCCCTGAGCCTTGCGAAACAGGCGAGACTGTGCCGCGTCAGCCGGCCGCTCGCCGCGAGATTCCGGTGGAAGCGCGCGGTCGTGCAGTTGCGGAGGAAGGCGAGGCCCCAGCCGACCATTCGCGGGAGCTCGCGCCAGCGGACGAGAAGCGGCGCGTCTTCCCTGCCGATCCATTTAAGCAGTTTCCACTGCAGGCCCGGCGAGGCCCATGGCTCGATCTGCGTCCCGCCGATGACGCCGCCATTGGCGAAGCTGGTCTCGGCCGCGGGCCCGGCGGCGCGATCGACGACCATCACTTCGCATCCGGCCTTCGTCAGCCGGTAGGCCGTGAGCACGCCGCTCACGCCGGCTCCGATGACGATTACGCGCATGCGGCATGCTCCCCCGGACCTGCGGCGACAGCGCACATTTGGCTTCCCGCCGCAAGCAGGCTATCTACATAGTCATTCCAGCCGACCCTTTGTTGCGATTCGCGCGCTGCGGGCGGCGGAACGCCCGCGGAAAGCGGAACGCGATTCCTGGCCGGAATGAGCGAGGCGATGCCGTGACCACAGATACAACCGACCGGCCTGCCGATATCGAGGACGAAGAGCCCATCCGCCGGACGCGGGTCTCCGACCAGATTGTCGAGCGGCTGGAAGCGCAGATCCGCTCCGGCGCCTATCTCGTCGGCCATACACTCCCGTCCGAGCGGGAACTGATGCGCCGCTTCGGTGTCGGGCGACCGGCCGTACGCGAAGCGCTCTTCCGGCTGAGCAAGCGCGGAATCGTCGAGGTGCGAAGCGGCATGAAGCCGAGGGTCCGCGCTCCCGACGCCAGCGTCGTCCTCGATGACCTCAATTCGGTTGCGAAGCATTTCCTGTCGCAGCCCGAGGGCGTCGCCAACTTCCAGCAGCTCAGGACCTATCTCGAAGTCGCGCTCGCCCGTGACGCGGCCAACAAGGGCTCCGAGGCCGACATGGAGCGGCTGCGCGAAGCGCTCGCCGCCAACAAGGCGGCCATCGGCGATCGCGAGCGCTTTATCGAGACCGACATCGCCTTCCACTTCGTCCTCGCCAAGCGCACCCGCAACCCGATCATCATCGCCTTTCACGCCGCGATGGGGCGCTGGCTCTACGAGCAGCGGCTGGTCGCGCTTCGTGTGCCGGACATCGAGCCGGTCTCCTATGCCGACCACGAGGCGATCTGTCGCGCGGTCGCCGGCCGCGACGCGGATGCCGCCGAGCGCGAAATGGAGCGCCACCTCGCCGACGTTGCGCGGAATTACTGGGCCGGCCGCGGCGAAACGCCGAGGGCCCCGGGCGGAGACCAGCACTAGACCGCTCCGAACTCGGCCTTTCGCTCAGCCTCAAGCCGGTCGAAATCAGGCTCTCCTTTCGCGTGATAGGCGTTGCGGGCGTCGAGCGTGCGCACCATCAGCACCAGCGCCTCGCTGAATGGAGTCGGCACTTCGAGCCGCCGCCCCTCCTCGACGACGACGCCGTTCAGCGAATCGATCTCGGTGCGGCGGCCGCGCTCGACATGCTGAAGCATGGACGGCTTGTTGAACTTGACCTTGCAGAAACGCTTGATCGCCTGGAGCGGATCCTCCTCGGGAACCTTGATGCCGCGCGTCTTCAGCACCGCCAGCGTCTCCTCGATGATGCGCGTCTGGAACTCATCGGCGGACGGATACATCGGGATTTCGCCGACCCGGATGCCCATGGCGGCGCAAATCGGGTTGATCGAGCAGTTGTGGATGAACTTGCCCCAGATGAAGCCCATGATGTCGTCGACCACGGTCGGCGTGAACCCGGCCTCGCGGAACGCCGCGACCAGCCGCTCCAGCCGGGCGCTCGGCTTCCCGTCGCGCTCGCCGAGCCAGGTTGGTCCGGCATGGGTGTGCATGGCGACGCCGGGCCCCTCCAGCGCGGCGGAATGATAGCTCAGCCCGCCCATGACGCGCGCCTGGCCGAGCACGGCGTCGAGCTTCTCGACATTGCCGACCCCATTCTGGAGCGTCAGGCAGAAGCCGTCCGGCTTCAGGACCGCGGCGGCGATCCGTCCTGCATCGGAGGTCGCATAGGCGTTGACGTGCACCAGGCAGAGATCGACCGGACCGATTTCCTCAACCCGGGTGGTCGCCGCTACCGGGGTGGTGAAATCGCCGGTGATGCCGGTGAGTCGAAGACCGTTTCTCTGCACTGCATCGATGTGGTCGGCCCAGGCGTCGAACAGGACGATTTCTTGGCCGGAACGGGCAAGCATCGCGCCGTAAAGCGAGCCCATCGCGCCGGCCCCGATGATGCAGATTCGCATGGATAATCTCCCCTCGCCGCACCCGTGGCCGCATTCTTGGCGCGCCGAGGGCTTGTCCGTAGACCGATAGCTGGTATAAATAAGCAACCAATCATACCAGTGGGCAGCGGTTTGTCTACATGCGGGGAACGATGCGGGTGGAAAGCGGCGAGGCCAACCTGCATATCGTCGGCGATCCACGGGGGCGTGAAAAGCTTTCGACGCCGGCCCTTCTGGTCGATCTCGATCCGTTCGAGACGAATCTGGCGTTGATGGCGCAACTTTGCCGCGAAGCCGGAATCGGCCTTCGGCCGCATGTAAAGGGCCACAAATGCCTTGAAATCGCGCGACGGCAGGTCGCCTCAGGCGCGATCGGCCTTGCGTGCACGACGCTTGCCGAGGCCGAGCTGATGGCGCCAGTCGCGCCGTCCATCCTCATCACGTCGCCGGTTCTCGGCGAAGAGCGGATCGCCCGCCTCGCGGCCCTGGCAGCCGCGGTCCCGCTGATCGTGGTCGTCGACAGTGCGGCGCCGGGGGTCGTCGCCGCGGCAGCCGCCGCGTCGGGACGAAGCATCAGGGTCCTCGTGGATATCGATGTCGGGCAGCGCAGGACCGGGGCGCCGGCCGCCGACGCCGGCGCGGTGCTCGCGGCGGCCCGCGCGGTCTCGGCGACGCCGGGGCTGAGCTTTGCCGGACTGCAGGCCTATTGCGGGCATCTGCAGGGCGTCGTCGATTTCGTCGAGCGGAGCGCACGGGCGCGCGAGGCCCAGACTGCGGTCTCCCGGCTCGCAGCGTTGCTCCGCAGCGAAGGACTGCCGCCGGAAATCGTGTCCGGGGGCGGGACCGGTACAGCGATCGTCGATTCGTCCGGCGCGCCATTCACCGAGTTGCAGCCCGGCTCCTACCCGTTCCTCGATCTCCAATATGGCCGCGAGGTGCTCGTGCCGGACCAGCGGCCCTGGTTCCGCCAGTCCCTTCGCGTTCGCAGCCGCGTCGTCAGCGCCAACCAAGCGGATCGCGTCACGATCGACGCCGGGATGAAGGCGATCGCCACCGATGGCGGACCGCCCGCCATCGCGCCCGGCGCCGGCGTCTCCGGCGATTATGTCTTCGCCGGCGACGAGCACGGCTTTCTCATGCTCGCGGCCGGGTCGCCGCGGCCGAAGCCCGGCGCCGCCGTCGAGCTCATCCCCGCGCATTGCGACACCACAACAAACCTTCACGTCGCCATTCACGCCGTCCGGGGCCCGGCGCTTGAGGCCGTTTGGCCGGTCGGAGCCCGCGGACGATGGTAGCCACGATCGGGACCGGCGATCGCCTCGACAGAATTGCATCTGCGATTCTTGACGCCCGACTGACTGCGGCACGCGTCAAGGCCCTCGCCCTGTCCGGCGAGGTTGACGGCGCTGAGACCGCCTATGCCATCCAGATGCGGGTTGCGACGCGGGCGGCCGGCGTCGCGCTCGGCCGCCCCGCAGGCTACAAAATCGGCCTGTCCGGAGCGGCTTCGCAGCGGCGCTTCAGCGTCTCCGAGCCGGTTTCGGGGCGGATCTTCTCGTCGCGCATCTTCGTCGGCGGAGCGACCGTTCCGGCCAGCCGCCGCATGGGGGTCGAATGCGAGGTCGCCGTCAGGCTCGGCCGCGACCTTGCGGGGGCTGG
>JBBDMC010000196.1:0-11874 GCA_040878485.1 Bauldia sp. | reverse complement strand
CGGCCGCGGAACTGCCAGGTCGCGTCCCCGATGCGGCGTTCGGTGTCGCCGGCCCAGAAGTCAGAGCTGCAATAGTGCGCCAAGACATGGTTGTAGTGAGCGAAATCGGGGTTGGCACTCGTCTGGGTCGATAGAATGCCCTTGGCGATCATGGTCGCCGGCACCTTCGACCCCGTGACGAGATACGGCTTGCTGACGGCCCGTTGCTTGCAGGAAGCGTCCGACATGCAGGCGGTCCCGCCCTCCAGGTAGATCACCCATTTGTTGCGGTCGGGACCGGAGCCGGGTTGGAAGTAGAAGACCGGTGGCGACCCGTCGTTGCATTGGGCCTGCGGTCGCTTCGGGTCCCTCACCTCGACCTTGATCATCGGTTTCGAGGCGGCGCCGTTGCCGATAGGCTGCTGTGCAAACGCGTCGCCGCCGCGGCCGAGCCCCATCCCCGCCAGCCCGACGCCGGCAAGCATCAGGACCGGAAATATCCGTTGCATCGTTCTGACGCTCCGACCGATTGCGAGGCCGGTTCAAGCCTATCACGCTGGTTGGAGCGCTGGCGATGGCGGCTGGCGACGATGTCGTCCGTGGCGGCAACACCCGACGCCGCAAGATCGCGGAGCGGTGCGCTCTCAAAAAAAACGGGGCACCTCGACGATGCCCCTTTTTTCTTCGTCTCCCCGTCCGCCGCGCGACTGCTCCGAAGTGCGGTCGCGACGGCGACGCGGAGAACTAAGACCGCCGCCGGAGACCGGCGACGTTCCGGCTCACTTCTTCTTCGCGGCCGGCTTTCTCTTCGCCGTCTTTTTCGCCGGCTTCTTTGCGGTCTTGCGTGTGGTCTTAGCCAATGTACTTCTCCTCTCCATGCTGAGCCACGAATCGGCTCACGCTGTTATTCTAGTCCAACTTGCAAGTTAACAACCCGCTAATTGCACTCATGATTCGAATCCGCGTCGGTGTTGTTTTGTTGCCCAGCCGTCGTCGCTGGACGCGTCGTCATCCACGTGATGGACGCGCGCATCATCCTCGCTGACGACGTCAACGACTTCGATGCGGGCGTCGTCGCGGCGGCGCGTGCGATCGTGCGCGTCGATGATGTTGGGTGACGGATGGCGGTCCGATCGCAGGCCGAGGCGATGGCGCGGGAAACGGTCACGCGCGGCGACGGCGACCGTGCCGGCGTCGCCAACAAGCGCGCGTGGCCAAATCGCCGGCCAAGCAACTAATTGATATCACGACGATATTCTGGACGGCGCGACCGCGGCCCATGCGGCCGGGCGGTCGCCCGCCGCCTCAGGCCAGCGTCTCCTTGAAGAATGCGACGGTGCGCGACCACGCAAGGTCGGCGGCCGTCTTGTCGTAGCGCTCGCCCGAGGTGTCGTTGTTGAAGGCGTGGTTGACGCCGTCGTAGACGAACACCCGATAGTCGACGGCCGCCGCCTTCAGCGCCGCTTCGAAGTCGGCGATATTGGCGTTGATGCGCTCGTCGAGACCGGCGTAGTGGAGCATGACGCGCGATCGGATGCGCGAGGCATCGTCGGCTGAGGGCTGGGCGCCGTAGTAGGCGACCGCCGCCGCAAGCTCGGCGCTGTTGACGGCGATTTGGTTAACCGTACCGCCGCCCCAGCAGAAGCCGACGGCACCGACCTTGCCGTTCGATCGCTCGTGCCGCTTCAGCCAGTCGACCGTCCGAACGCCGTTGGCGATGGTCGCCGCCAGATCGAGACCACCGAACAATTCGCGCGCCTTGTCTTCGTCGCCCGGCGTGCCGCCCTGCGGCGACAGGAAGTCCGGCGCCAGCGCGAGGAAGCCTTCGAGCGCCATCCGGCGCGCGACGTCCTCGATGTGCGCATTGAGCCCGCGGTTCTCGTGCACAACGATGACGGCGCCGAGTTTGCCGGAGGCGCCGGCAGGCAGGACGAGGTAGCCCTTCATGGTGACCCCGTCGGCGCCGGGGTATTCGACCCGCTCCGCCTTCAGTCGCGCATCGTCGGCGGCGACCATGGCGGCGCGCGCCGGACTGGCGGCGATCATCGGCAGAATGGCGGCGGCAGCGGCACCGCCGCCGGCGAGCTTCGCCAACTTCGCCATGAAGCCGCGCCGGTCGAGGGTGAGGTGGGTGTAGTCGTCGTAGAGATCGATCATCGCCTGGGTGACTTTGGGAATCCGGTTCATCCCTGCTCCTCCGCTTTGCCGCGCACGGGCGCTTGCCTGAAGCTAACGTTCGAGCGGCGGCCTTCCATCATCCGCTCACGATCTTGTGAAAGCTGTCGGAGCGATCGGTTCCGTCGAACATCGTCGGCGTCGGCGTCGCCCGCACGTCGGCTGATGGCGGCCAAGGTCGGCTGCGGCCGCCCAGCCCTGCAACCATTGCTTTCTGTGGCGGCCTGCATCATCATTTCGTTGTTTCGGCTGACTATGGGACCCGACGAGAGTGCAAGACAAAGGGCGCGGCGGGCGCTCCCAAGTGTCCGCTAGACGGTGTCACGCGAGTACGGGCCGCGGACGACTGGCCAAGACGCACCAGCTTTTTCGCCGATCTCTGAAGGGGCCGCTTCTCCGTTGGGCGCGCGCCTGCCGGATCACTGTCACGAACTGGAAAAGGTCATCCGATGCGTCAGAACGGCACCGTGAAGTTCTTCAATGCTGCGAAAGGTTATGGCTTCATCACGCCTGACGACGGCGGCAAGGACGTATTCGTCCATGTCACTGCGGTCGAGCGATCGGGCATCGGGGCACTGACCGACGGCATGCGGATTTCGTTCGAGACCGAGCCGGACAAGCGCGGCAAGGGACCGAAGGCCGTCGAGCTGCAGGCCGCCGAGGGCGACGGCGGAATGTAGGTGGCGCGGCGCCCGCCCTGGTTGACAGCGTTGACGTAAGGTGGGAGCCGCCGGCCAGCCGGCGGCTTTCTGTTCTTTCCGTCATCCCCGGTTACTTCCTGTCATCCCCCGGGTTGTTACTTTCTGTCATCCCCCGGCGAGGCCGAAGGCCGAGACCGGGGGACCGGCTGGGGGCGTTCGCGAGCGATGGCGTATTACGTCTACATCATGACCAAGCGCCGTTACGGCACTCTCTACATTGGCGTCACGAACGATATCGCGCGGCGAGCCTGGGAGCATCGTGAGGGGTTGGTGCCGGGTTTCACGAAGGCGTACGGACTGAAACTCCTCGTCCTTGTCGAGGAATATCAATGGGTGCAGGACGCGATCCATCGAGAGAAGCGCCTCAAGCACTGGAAGCGCGCATGGAAGATCGCCCTTATCGAGAAGGCGAATCCCAATTGGGATGATCTCTACCCGACACTGTTGTGAACTCTAGCGGGTCCTCCGGTCTCGCGCTTCGCGCGAGCCGAAGGATGAGAGAAAGAAATGCGCGGCTTCACTGCCCTGCCAGACGGAGCAAGGCTCCCGGTTCGCGGCTTGTCGCGTTTCCCAAGCTCGTGCCAGCTCAAGAGACACTTCCTTCCTTGCTCACAAAGAAAGCCACCGGCTCAGGCGTTGGCCGCCATGGCTTGGCGGCGCGGCTGCACCTGGTTCGAATAGCCCTCCATCAGCGTCCGCGTGATCTCGCCGACGGTAAACCTGTAGGGGCCGATCTCGGAAACCGGGGTCACCTCGGCGGCGGTGCCGGTGAGGAAGCACTCCCCGAACGTCGCCATCTCCTCCGGCATGATCGCGCGCTCGACGAGCTTGTAGCCGCGCTCCTTCGCCAGGTCGATGACGGTGCGGCGGGTGATGCCGTCGAGGAAACAGTCGGGCGTCGGTGTGTGGATGACGCCGTCCTTGACGAAGAAGACGTTGGCGCCGGTCGCCTCGGCGACGCGGCCGCGCCAGTCGAGCATCAGCGCGTCGGCGTAGCCGTTGCGCTCGGCCTCGTGCTTGGAGATCGTGCAGATCATGTAGAGGCCGGTCGCCTTCGATTTCGACGGGGCGGTCGCCGGGTCGGGGCGGCGGTATCTGGCCATGTCGAGGCGGATGCCCCTCAGCCGCTCCTCGGGCTTGAAATATGACGGCCACTCCCAGACGGCGATGGCCAGATGAATGGCTGTCGCCTGCGCCGAGACCCCCATCATCTCGCTGCCGCGCCAGGCGATCGGCCGAACGTAGGCGTCGGCGTGTCCCTGGCGAGCGAGCAGCTCGTTGCTGGCCCGGTTGATCGCGTCGACCGAATAGGGGATCTCGAAGCCGAGCATGGCGGCGGAGTCGTGCAGGCGCCGGGTGTGCTCGTCGAGCTTGAAGATCACGCCGCCGTAGGCGCGCTCGCCCTCGAAGACAGCGCTGGCGTAATGGAGCCCGTGGCTCAGGACGTGCAATTTGGCGTCCTTCCACGGCACGTGGGCGCCGTCCATCCACAGGACGCCGGGACGATTGTCGAACGGTTGGACTGCCATGGCCCTTCTCCTCCCCCGTTTGGCTTGCAGTTGCGGCCGGGGTTCGAGGGCTTGAAATCAACGCCCTTTTGCGTCGTGCCGCAATCGCCGATATGGTGCCGTCGACGAAGGCCCCCGGCCGGTTCGCCGGAGAAGAACCGGATCAGGGCTTCGTCGCCGCTGGTCTTCTCCTATCAATTGCGCGAAAATATGTCAATATGGCTGACGTAAATTTCAAATTCGACGACGCCGGCGACGAACGCCCGAAAGGTGGCGCCGGCGCGCCAATCGCCGCCCCGCTCTCGGTCGCCGACCAGCCGGAAATCGCGCTCATCGAGCTTCTGTTCTTCGCCT
This sequence comes from Bauldia sp., assembly GCA_040878485.1. GTDB lineage: Bacteria > Pseudomonadota > Alphaproteobacteria > Rhizobiales > Kaistiaceae > JBBDMC01. The sequence continues at coordinate 7,157 of JBBDMC010000196.1, read as the reverse complement.
ATCGCGACTTCATCTCCGATCCCGACGCGGCCCTCATCAGCTACGGCTTCGGACGGGCTCACCACCGGGTCATCCACTTCGTCAATCGGCACCCCGGCATCCGCGTCGCCGACCTGCTCGACATCCTCAAGATCACCAAGCAGAGCCTCGGCCGAGTCCTCAAGCAGCTGATCGACAACGGCTTCATCGAGCAGCGGCCAGGCGCCCTCGACCGGCGCCAGCGACTGCTCTATCCGACCGAGTCGGGGCGGGCGCTGGCCAAGCGCCTGATCGACCTGCAGGCGCGGCGCGTCGGCCGCGCCCTCGCCGTGCTCTCACCCGCCGAGCGCGCCGGGGCGGAGAAGTTCCTGCGCGGAATCATCGACGCCGGCGAGCGCGCCAAGGTCGCCCGCCTGATCGGGCGATAGCCGGCCAGCGCGGGAGCTCGCCGTGGCCGCTCCGGCACCGCAAACACCGCTCAGCGACGAGGCGCCCCACCTTCTGGTCGTCGACGACGACCGGCGCATCCGTTCGCTGCTGTCGCGCTATCTCGGCGACCGTGGCTTCCGCGTCACCATCGCCAACGGCGCCGCCCAGGCGCGCCGGTATCTCGCCGGGCTCTCGTTCGACCTCTTGATCGTCGACGTGATGATGCCGGTCGAGAACGGCATGGCGCTGGTGGCGAGCCTGCGCCGCACCATGAACGTCCCCATCCTGATGCTGACGGCGCGCTCGGAGACGGAGAGCCGCATCGCCGGGCTGGAGGCGGGGGCCGACGACTATCTGGCGAAGCCGTTCGAGCCGCGCGAACTGTTGCTCAGGATCAACGCCATCCTCAAGCGCAGCGCGCCGTCGACCGAACCGCTGGTCGAGCAGGTAAGTTTCGGCCCCTTCGTCTTCCACCGCGGACGGCGCGAGCTGAGACGCGGCGGCCAGCCGGTGTACCTGACCGAGCGCGAGCGGCAGATGCTGGCGATCTTCGCCGCAACGCCGGGGGAGACGGTGGCGCGCGAGAGGCTGGTGGTCACCGGCGGGCCGGCCGGCGCCCGCACCGTCGACGTCCAGGTCAACCGGCTGCGCCGCAAGATCGAGGCCGACCCCGCCAATCCGCTCTATCTGCAGACGGTGCGCGGTACTGGCTACCGTCTGGCGATGGCGGGCTAGGGAAGCGGCGGCGGGCGGGATGACGGTGATCGGACAAGCGATCCCAGGGCACGGCCTGCGCGCCGGCTACCGGCGCTTGGCACGAGCGCTGCGCGCCGCCGTGCCGAAGGGGCTCTACGCCCGCTCGCTGATCATCATCATCGCGCCGGTGGTGGTCCTGCAGGCGCTGGTCGCCTTCGTCTTCATGGAGCGCATCTGGCAGCAGGTCACCGCCTATCTCGCCGCCGCCCTGGTCGGCGACGTGGCCGCGGTGGTCGATCTCATCGACGCCGACCCCGCGGTCGCCGACCTCGGCGCCATCAGCCGCATCGCCAACGACCGGCTCGGGCTCAACATCGCCATGCTGGCTTCGGAGCCGCTGCCGGCCGCCGTGCCGAAGCCCTTCTTCACGCCGCTCGACCGCCAGATCAGCCAGGAGATCAGCCGGCAGATCGGCCGGCCGTTCTGGATCGACACGGTCGGCCGTTCCAACGTCATCGAAATCCGCATCCAGCTTGATGCCGGCGTGCTGCGCGTGTTTGCCCGCCGCGGCCAGAGCTACGCACCGAGCGCCTTCATCTTCATCGCCTGGATGGGTGCGGCGAGCGTCGTGCTGCTGGCCGTCGCCATCATCTTCCTGCGCAACCAGATTCGGCCGATCCTGACGCTCGCCGCGGCGGTCGACAGCTTCGGCAAGGGCCGGCCGGTTCCCGACTTCGCCCCGCGCGGGGCGCGCGAGGTCCGCCAGGCGACGGCGGCGTTCCACGATATGCGCCGACGGGTCGAGCGGCAGATCGATCAGCGCACCGCCATGCTCGCCGGTGTCAGCCACGACCTGAGGACCCTGCTCACCCGCTTCCGCCTTCAGCTGGCGCTGATCGAGGAGACCGCCGACGTCGAGGCGCTGAAGCGGGACGTTGACGACATGAACCGGATGCTCGAAGGCTACCTTGCCTTCGCCCGCGGCGACTCCGGCGAGACCGCCGTGCCGACCGACGTGGCGACGCTCGTCGGCGAGATCTGCGAGGCCGAGCGGATTGCCGGCCACCGCGTCGCCAATGGGTTCAGCGGCGAGCCGGTGGTCCGGGTCAGGCCACAGGGCTTCAAGCGCTGCATCGCCAACCTGGTCGGCAACGCCGCCCGCCACGGCGATCGCGTGGTGGTCGAGGGCGACCATGCCGACGGGCGCCTGACGATCACCGTCGACGACGACGGGCCGGGCGTGCCGCTCGAGGAGCAGCTGGCGGTGTTCAAGCCGTTCTACCGGCTCGACAACGCCCGCAATCTCGACGAGAGCGGCACCGGCCTCGGCCTGCCGATCGCCCGCGACATCGCCCGCAGCCACGGCGGCGACATCACGCTATCGAAAAGCCCGCTCGGCGGCCTCAGGGTGACCGTGACCGTGCCAGCGTGAGGGAGACCCGATGAACGCAGACAACCGAGCGAGCGTGACCAAGCTCGCGCTTCTCATCGACGGCGACAACGTCAACGCCGCCTTCATGCCGATCATGATGCGGGAGGCGGCGAAGCATGGCGCGGTCGCCGTCCGCCGAATCTACGGCCAGTTCGCCAGCGGCAGGATGAAATCCTGGCAGCAGCACATCGCCGACTTCGACCTGACGCCGGTCAACGTCTCGCCGCTGACGCGCGGCAAGAACGCCACCGACATGAAGCTCGTCATCGAGGCCATGGACATGCTGCACGGCCGGCAGCTCGACGGCGTGTGCATCGCCTCGAGCGACGGCGATTTCACGCCGCTGGCGGCGCGCATCCGCGCCAACGCGCTGGCCGTCTTCGGCTTCGGCGCCAAGAAGGCGCCGGAGGCCTACAAAAAGGCGTTCGACCGGTTCTACGAATGCGACACGCTGCTGGCGGCGGAGAAGAAGCCGGCGCCGAGGAAGGCGCCACCGCCGCCGAAGGCCGTCGGCAAACCGCCGCGGGCCCCAAGCGCCCGCCCTTCAGGACGGGCGACCGGTCATGTCGCACAACAGCGGGCGCCGAAGCCCCCGATTCCGACAGTCGAGATTCTTTCCGCCATCGACGAGACACGCGAATCCGATGGCTGGTCGCATCTCGGCATCGTCGGCAAGACCATCAGGAAGACGATGCCCGACTTCTCCGCCAAGAAGCACGGCCACGGGACGATGAAGCGGCTGGTCCTGTCGATGAGCGGCGTCGAAGCCAAGACGATGCCCGACGGCGCCGTCTTCGTGCGCCGCAAGGGGCGCTAGTACAGCCGCCCCCCGTTCGGCACGCTCCGGTCGGGGGCGAAGAGCATCACCTCGCCGTTCTCGTCGGGGAAGCCGAGGGTCAGAACCTCGGACATCATCGGCCCGATCTGGCGCGGCGGGAAGTTGACCACCGCCGCCACGTGGCGGCCGGGCAGCTCGTCAAGCTTGTAGTTCAGGGTGACCTGGGCCGACGACTTCTTCAGGCCGATCTCCGGCCCGAAATCGATCACGAGCCGATAGGCGGGTTTGCGCGCCTCGGGAAACAACTCGGCCTCGACAATCGTCCCGATCCTGATGTCGACTTTCAGGAAATCGTCGAAAGAGATCCGCTCGCCAATCGCCGCCATACCGTTCTCGTTTCGCGCCAGCCCGCCGCCGCCGCTCAGGCGAGGTCGCGGAGCATCGTCTTGACCATCCACTCGACCATCCCCGAGCGCGTGAGTTCGCGATGCTTGGCCTCGTCGTCGAGCGTGGCAAGCAAGCCGGAATCGATCGAGAGGTTGGCCTTAACCGGCTTGCCGGTCTCGCGGAGGAGCGGCACGGCGGCCAGCAAAGCACCTTCGGCAAGCGCGGCGGCAACGTCGGGATCGCGACGAAGCCGGTCGACCGGGCGAGGAGGCGGAACCGCCTCGCCGGATTCCTCGGTCAGCTCAACCCAGTCGCGGAGGGCGTCGGCGGCGTTGTTGAGCGCCTGGTCAATGGTCTTGCCCATGGCGGCACAGCCCGGAAGGTCGGGGAAGACGACGCCGTAGGCGCCGGCCCGTCCGTCGATGAGAGCGGAGTAGCGCATCATGTGCTCCTGTCGCTTGCCCGGCCGAGCCATCCGGCTGCCGTTGCTACGGTGCGGGCGACGCCGGGAGAAAGCTCCCGATGCCGCGGGACCACGATCGTTCCGCGATGCCCGGGTCGGCGGTACACGTCATGCCGGCTGCCGTGACGGACGAGTTGCCAGCCGTCTCGCATCAGGCGGGCGACGACCCTTCCCCGGTTGGTCTCGATCCTCGGCACCGAATCGCTCTGTTAGTGCGCCTATATAGGCGTATGCGTCGCGGCTGGCAAGCCAGTGCTCGCTTTCCCAGGGTCCGCTGACCAGAGATGACAGGGGCAACGGGTTCAAGGCGGTTGCACCACCCTTCCGATCAGCCGCTCGAACGACCCCCTCACCGCCGCCTCGGTGTCCCTGACATGGGCGTCGAGGGTGGCGAAATCGGGAAGCTCGCCCGCTTCGACCAACCGGTCGAGCAGCCCGCGCGGCGCCGCTTGCGGATCGAACACGCCCTCGACGCAAAGCCTCAGAATCTGGATCAACGACTGGTAGAGGCGCCATGCCGGCAGCAGGATGTCCGCCTCGTTGGCCGGCAGCAGCCCGGCCTTCGCCGCCGCCGTCAGCGCCGTCTCGGTCTCGGTCGACAGGATCTCGGGACGAGTGCCGGCGTGGATCAGCTCGAGCGCCTGAGCGATGAATTCGACGTCGACGAGGCCGCCCGGTGCCTGCTTCAGGTCCCACGCCCCCTCGCCGCCCTTCGCCACCTCGACCATCGCCCGCATCTGGATGACGTCGGCGATCACCTGGTTGCGGTCGTGCGGTCGCCTGATCGCCGCGGCGATGGTGTCGCGGGCGCGGGCGACCAGGCGCCGGTCGCCGGCGATCGGCCGGGCGCGGGTCAGCGCCATGTGTTCCCAGGTCCAGGCGTCCTTCGCCTGGTAGGCGGCGAAGGCGTCGATGTGGGTGGCGAGCGGCCCGGATTTGCCGGACGGCCTGAGGCGGAAGTCGACGGCGTAGAGCGCTCCCTCGGCGGTCGGCGCCGAAAGGGCGGCGAGCAGGCGCTGGGTCAGGCGGGCGAAATACTGCATCGGCGGCAGCGGCCGCTTGCCGTTCGACGTCGAGGCGGCGTCGGCGAAGTCGTAGAGCAGGATGAGGTCGAGATCGGAGGCGGCGGTCATCTCGCGGCCGCCGAGGCGGCCCATGGCGAGCAGCGCCATTTGACCGCGGCGGATCGTGCCGTGGGCGGCTTCGAACTCGCCGCGGACGGCGTCGAACAGCCGCTCGACCAGGAGGTCGGCGAGATCGCTGTAGGCGGTCCCTGCCTGGCGGAAGCCAACGGTTCCGGCGAGCACGCGGACGCCGACGAGGAACGCCTGCTCGCGTCCGAAGACGCGCGAGCGGTCGAGGATGTCCTCGAAGCTCTGCGCCTCGGCAAGCGTCGCGTCCAGCCGCTCGGCGAGCCTTTGCCGGCCGGGCAGGCGGTCGAAGAAGGCCGGCTCGATCACCGCATCGAGCACATGCGCGCGAGCAATGATCGTCTCGGCGAGGCGAGGCGCGGCGGAAAGGATCATGGCGACGAGGTCGAGCAGCCGCGGATTGGACCGCAGGAGCGAAAACAGCTGGACGCCGGCCGGCATGCGCGACAGGAACCGGTCGAAGGCGGCGAACGCGGCGTCGGCGTTTTCGGTCCCGGCGAGCGCGTCAATGAGGATGGGGACGAACTCGGTCAGCCGCTCGCGGGCAGAGGCCGAGCGGGTCGCCGGATAGCGGCCGAAGTGCCAGCCGCGCACGGCGCGGGTGACCTCGGCCGGCCTGCGGTAGCCGAGACGGGAGAGGGTGGCGAGCGTGTCGGGGTCGTCGGCGTCGCCGGTGAAGACCAGGCTGCCGACCGCCGAGGTGAGCGGCTCCGCCTGCTCGAAGAGGTCGGCGTAGCGGTCGCGAACACTGGTCAGGGTCTTGACCACGGCCCTGCCGAACGACCTGGCGTCGCGGTGGCCGGCCATGTGGGCGATCGTCTTCAGGCCCTCATCGTCCTCGGGCAGCGTATGGGTCTGAGCGTCGGCGACCATCTGCAACGAGTGCTCGATCTCGCGCAGACTGAGGTAGGCGGCGGAGAGGGACTCGCGGGTGGCCAGGTCGATCCAGCCGCCGTCGGCGAGCGCGGCAAGCATGTCGAGGGTGCGGCGGCCGCGCAACTCGGCGTGGCGACCGCCGGCGATCAGCTGCTGGGTCTGGACGAAGAACTCGATCTCGCGGATGCCGCCGCGGCCGAGCTTGATGTTGTGGCCGGCGACGGTCACCTCGGCGTGGCCGCGATGGTCGTGGATCTGGCGCTTGATCGAATGGATGTCGGCGATGGCGGCGTAGTCGAGATACCTGCGCCAGAGGTAGGGGACGAGCGCCGAGAGGAATGCCTCCCCTGCCCTCAGGTCGCCGGCAACCGGCCGCGCCTTGATCAGGGCGGCGCGCTCCCAGTTCTGGCCGAGGCTCTCGTAATACTGGAGTGCCGCCTCGGTCGAGATCGCGATGGCCGTGGCGCCGGGGTCGGGCCGGAGCCGCAAGTCGGTGCGAAAGACGTAACCGTCGGCCGTCCGCTCCTGGAGCATGGCGACCAGCCGCCTGGTCAGGCGGACGAAGAACTCCTGCGGCGCCTCGCCCGCCGGCAGGCGGGCAGCGTCGGCATCGAAGAGGACGATCAAGTCGATGTCGCTCGAATAGTTGAGCTCGCCGGCGCCGAACTTGCCCATGCCGAGAACGATCCAGCCAGACCCATCGCCCGGCTTCTTCGGATCGGCGAGGGCGAGCTTGCCGGCTGCCGCCGCCTCAGCGAGGAGGAAGTTGACCGCCGCTCCAACGGCGGCGCCGGCGAAGGCGGTCAGTGCCGCGGTCACCCTGACCACGTCCATGACGCCACCGAGGTCGGCGAGCGCCGCGACCAACGCAACCTCCTGGCGGGCGCGACGGAGCGTCGCCATCAGGCCGGCCTCGTCCGATCGCCGCCATGACCGCGCGGTGCCGGCGGCGATCCGCTTCAGCCG
>JBBDMC010000195.1:0-11934 GCA_040878485.1 Bauldia sp. | reverse complement strand
CGGTCGGCCGGGCGCGCTCGAATGGATGATCGCCGGCCGCCATCAGGGCGTCGGTGGCGTAGCGCTGGAGTTGGCCGATGCGCACCGGCTTGCCCTCCGCCGCCTGGCGGACGCAGGCCGCCTCGCACAGCGTCTCGGTCGGGCAGACGCGGGCGCACATGCCGCCGAGGATGTTGGCCGATAGGATCGTCTCGGCAGCGCCCTTGGGATTGTCGGTCAGGATCTCGCGGATGAACATCGGGATGTCGATTCCGGTCGGGCAGGCGGCGATGCACGGCGCGTCGTAGCAGAAGTAGCAGCGGTCGGCCTCGACCACCGCCTGATGACGATCAAGCGGCGGGTGGAGGTCGCCGAAGTTAGCGACATAGTCCTCGGGCGGCAGCCGCCCGGCGGCGATGTCAGGCACTCTGTCGACCGCCACGGAACTCCCCTTCGCGGGCGCGTTACTCTTTGATCATTTGGACAAATTCCTAGAAAAGCGTCAAGCGCAAGTAAACGTGCGGCTCAGCCGCGTTTCGGGTCCCAGTCGTCGCCTGGCTTGTCGCCGAAGAGCGACGAGAGATTAGACGTCGAAGTTAGACAGCCGCCGCCCATGGTCTGGCGAACGAGCATCACCAGCGCGGACACAGCCGCGAAAGTGATGGAGCGACAGGTTGAAGAGATAGGTCGATCCGGGAAGTTCCATGGTCGCCTCGCAGTTCCAGAGCAGGGAAACGTTGTACGTGGGTCGGCAGCAACCAGACAAGCCCGGCAAGCACCGGGCGCGGCGCGGTCGGTGGCAACCACTCAAGCTTTAATCAAATGACCATGCCGGGAATAAGCGGCGGTTGTGACAGTGGCGGGCAGATTGGGGCGGTCTCGTCTTGCTGGAGCACGACCGCGATGTTTACGCCCCGCAATCTGATTGTCGCCGGCATTGCCGGATGTGCCCTCGTTCTGGCCGGCGCCGGGCCCACGACCTTCGATTTCCTCGGCCCACAGCCGGCGCTTGCCAAAGACGGCAACGGTGGCGGCAACGGGAATGGAAATGGAGGCGGGAACGGCAATGGAAATGGTGGCGGGGCGACCAGCCAGTCGAGCACCAGTCCCGGCAAGTCAGCCAGCGCCCCCGGGCAAAACAAGCCCTCTGATTCGTCGTTGGTAACGGGTGCAAAGGCGTCGGCACCGGCGGTCGACAAGGCCGCGAAAGCGCAGGGACTGGACGCCAAGGTCGCCGGCTTGCACGCGGTCAACGCCAATCTGCAGGCGTTCATCCAGGCCAGCGCGAACTCAAGGGTCGGGCGCATCGCCGCCTACGCCATGGCAGTGGTCGTTGTCGAGGGGGCGGCGGCGGCGCGGGACGCAGCGCAAGAGGCCGTCGAGGCCGCATCGCTCACGCTGAGCGAGGCGACTGATGCCTACGCGGCAGCCGTCACAGTGCTCACGGACGTCTATGGGTATGTCGATACATCATCGGCGACCCTACAGGCCGGCAAGGACGCGCTGCTCCTCACCGATACCAGCGCGTACACTCCGGACGAGCTGGCTGCTTACGACGCGGAGATCGCGGCCATCGACCAGGCACTGGCTGACGCTGCGGCTCTCGACGCCGCCCAGTTGGCCTATGACGACGCTAACCAGACGCTGATCGACGCCGAACAGACCCTCGCCGACGCGGGGAGCGCCGCTACCGACGCGCTCAATGCCGCAGCCAACGCCAACCGAACGCCGGTCGACGATGAGGTCAAGATGTACGTCGACACGAAGCTCGAAGAAGGCGGCATCCTCGACTACTACCGGGCGCAAGAGCCGACCGTCGTCGTGGAGTAAATGGGCTCCGGCTAGCCCTCTTCGCGCCCGTAATCGTCCTCCAGGCGGACGATGTCGTCCTCGCCGAGGTAGTCGCCGACCTGGACCTCGATCAGGGTCATCGGCATCGTGCCGCGGTTGGCCAGGCGGTGGATGGCGCCCTGCGGGATGTGGACGTGCTCGCCCGCGCTTACCGCGTTCGTCTCGAGCGCGCTCGCCTCCATGCCGACGGTCACTTCGGCGACGCCCTCGACCACCGTCCAGTGCTCGGCGCGGTGGGCATGCTTCTGCAACGACAGGCGCTCGCCCGGATTGACGACGATGCGCTTGACCTGATGGCGCTCACCGAGGTCCAGCGACTGGTAGTGACCCCACGGCCGGTAGTGGCGGGCGAAGTCGCCGACCACCGCTTCCGGCGCGGTCTCGATGGCTGCGACCAGTTCCTTCACCTGATCGGCGTGTTCGCGGGTGGTGACGAGCACCGCGTCGTCGCTGGCGACGACGACCAAGTCGGCGAGGCCAACGACGCCGACCTTTGGCCGCGTGGTGCTGACCAAGGAGCCGCGAGTCTCGACGAGTACGGCGTCTCCGGTCGCAGCGTTGCCGGCCTCGTCTTTTTCGGCTGCGTCCCAGACCGCCGCCCAGGTTCCGATATCCGACCAGTCGAAGCCGGCCTCGACGACGACCGCGGCAGCGGTCTTCTCCATGACCGCGTAGTCGAACGAAATCGCCGGCGCTGCGACAAACGGCTCAGCCGCCAGACAGAGCGCTCCGCCATCGGCGGTGGCGCCCGCGACGGCGGCTCTTGCAGCGGTGACGATCGCTTCGTCGCGCCTGCCGATCTCGGCGAGCGCGGTCGAGGCGCGCATCAGGAACATGCCGCCGTTCCACAAGTACCCGGCAGCGACGAACTCGGCCGCCCTCGCCGCGTCGGGCTTTTCGATGAAGCCGTCGACCGCCATGGCGTCGAGGCCGGTGATCGCGGCGCCCGGCTTGATATAGCCGTAGCCGGTCGCCGGCCGGTCGGGCCTGACGCCGAAGACGACGATACGCCCGGCCTCGGCCGCGGCAATCGCCGACGCGACGGTTGCCGCGAAGGCGGCGGCGTCGCGAACCACATGGTCGGCGGGGAGAACGAGGAGGGTCGCATTCGGGGCGGCGTCGGCGACGAAGGCGGCAGCCGCAGCAATCGCCGGGGCGGTGTCGCGCGGCACCGGCTCAAGCAAGACGGTCGCGGTCACGTCGGCACGGCCCACCGCCTCGTCGACCAGATGACGATGGGCGGCGCTGGCGACGACGACAATCGGGCCGAACATCGTACTGCCGGCGAGGCGTGACAGGGTCAGCGCAAACGTCGAGTTTCCGTCGACCAGAGGCAGGAACGGCTTCGGCGAATCGGCGCGCGAGGCCGGCCACAGGCGGGTGCCTGCGCCGCCGCAGAGGATTACGGGAATGATCACGGATGGAATCGGGCCGCCGACGGTCGATGACCTGAGCTACCTAGCCGATAACGGCGGGATTGGGAACCGAACGGGTGGGTCGGCGCGAACGTCAAGGGCAGGCGTGAGCCTGCTCCTTCGAAGTCACAGACGGTGGGCGCGCGTCAGGCGGCCTTGCGGCGCTTCCTCCAGCCGAGGAGACCCGCGCCAGCCAGCGCCGAGCCGAGCAGCGGCAGCGCTGCGGGGAGAGGGACTTCGGATGGCGGCAGGACCTCCGAAAAGCGGTCGCCGATCTGATCGTAGTGACTTAGCCCCTGTCCCTTGTTGCCCGTAGCAGTACTCTGAGTGTAGTGGATCTGAAGCGCTCCGCCAGACGTGTTCTGGAAGAAAGCTGTTATCGAACCAACCTTCAGCGAGAAGTAGAGGGTGTAGATATCGAAGGTGAAATCCTCTTTGTCGTCAACACCATCGACAAGGTTGTAGCGCAGGACATCGGCTGCCGTGAAGGTACCATCGGGGTCCAAAACCGTGTTAAACGCGGTCGCCGTGTCACCCTCACTTGAGGGGCTAAGACCGAACCCTGTCGCCAAGCCGGCGTTCTCGGTAGTGCCTTCAAGCAGACAGGTCGGAACGCAGTAATACCCCAACAATGTATTGCCGGCGGCATCCCCTGCTGGGGCGCCGATCCCAAGATCGCCGCCCCCGGGTGGGTCGGTGTTCCAGACGATCGTGACCGTATTGGCAAGAGCTGCCCCACTTGCCATTACCAGCAAGAGACTGGCGGTCAGCGCGCGTTGAGAAAATCGACTCAGTCTGCTCATTCGAGCCGCACTCCGTTCGGCCGCCGCTCCACAGGTCACACACCGTTGCGAGAACTTAACCACAAATCCGCAACCCTGCAAGTGCATGCGTTTGTGCGAGCAGTGCCGTTGCCAAAAGGTCAAGTAAGCTTTCACAAAGGTATCGCGAATCTCAATAAGTCAATCCTGACTCTGATTTGCGGTATCTACATGAGAGACTGTGATCTTTCTCCACAGATCGTCAATTTTCTCAACCTGATTATCCGGAAATAACACCGCCGTGGCCCGTCCCTTACGGAATCTCGTAGATCTTCACCTTCTCCGTCACGCCCCTGAGTTGAATCTGCTGCGGCGTTGGCATCAGGCCGTGCAGCTTCAGAAGCGCGGCGGACTCCGGGTAATCGACCACCGGCTCGGTGGCGAAGATCGAGCGCGATTGCGCGAGATTCTGGACGCGCGAGGCGATGTTCACGGTCTGGCCGAAATAGTCCTGGCGGTCGTTGAGGTTGACCGCCAGGCACGGGCCCTCATGGATGCCGATCTTGAGCAGCAGGTCTTCGTGGCCGCGCTCCTCGTTGAGGCTCATCATGCCGTCGCGCATCTTGAGCGCCGCGGCGACGGCGTGATCGGGCGTGGCGAACGTCGCCATCACGGCGTCGCCGATGGTCTTGACCACGGCGCCCGATTCGTCGGCAACGATGTCGTGCAGCACGTGAAAATGCGAGCGCACGAGGTCGTACGCGGCAAGGTCGCCGACGCGCTCGTAGAACTCGGTCGAGCCCTTGAGATCGGTGAACAGGAACGTCAGGCTGAGGATGCGCAGGCGCTGGTCGATGTCGAGGATCTCGGTGCGATAGAGGTCGCGAAAGGTCTGGTTCGACAGGAGGCGCTTGGCGGTGAGGAACGGCCGCCGGCGGCTGATGATCGCGTACATCCTTTCGTTGCGCACCCAGATCGAGGGAATGACGCGGACAGCGGCCTGGTTCTCGAGGGCGATGCGGAGCGGGCCCGGGCGCATCTGGTAGACGCCGCCAGGCGGGCTGAGCTCGTTGTAGGTGATCGTCAGGCTCTGGCGTTCACGGGTCGGCTCGCCGGACACCGTGATGAAGTGGGCGGAGTGCGTGACCGGCTCGAAGCAGGCGATCTCGCCCTCGGGCAGGAGGACGGTCAGGAAGGCCTTTTGGCCAGCAGGCAACTCGAGGATATCGAGCGTGGCGTCGGCCATTTCCTCATCCAACCCCTCGTCAGGCAGGTCGACGCCGGAACTCCAGAACATTTGCCGGAAATACTCAAACGGCGGCAGGGTATTCGGATCGTGAGCGGCGATGCGGCGGACACGGGGGCTGACGGTGAAGGCGACCTCGACCATCTCGTCGAGCGTCGGCTCGTAGCCGGCGGCGCACAGGCGACAGGTGTAGACGTCTTCGTGGACGCCCTTCAGGCTGGCGTTGGCGCCGAGCACGCCGCCGCAACCGGGGCAAAGCACGTTCCACGACATCTCGAAAATGCCGAGGCGCGCGGCATGAAGGAAAGCGGCGATGACAGCGTCCTCGTCGAGACCGCGCTTCTTGGCAAAGGCGAGGACGTTGATGCGGTTGAGGCCGCGGTCCGGGCCCGTGGCAACGAGTTCCTCGATGGCGGCGACGATATCCGGCTCGGCGGTGCGGCGGAGGACCGAAAACAGCGATTCTGTATCGTTCATGGCCGCCCAGTATACGACAAAAACGCCGGCTCCGTGGCGGCGGGCGCCTCGCGAACCTACTCCCTTCGCCCAAGACGCATCCACCTGCCCTCGGCCAGTGCCATGCCGAGGGCGATGGCGATGCCCTGGACGACAAGCTGAATCGCGCTCGATAGGCCGAGCACCTTCAGCATCTGACCGAGTTGGGTCAGGAACAACGCGGCGCCGGCAACGGCGACCATGCTGGAGATGCCGCCGGTGATGGCGGTGCCGCCGAGCACCGCCGCGGCAATCGGAGCAAGAAGATAGTCGTTGCCGACGCTGAGCGTCGGGTTGCGGATGAAGGCCGACAAGAGGATGCCGGCGACCCCGTACAGAAAACCGGCGACCCCGTAAGCGGCGATCTGATGAGCCGGCAGATTGATGCCGGCAACCCAAGCGGCACGCGGATTGGCGCCGGCCGCCGAGAACCGGCGGCCGACCGTCGTCTTGCGCAGGACGATCGTGAGCGCCGCGACCAGAATGGCGGCGACCCAGACCGCGGCGTTGACGCCAAGAAGCCTGACATCGCCGAAGTCGGCAAGCAGCGGCGGCACTCGCGATTCCGGCGGCAGCTCCTGCCGGAACCACTGGGTCGCGCCGGAGGCGATCGCGCCGACGGCCAGCGTGACGATCAGCGCGTTCAGCTTGATGACGCCAACCAGGATTCCGTTGATCAATCCGACGGTGGTGGCGCAGATCAGCGCGGCCACGAGGCCGACGAAGAGGGCGCCGTCGCTGCCACCCGAGAAGCCAAGAAGGACGGTGCTCGACAGCGTGATGATCGCCGGAACCGACAGGTCGATGCCGCGTGACATGAGCAGGATCGATTGGCCCATCGCCGTGATGGTCAGGAATGCGGCGAATGGGATGACGGCGAGGAGGGTGTCGGGGCGCAGGCTGCCCGGCGCCCAGATCGCACTGAAGATGAGCAGCGCCGCCAACGCAAACCAGATCGCCGCGAAGCGAATCTCGATCCGGCCGGGGCCGAACGCCGCACGCGTCGCCGCGATGGTCCGGTCGATCGCCGTCGTCGCGTGAGCCCCGGCCGACGTCATGAAGACGGCACCGCGCACGCCGGAAATGCCTGCCGGATGCGATTGGTCAACCAGGCGATCGGTTCCCAGCCCGAATAGAGGAACACGGCGAGCAGCGTCAGGGCGCCGCTGGCGATGACGTTGACGGCCGTGTTGAGGCGGAGGAGCGTGACGACATTGAGCGTCAGGGTGAAGAACAGGGCGCCGAGCAGGGCGCCCACGAACGATCCGCGGCCGCCGCTGAGGGCGGCGCCGCCAAGCACCGCGGCGGCGATGCTGGTCAGCGTGAAGCTCGTGGCGACGGTGGCGGCCCCGACGCCGACCTCGGCGGCGAGAAACAGTCCGGCGAGCGTCGCCAGCAAGCCCGACAGCAGATAGGCGCGAACGTGAACGGCGGTGGTGCGCACGCCGTTGCGTTTGGCCGCCTGCTCGCGGAAGCCGACCGCCCTGAGACGCAACCCGCTTCCGGTGCGATAGAGCCAGACGTCGCCGGCGATCGCCAGAGCCAGGATGAGGAAAGCCGAAACCGGGACGAAGCCGATGCGCGTGGTCAGCAGCGACAGAAACTCCTGGCTGATCATGCCGCCCGGGGCCGGGCGCCCATAGAGCGCAAAACCTTGGAGGATGCTCCACGTCGCTATCGTGGTGATCACCGGATTGACACCGGCGCCACGCACCAGGGCGCCATTGACCGCCCCGGCGGCAATCCCGGCGGCGACGCACAGAGCGACCCCGAGCACGATGGGCCAGGGCCCCATTTCGAAGGCGATCACGAACGAGGCAAGGACCACGGTGAAGCTCATCAGCGGACCGACCGAGATGTCGAATCCGCGCACCATCAGAACGTTGAATTGGGCCATGGTGACCAGCGCCAGGGGGGCGGTCGCCAGCAAGATGTGCCGGATGTTCACGGGTTTGAGGAACCCGATCCTCTGCGACGCGGCGTAGGCGCCGACCACCACGATGAGGCCGAGGAGGAAGGCGAGCGGCACCCACCACTGGCCGCTCGCCCGGGCGGCGAGAAGGCGCGCCCACGGCGACGGTCTGCGGCGGGGCGGAGCGGCGGCGGTCACTTCGTCCGACGCGCTGACCGCCCGCGATGCAAGAAATGACGAGACGATTGTCTCTTCGCGGACGGCGGCCCCGCTCAGCCGGCGGATGATGCGGCCGCGGGAGAAGACCACCACTCGGTCGCACAAGCCGGCAAGCTCAAGCGCATCGGACGAATTGATGATGCAGGTCGTTCCTTGATCGGCCTTGGCCCGGATCGCCCGGTAGATGTCGAAGCGGGCCTTGGCATCAACGCCTTGTGTCGGCTCGTCGATCAAGAGAACCTTGGCGCCGTAAAGGAAGCTTCGGCCAAGCACGGTCTTCTGCTGGTTGCCGCCGGAAAGGCCGCTCATCGCCTGGTCGAGCGAGGCTGCTACGACGCCGAGCTCGTCGGCGAGCTGCCTTGCTCGGGCCCCCTCCTTGCGCGCCGAAACGAGCCCGTTGGCGGCGAATTCCTCGAGCACCTGAAGGGTCATGTTCTCGCGCACGCCGAGGGCGGGGAACACCGATTCCTGCGAGCGGTCGGCGCTGAGCAACAACACACCGGCGGCGAGCGCTTGGCGCGGATTGCCGATGCCGATCGGCTTGCCGTCGCAAAAAACATCGCCGTTGGCTATCTCGAGGCCGCCGAGGGCGCGTAGCGCCTCGCGCTGGCCGTTACCCTCGGCGCCGGCGAAGCCGAGAATCTCGCCGCGGTGAACGTGAAAGGTGACGTCGCGGAACCGGGCGCCGCTGAGGCCGCTGGCCCAGAACGCGACGTCGGTTTCATCGACGTCGCCGCGCGGCGGGAATTCCGTCGCGATCGGACGGCCGACCATGAGGGCGATGAGGTCCGCCTCGGACAGTCCGGCGCCGACGTCGTAACTGCCCTGCTCCTCGCCGTCACGCAGAATGGTGACGCGGTCGGCGAGGGCCAGGACCTCGGGGAGACGATGACTGACGTAGACAACAGCGGTACCCGACGCCTTCAGGCGGCGGACCATGCCGGCGAGCTTCTCGACGCCGTTGAGGTCGAGCGACGAGGTTGGCTCGTCAAGCAGCAGGACCTTCGGCGCGGAAATCAGCGCCTTGACGATTTCGAGGAACTGCCGCTCGGCCGGCGACAGCGCACCAACGAAATCGTCCGCCGAGATACCCAACCCGTAGGGCGCGAGTTGCCGCTCGGCCCAAGCCCGCTTGCCGGAAGCCGACACCCAGGGTTCGGCGGCGCCGAGATAGAGGTTCTCGGCGACGGTCAGCTCGCGTACCAGCGAATCGTCCTGATAGACCGTCGCCAGACCCAAGCGGCGGGCAAGCAGCGGATCGGCGGCCGACAGCACCTGCCCCATGATCTCGATGCCGCCGCCGTCAGAGACCACCGCCCCGCTAGCGATCCCGAGCAGCGTACTCTTGCCCGAACCGTTCTCGCCGACGATCGCGTGGATTTCGCCCGGCCGACACTCAAAGTCGACGTCGTTCAGTGCCTGAACGCCAGGGTATCGTTTCGATATGTTCGAGAGTCTGAGTGCGCTTGCGGCCATCAAGCCAGCCCCCGGCCCTCGGGGACGGGCGCGGCGAGCGCCTCGCCCGTCCCGGGCATGAAGTCACGTCGCCAACCGAGCTATTTCGGGTACATCGCCCTCAGCATGTCGACGTCGAGCAGCGCTGAAATCGGCAGCTCCTCCGGCAGGTCGAGGTTGCACAGGCCCTTCACGACAGAGTGCATCGTGAACGGCACGTTGACGCTGGGCGGGACGTCGGCGCCGTCGAGCTTCATCATCGCGGCGGTCAGCGCGATGCGCGTCTGATACTGCTGGCTGGAGGCGTAGAAGATCTTGAAGTCGGGATCGTTGAGCTTCTCCCAGTCGCAGAACACGCCTTGTTCGTCGGTTCTCAGCGCGGCGATCAGGTTGGGCTCCTTGTTGGCGGCTTCCAGCGCCCTGAGGCCGCCGCGGAATCCGTCGGCGTATTCGAATAGCACCGCATCGATGCTGGCGCCCTGGGCGAGGAAGCCGGTGAACGCCTGGAACGATCCTTCCTGCGTCCAGTTGGTGTCGGCCTTGCCGAGCAGCTTGAGCTTGGGGTTCTTGGCGATCTCCTCCTCCGAGCATTTCTGCCAGGCAGCGCTCAGCCCATTGCCCGGGGTCCCGCCGAGCTCGACGATTCCCATCGGATCCTTGGTGGCGTTCTCCTCGACCCGCCGGACGAACTGCCGGCCGAGTTCGCACAGATCCTCGGCGACCACGGTCAGGAAGTCCTTGCCGGCTTCGCCGCCGACGTAGCCGCCGTTGTGGGGGACGACCAGGATGCCCTGTTCGGTGGCCTCCTTGATGGTCGGCAAGAGAGCCGGGCCGGCATCAGGGAAGGTGACGATCACGTCGACGTCCTGAGCGACCATGCTGCGCATGTCGGAGATGGCGGTGGGCGTGTCAAACCGCGCCGAGGTGTAGATGATCTTCTTGATGTTGGGATAGGTCAGCGCCTGGGCGATGAATTCCATCTTGGCTACTTGGCGCCAGACGTTCTCGCCGAAGCCGTCGGCGAGGCCGACGGTGAGATCGCCCTGGCCGGTCTCGCAGACCGAGTCCTTGAAGCACTTGAGGGCGAGCTCGCGCTGCGCCGGCGTCATATCGAGCGCGGCGCGCCTGAAGGATTCCTCCAGCACCGGCCCGACATTCTGGTCGGTGCCGAGCACGCGAAGCATCATTTCCTTGGCGTCGGCCGCTAGAGCCGGGCCGGTCGCCAGGGCAAGACAGGCTGCGGCCATGGCCGGCGCCGCCCCAGCGCGCCACCGAATGCGCGTCCTCTTCATTGTTCCCTCCCTTGAAGTTTTCTTCTTTCTGCAATCGGATTGCAGGAGACGCGTTTCTGCAATCGGATTGCAGGAGACGCGACCTTACACCCTGATGTCCGGCCGATGATAGCGATCGGGCGCGGCCCACGACCGAGATCGGCGGGGCGGGTGGGCACAACGAATGGGTGGGGAAAATTGCCTGATTGGCGCGCCCGGAGAGATTCGAACTCCCGACCCTCAGATTCGTAGTCTGATGCTCTATCCAGCTGAGCTACGGGCGCCAACACTGCGTCTGCCGCGTCTTGCTCGCGGCCCGACGGCGGCGGCATAGCTACTCTATGGGAGTCGGCGATTGCAAGCCTGACACCGGCGGCGGCCTACGCCATCCCGTTGCGGCCACCCTCTCCGGATCGATCCGGTATGACGATCATGAAGGTGGCGCCGGGGCCGCGGTGCTCGACGAGGGTAAGCCTGCCGCCGTGGGCGCCGACCAGCTCGGCAGCGATGGCGAGGCCCAAGCCGGTGCCGCCCGGCCTTGCCGCCCCTGAGAAGGCGCGGAACAGTTGGGCGCGTGCTTTGCCCGGAACACCGGGTCCGGTGTCGGCGACGGTGATGGAGACCGACTTGCCCTCGCGCGTGGCCGAGATCGCCAGCCGGCGGACGACCGCCGGGCCGAGGTCGGTGTCGAGCGCCTGGATGGCGTTGCGGCAGAGGTTGACGAGGACGCGGAAGAGTTGGTCGGGGTCGGCGTCGATCTCGAGGTCCTCCGGCACCCGGTTCTCCCAAGCGATGGTCGCGTGGCCGACGAGGCCAAGAACGTCGGCGACATCGTCGACCAGGCGACGCAAAGCGAGCAGCCGGCGGGCCGGCGAGGCTTCGCGAGCGCGACCATAGGCGAGCGTCGTCTGGCAATAGGCTATCGCCCGATCGAGGGCGTCGATCAGCTTAGGGGCGAAACGCTGGACGTTCGGATCGGGCAAGCTGCCGAGGCGATCGGAGAAAAGCTGGGCGGCGGCCAGCATGTTACGGAGATCGTGATTGATCTTGGCGACCGCAAGACCAAGGTCGGCGAGGTGGCGCTGCTCGCGAAGCGTCCCCTGCAGTTCGTGCTGCATGGCGGCGAGATGCTCCTCGGCGATCCCGATCTCGTCGCGGCGTCCGCTCGGCTGGATGATACGGGCGGCGTCCTCGGGCGCCGCTGAGAAGGCGACCATGTTGGCGGTCAGGCGCCTCATCGGCCGGACCAGAAGCCGGTTGATCGAGAAGTAGAGAAGACCGGCGGTGATGATCGAGATCACCGCCGCCAGCCGGATGATGTTGAACGAGT
>JBBDMC010000194.1:0-11947 GCA_040878485.1 Bauldia sp. | reverse complement strand
TCAGGCCTTCCTTGAAGATGACGCCGGCGCCGAGGAAGCCGATGCCGGTCATGATGCCCTGGGCCATACGCGTCGGATCGGTACGCACCGTTTCAAGCGGCAGTGCCCCCAGCCAGTCCATCTCGAAGTTCGTCATCACCATCAGCAGGGCGGACGCGAGGCAGACGAGGGCATGGGTGCGAAAACCGGCCGGGCGTCCGTGATAACTCCGCTCCAGGCCGATCAGCGCGCCGGCGAGCCACGCGGCGCCGATGTTGAATGTGATGACGCCGACGTCGGCTGGAAGTGACAGATTCATGACGGTCGATGCTTTCGGTTGCACAAATCCAAGCCGATCAGCGCCGTGGGCGAGCTAAGCGATCAGATGCTCAATGGCCGAAATCGGCGGGACGTGACAGAATCATGACAGTCGAATGCTTTTCGTTGCACAAATTTAGTGCAACTGACCGCGTCGCCAAGCAAGTCTTTAATTCCCGATGGTAAACGGGATGGACCGCCCCAGCGTTGGCGCCGGCGACCGGTCCCTTCTGATCAGGCGACGACTTGGTACGCGTCGGTCGGGCCGGTAAACGGGCGCCGATTCTCGCCGATTCTCACCGATATCGCCACGCCGCGGCGCCAGACAGGAGAGACCGGGATGACCAGCACCACGATCGCCGACCTGGCAAAACAGCTTCTCGACATGGACGAGGGCGAACTCAAGCCGCACGAGAAGGCGGTCATCGAGCGCGCGGTCAGGCGCCTGGCGGTCTCGCGGAACGTCGGGCTGGAGTTTCGCCGCGATCTCACCTTCGAACAGCGTCTTGCCGACCGCGTCGCGGAAATCGGCGGCTCGTGGGGCTTCATCATCGCCTTCGGCGTGGTGCTCGCCCTGTGGACGGCGATCAACTCGGTCGTGCTGGCGTCGCGTGCCTTCGACCCGTTCCCCTACATCCTCCTCAACCTCCTGCTGTCGACGCTCGCCGCCATCCAGGCGCCGGTGATCCTCATGTCGCAGAACCGCGCCGCGGTGCGCGACCGGCTGATGGCCACCCACGACTACGAGGTCAACCTCAAGGCCGAGATCGAGATCGCGGCGCTGCACGAGAAGCTCGACCAGATCCGAACGCAGGAACTGGCGACCCTGATCCGGAAGGCGGGAGGCGGGGAGGCCGAGGCGGCGGCGGGAGCGGGCAAGGAATAGTCAAAGCCAGGCCCGCGACGTTCTACCGGCGCAAACTCTCAGGCGCCACTGCCCGCCCGCTTCCCCTCCATCATCGCGATGAACCGGCGGAAGAGGTAGCGGCTGTCGCGGGGGCCGGGCGAAGCCTCCGGGTGGTACTGAACGCTGAACACCGGGTTGCCCTTGAGCCTGAGCCCGCAGTTCGAGCCGTCGAACAGCGAAACGTGAGTCTCCTCAACCCCCTCGGGCAGCGACTTCGAGTCGACCGCGAAGCCGTGGTTCATCGCGGTGATCTCGACCTTGCCGGTCAGGAGGTCCTTGACCGGATGGTTGGCGCCGTGGTGGCCCTGGTGCATCTTCACCGTCTTGCCGCCGAGCGCGATCCCCAGCATCTGGTGGCCGAGGCAGATGCCGAAGAGCGGCGTCCCCGATTGGACGACGCCGCGGATCGCCGGCACGGCGTATTCCCCGGTCGCCGCCGGGTCGCCGGGGCCGTTGGACAGGAACACCCCGTCCGGCCGGTGGGCGAGGATGTCCTCAGCCGTCGCCGTCGCCGGCAGAACGGTCACCCGGCAGCCGTGGTCGGCCAAGAGCCTCAGGATGTTGCGCTTGATGCCGTAGTCGACGGCGACCACGTGATGGCGCGGTTTTTCGAGCCGGCCGTAGCCCTTGCCCCACACCCACGAGGTCTCGTCCCAGATGTAGGTCTGCCCGGCGGTAACCTCTTTGGCGAGGTCCATGCCGACGAGACCCGGCCAGGCGCGCGCTGCGGCGAGCAGCGCTCCGCGGTCGAAGGCTCCGGCGGGATCGTGGACGATGACGGCGTTCGGCATGCCCTTCTCGCGGATCAGGCCCGTCAGTGCGCGGGTGTCCACCCCGGCGATGCCGATGATGCCGCGCGCCTTGAGCCAGGCGTCGAGGTGGCGGGTGGCGCGGTAGTTCGACGCCTGACTGATGTCGGTCTTGAGCACGCAGCCGCGCACGGCCGAAGCGGCCGCCAGGTTGACCGTCTCGATGTCCTCGTCGTTGACGCCGACGTTGCCGATGTGGGGGAAGGTGAAGGTGATGATCTGCCCGGCATAAGAGGGATCGGTCAGGATCTCCTGGTAGCCGGTCATGGCGGTGTTGAAGCAGACCTCGCCCGGGGCGCGTCCTTCCGCGCCGATGCCGTGGCCCTCGATCGTCGTGCCGTCGGCGAGCACAAGCAGCGCCGTCGGTTCCGGGTCGCTCCAGCCGGCCATCTTGATTTCCTCGACCGTTCGGACCATATACGCCGCCCGAAGATCGCGGAAGGACGCTGCCGCGCCTTGAGGGGCGGGCGAAACTAGGCGACGGGACAGGGTGGCGTCAACGAGCGGTGGATTCCGAAAAGCACCACAAATTCAAAACCTTATATCGTTAACCAAAGTTGAACGCCGAATCGGCGAGGCTTTGCTCTTGCCTTTGCTGACAACCGGGACAGGCCATGCGTGAAACCATCAACGCTTCTCTCAAAGACGCGATGCGCGCCCACGACAAACGGCGCATCGCGACCCTCAGGCTGGTCAACGCCGCTCTTAAGGATCGCGACATCGCGGCCCGCGGCGCTGGCAAGGACCCGGTCGGCGTCGACGAGATCGGCGCGCTCCTGTTGAAGATGATCAGGCAGCGTCTGGAATCGGCCCGCCTGTTCGAAGAAGGCCACCGGCTCGACCTCGCCGAGCAGGAGCGCGAAGAGATCGCCATCATCAAGGAGTTCCTGCCCGAGCAGCTCGGCGAAGCCGAGATGCAGTCGGTGTGCGCCGAGGCGATCAAGGCGACCGGCGCCAACGGGCTGCGCGATATGGGCAAGTGCATGCAGGCGCTGAAGGCGCGCTACGCCGGGCGCATCGACGTCGGCAAGGCGAGCACGCTGGTCAGGGGAATGCTGCAGTAGCCGGGCACGCGCGCTCCCCGGTCGGACTCGACTGAAGCGCCGACTCACCTCACCATTCCGGGCGCGGTTCCGAGGGCGGCGGGCCTGGCAACCCGCAAAGCCTCGGGTACCGCGCATGCCGTCGGACCCCACTCTCGCGCGGCAGAATCGACATCAGTGAGACTGTCGTCGAGATGGGGACGCTGACCGACGCTGTCGGCGATGGTTCGCGACCATCGAGGACGGACCGATGCCGGCCCGTGAACGGCGGCAAGTACCGTTCGACGGGTGGCCCGCCGCGGCCTTCTAGGGGCAGGCGGTGGGCCGCGGCCCGAGGGTGGAGTACGCGGTCCAGTCTCGGGATCGCCATCGCCGTCGAGCCCGATGCCGCCCCGGTCGTCTTTGCGACCGCGGCGCTCATCCGGGCCCGGCGGCGAAGCAGGGAGGCGTCGGCGAGGGCTTGCCCCTGCCGGCGCCTTCTCTTTCAGCGCGAGGTATCCGACGCGGCGGATCGACGGCCACCGCGCCGTCGACAGAAGGCCGAACCGCGGTCGGTGCTGCCGCCGGAACGCGGGCCGAGTGTCAGCCGTGCGCGGTCCTGCGCGCGGCTGCGATCGGCTCTTCCGCGTCGCGGTCCGTCGCGCCATCGGCCCGCGACCGGGCCGAAGCGATGATGCGCTCGGCCTGCGCCTTGGCCTGCTCGATGATCAGCGCGGCGTCGTGCTGCGCTTTGAGGAGGCGCGATTCATAGTGGCCCGTGCGGCCGGTCGCCCTGCCGCTTTCGCTGCGGGCAAGCCGCTGGAGCGCTTCCGCCTGATCGGCGTAGTCGGCCAGCAACTGCGCCTCGAACGCGACCAGCGATTGGGCGACGTCCTCCAGCGAGCGCATCTCGGCGAGCTGCAACGGATACTGCCAGTACTTCTGGAAACGCCGAAGATAGAATTCGGCGAGGCTCTGGTTCCAGCCCGCAAGCAGCGCAGCGCCACCGGTCAAGGAGCGCTCGCCGACCTTTTCGGGCTGATCTCTTTCGGCTGGTTTCTTCTGTGTCTTCGACATGGCCGCGACCTCGTTGGTGGGCGAGCGGGCGCGCGGGGGGCATCGAATTCGCAACTCAGCGGAACATCAACTCAAAAGCCCGTCTGGCCGCCGCCCGACTCGGTGAATTGATGACTAGATGAACTCTGTGACGAACTTAAGATTGTCGCTCACTGGGCGCAATGCGGTCCGTGGTTTCACGGGGTCGTCGTTGGCTACGCCCGTCGCTTTCCCTTCCGGTCCGCCACGTAGGACCTGAGGACGGCGTTCATGCGCCGCTGATAGCCGGCGCCGCCGGCCTTGAAGAAATCGAGCACGTCCTCATCGACCCTGATCGATATCGCCTGCTTTCTCGGGGGCGCGACGAGAACCGCCGTCGACCAGTCGAAATCGAGCGGCACCGCATCGGGGTCGTTGCGGACGGCCGCTTCGATT
Organism: Bauldia sp.; assembly: GCA_040878485.1. Lineage (GTDB taxonomy): Bacteria > Pseudomonadota > Alphaproteobacteria > Rhizobiales > Kaistiaceae > JBBDMC01. The sequence goes on along the minus strand of JBBDMC010000194.1, from coordinate 7,421 downwards.
TCCTCGTCGGTCAGCGCGTCGACCGCGGCCCAGTCAGTCTTGCTCGCCCGTCGTTCCAGACGGCCATCGGGATGCTCGATGATGTGGGTCCCGTCAGGCAGAGTCCCGAGATGGCGGACGATGTACTCAGCGTTCCGCGCCTTCATAGCGCTTCCTTTCGTTTTGTCTGGCGCGCCTTGCTGAGCACCACGGTTTGCCTACGTGTCCCCCAAGACGTTCAGCTTGTCGAAGAACACACGGTTCCGTTTCCGAGCATCGTTCAAAAGTTTGTCGTAATCCATCACCTCATAGTAGACGCCGTACGCCTTGTGAAAACCGTAGTACCCCTGGCCGTCGGGCGTGGGCAACGCGTCCAGCGTCTTGAGCACCTTCGCCAGGGTAGGTGTGATGTCAGAGATAATGTAACAAAACGCGGGAATCTTTTCCCCGGCTATCGGAATTGGCCTGCCGTTCTTGTTCCTGAATTTGCCGGCCCGGATCTCGTCCACCAAGTCGAAGGATTGGGTCACCGGATTGTCAACTGCGGTGTAGTCGTCTCGTTGCGGGCGCTTGAACTCGACGATAGTCATGGAAGTTACGGGCTGCTCCCCCTCGCCGAACACGATCCTCTGATCGAAGATAAAGAGATCGGGTCTGCTGTCGGAGTCGCTCTCGAACGTCGCCAGGCCTGAGAGTTTCTTGTCTGAGGCCAAGAACGAGTGATAGGTCAGACGCTCGTCTATCATCCAAAGATTTTGCTCGTGATACGGGACGTCTTCCGTCGTGCCACGCATAGGAAAAACAAGCTGGTGCACAACGCGCTCAAGGGGATATTTTTGGTCGTCCGGGCCAAGCGAAATAGCCTTTTCGAGGAAATCGAGAATGATTCTTCGATGCGCAACGTATTGGGCGAGCGCAGAGACGCCCAACTCATTGTAGTTGTCCATGAAAGCTGAGAGGCGTCTTTGATAATCCTCGTAGTCGTCGATCTTCTCCGCTTCCTTGATAATTCGTGATCCTTCTTGTTTCATTCGAGTCTCGCGCTGGTAGAGTTCGCAGTGCAGCGCGAGCTCCATGTCCGTCTTGGTCGCCGCGGGTGAAATTTTGTCAATGAACTCCTCGCTGTATTTGAGCAGGATTTTGTATTGGGGCGCCTCAGCCCGAACATACGCGCGTATCTTTTCATCCTTCAGTTGGTTGATATCCCCTATCACTTCCGACAGATCCTTCTGGATGTGGCGCAGGCATTCGTCCCGGATTTCGCTGCGACGAATTTCGTCCTCAAAGAGACTGCTCTGCTCGAGGTCCGCGTCTTCGTCTGTGCGGAGGTTGAAGTCGGTTCGAGTCGGATTCACGTGCTCGGTGAGGTAGGGGCTCTGCGCGATCGCGAGATAGACGAAGGAATTCCCGTCGCGATCTGTGAGGCGGCCGCTGAGGTTTGGGATGTGATCTTCGAGTTTGTCACTCACCACGCCGCGTTGGTTAGCCGCGTAAATGAGCTTGTGCCTGGACGCTCGTGGCGTGGTCAGACGAAAGCCGTGGAGGGTGAACTCCGCGCCCTTGATGTTGAACAAATGCACCGACGCCGCGAATCCGGTGATCCTTGTAGCCAAGGTCCGCGATCATCCGGTTGACGAAGAACGTCTCGACCGACGCTTCGTTGGTGAGGCTGTCGCGGCGGCAGTAGAGGTTCTGACCCGAATGGTCTGGCAGGCAGTCGAACAGGCTGCGTCGCGGGATCGTTTGCGCCTGTCTAGCCATGACGTGCGCCCTTGGCAGTTCGTGGCCCGGCTTCCTTGGCCTTCTGGCGCGGGCGGTCCCAATAGGGACTCTTACAATGGGGGCATACCCTCGGCTCCTGATCCTTGTCTCGTGGTACCCATTCGTGCTCGCATCGCTCGCAACGGTACCCCCAGATTCGGACCTTAGGCATGGAACGATCATATATCACCACAAGGGATACACCTCAACTATTTGATGATGAGGTGTTGACCTATGTACCTTCTAGGTATATACCTAATGGGTACATAGGGGAGCGTGACATGGATGGCATTGTCGATCAGAGGCAATTACGCGGTCTTGAAATCGCTGCGACCTCGAACATCGTCCGCAAGGGTGAAACTTGGTTGGTCCCTTCTCAATCTGGGAAGGGCCGATACACGGTCTGCCCGGATGATCACGACCCGCATTGCACCTGTCCCGATCACGAAACGCGGGGCGTGAAGTGCAAGCACATCTTCGCGGTCGAGTACGCAATCTCCCGCGAGCAGAACGCCGATGGCAGCACGACGGTCACCGAGACGGTCACGGTGCAGAAGACCGTCAAGAAGACCTATCCGCAGAACTGGACCGCTTACAACGCGGCACAGACGCACGAAAAGGACCGCTTCCTAGACCTGTTGCGCGACCTATGCAGCGGCGTTAGCGAGCCGGAGGCTCCGAAGACGGGTCGCCCCCGCATCCCCGTTCAGGACGCGCTCTTTGCGGCTTGCTTCAAGGTCTACAGCACGGTGTCGGGTCGCCGCTTCATGAGCGACCTTCGCGATGCCCAGGCCAAGGGCTACATTGCAAAGACGCCCCACTTCAATTCGATCTTCAACGCCCTCGAAAACCCGAACCTGACGCCGGTCCTGCGGTCGCTGATCACCGAAACCAGTCTGCCGCTCAAGGCGGTCGAGATTGACTTCGCCGCCGACTCCTCCGGCTTCACGACCTCCCGGTTCATCCGCTGGCATGATCACAAGTACGGTGTGGTCCGCCAACAGCACGAATGGGTGAAGGTGCATTTGATGTGTGGCGTCCGGACCAACATCGTGACCGCTGTCGAAATCCGCGACAAGGACGCCAGCGACACGAAGCTGCTACCGGACCTCGTTGACGCGACCGCGCGGAACTTCCGCCTGAACGAAATCTCCGCCGACAAGGGCTATGGCAGCGTCAAGAACTACAAGGCCATCCAGCGCCACGGCGCGACCCCGTACATTGCCTTCAAGAGCATCCATACCGGCCGCTCCGCTGGCCTGTGGCAGCGCATGTTCCACTTCTACCAGTTCTACCGCGAAGACTTCCTTGCCCACTATCACAAGCGGTCGAACGTCGAGTCGACCTTCTCAATGATCAAGGCCAAGTTCCGCGATCACGTCCGCAGCAAGAGCGATGTGGCGATGGTCAACGAGGTTCTGTGCAAGATCATCTGCCACAACATTTGCTGTCTCATTCAGGAGTCGCACGAACTTGGCATCGATACGGTTTTTTGGGCAGACTCCGCAGATGCACAAGAACCCGTCTTCAACTAGGGCTTATTGTGCAAAGCCCCCGCAAGGGGAGAGGGGTGCCCTATTCTGTGCTGGCCGGTGCCGTCGCCCGGGCGGAAGGCGGAGGTTTGACTGACGATCTGGCCCCTGTGGATATCCCGGACAACCCGCCGCCGCGGGGCCGCCGCATCGGCGTCACACCGCCGCCGGGTTCCGTGCCCCTATACTCGCGTGGCGGCGAATCACCCCATCCGAATCACCTCCATGCGCTTCTCCGATGCCTTCCTCGACGACATCCGCGCCCGCCTGCCGGTCTCGGCGGTCGTCGGGCGCAAGGTGAGGCTGAGGAAGCAGGGGAGGGAGCTCGCCGGCCTGTCGCCCTTCAACGCCGAGAAGACGCCCTCCTTCTTCGTCAACGACGGCAAGGGCAAGTGGTTCGATTTTTCGGCGCAGAAGAACGGCGACATCTTCACCTTCGTCATGGAGACCGAGGGGCTGTCGTTCCCGGAAGCCGTCGAGCGGCTCGCCAACGAGGCGGGCGTCCCGATGCCGGCGCGCGACCCCGGCGCCGAGGCGGCGGCGAAGGCACGCGCCTCGCTCTATGACGTCCTCGAGCTCGCGGCGAAATTCTTCGAGGAGAGCCTGCAGGGCCGGGCGGGTGCGGCGGCGCGCGGCTACCTCGCTTCCCGCGACATCGGCCCCGAGCTCCAGCGCCGCTTCCGCATCGGCTACGCGCCCTCCGAGCGCGCGGCGCTGAAGGAGCACCTCGCCGGCAAGGGCATTGGCCAGGATCAGATGGACGCCGCCGGCCTCATCGTCACCGGCGACGACGTGCCGGTATCGTTCGACCGCTTCCGCGACCGCGTCATCTTTCCGATCGCCGACTTCAAGGGCCGCGTCGTCGGCTTCGGCGGCCGGGCGCTCAGCGCCGACGTGCCGGCGAAGTACCTGAACTCGCCGGAGACCGATCTCTTCCACAAGGGCTCTCTGCTCTACAACGGCGCCGCCGCCCGCCAGGCGGTCCATGACGCCGGCACGGTGATCGCGGTGGAAGGCTACATCGACGCCATCCGCATGGTCGCGGCGGGCTTCCTCCACACCGTCGCCCCCCTCGGCACCGCGCTCACCGAGCGCCAGCTCGAGATCCTGTGGCGGATGGCCGACGAGCCGATCCTTGCCTTCGACGGCGATGCGGCGGGGCTTCGCGCCGCCCACCGCGCCGCCGATCTCGCGCTGCCGCTGCTCGCGCCCGGCAAGAGTCTCAGGTTTGCCCTGCTGCCGGCGGGTCAGGACCCCGACGACCTCATTCGCGTCGGCGGCCGCGAGGCGATGGCGTCGGTGCTGGCGGGCGCCCGGCCGCTGGTCGACACGATCTGGGCGCGCGAGACCGAGGCCGGCGTCTTCGATACGCCGGAACGGCGGGCTCAGCTCGAGGCGCGGCTCAGCGAGTTTGCCCGCTCGATCGGCGATGACAGCGTGCGCCGTCACTACGGCCAGGCCTTCACCGAGCGGGTGGCGGCGTTCTTCGGAACCCGGTCGACGGACGACGGCGGACGCAGGACAGATGGAACTGGGCGGCGGCGCGGTGCCGCCGGCAACGCTTTCCGTCCTCTGTCGTCTGTCTTCCGTCCTTCGATCCCGGTCTCCGACCGCCTGCGGCGGTCGACGCTGATGTCGGGAGCCGCCTCTCCGTTGCGCGAGGCGGTGCTGGTGATGACCATGGTCAATCACCCGGCCCTGATCGCCGCCCACCTCGACGATTTCGCCCATCTCGAGCTCAGCCGGCCCGATCTCGGCCGGCTGCGGTCGGCGGTGCTGGAAATCGTCGCCGCCGGCGAGGCGGCCGACGCGGAGGCGCTCATCGCGGCCCTCGGCGCGGCCGGCTTCTCGCCGCTGATCGAGCGGCTCAGGGCCCAGATCGAGGCGATCGGCCACTGGCCGGCAACGCCTAAGGCGGCGGCGCGGGACGCCGAGGAGGGCTGGCTGCAGGCCTTGACCTTGCACCGCCGCAAGCGGACGTTACATAGGGAACTCAGGGATGCCGAGGCAGCGCTGGCCGACGAGCCGAGCGAGGCCAATCTGGCGCGCCTGGTCGACATCCGCAACGAGCTGGTGAAGAGCGAAGGAACCGAGGCTTTGATCGAGGGGTTCGGGGCCTCGTCCGGTCGTCAGGTGAAGGTCTACTGAAGTCACGGGGCCGGAGCCCGGGCTGTGGGGCTCGGGTTAGGCAGGGCTTAAGGCGGGAAGGTTAAGTCTAACCGATTGTCGGGTGCGCCGCCGGCCGAGTGCCGGTACAGGGCGCCGATGGGGAACGATCACGGCGGTCATGGCGCGGCGCAGCGTGAGCATGGGCGTCACGCCGCTTGGAGAGATGGATGGCGACGAAGGTCCAGGAAAGCGAAGAGGCTGAAGCCGCCCCGGCCGAGAGCCCGGACGGACCGCTGCTCGATCTCACCGACGCCGCCGTCAAGCGGATGATCAAAGTCGCCAAGAAGCGCGGCTTCGTCACCTACGACGAGCTGAACGGCGTGCTGCCGTCCGACGTCAACACCTCCGACATCATCGAGGACGTGCTCGGCCAGCTGTCTGAGATGGGCATCAACGTCATCGAATCGGAGGAGGCCGAAGAGGCCGAGGAGCCGGGTGCCGAGGAGAGCGAGGAGGGCGGCGAGCTGACCGAGCCGACCGCCGCCGCCATCACCAAGGCGGCGACGCCGCGCGAGCCGACCGAGCGCACCGACGACCCGGTCAGGATGTACCTGCGCGAGATGGGCACGGTTGAGCTTCTGTCGCGCGAGGGCGAAATCGCCATCGCCAAGCGCATCGAGGCCGGCCGCGAGACCATGATCGCCGGCCTCTGCGAGAGCCCGCTGACCTTCCAGGCGATCATCATCTGGCGCGACGAGCTCAACGACGGCAAGATCCTGCTCCGCGACATCATCGACCTCGAGGCGACTTACGCCGGCCCCGACGCCAAGAACGCACCGGCGGTAGTGCCCGGCGCACCGGGCGCCCCCGGCGCGCCCGGTGTCCCCGATGGGGCCGGCGCCGCCAGCGCCAACGCCAACGCCAACGGCAGCCAGCCGCCCCAGGCCGCACCGGTGAAGATCGAGGCGCCGCCGGTGGCGCCGATCGATGATGACGACGAGGTCGCCCGCGAGCGCGCCCGCATCGAGGCCGAGCAGGAAGAGGAAGACGACGAGTTCGAGAACGCGCTGTCGCTGGCCGCCATGGAGGCGGAGCTGAAGCCGGCGGTGGTCGAAACCTTCGACCTGATCGCCGACCTCTACAAGAAGCTCCGCCGCCTGCAGGACCAGGACGTCGAGAACAAGCTCAAGAACACCACGCTGTCGCCCTCCCAGGAGCGCCGCTACAAGAAGCTCAAGGGCGAGATCGTCAGCGCGGTCAAATCGCTGTCGCTCAACCAGCACCGCATCGATTCGTTGGTCGAGCAGCTCTATGACATCAACAAGCGGCTGATGGGCCTCGAAGGCCGGCTGTTGCGCCTGGCCGAGCGCTACAGGATCAGGCGCGAGGATTTCGTCAAGGAGTACCAGGGGGCCGAGTTGGACCCCAATTGGCTCCGCCGCATCTCCAATCTTTCCGCCCGCGGCTGGAAGGATTTCGTCGCCCACGACAAAGCCCGCATCAAGGAGCTGAGGGGCGACATCCAGGGCCTGGCGACCGAGACCGGCCTCGAGATCACCGAGTTCCGCCGCATCGTCCACATGGTGCAGAAGGGCGAGCGCGAGGCCCGCCAGGCGAAGAAGGAGATGGTCGAAGCCAACCTCCGCCTGGTCATCTCGATCGCCAAGAAATACACCAACCGCGGCCTGCAGTTCCTCGACCTGATCCAGGAAGGCAACATCGGCCTGATGAAGGCGGTCGACAAATTCGAGTATCGCCGCGGCTACAAATTCTCGACCTACGCAACCTGGTGGATCAGGCAGGCAATCACCCGCTCGATCGCCGATCAGGCGCGCACCATCCGGATTCCCGTGCACATGATCGAGACGATCAACAAGATCGTCCGCACCTCCCGCCAGATGCTCCACGAGATCGGTCGCGAGCCGACGCCGGAGGAATTGAGCGAGAAGCTCGCCATGCCGCTCGAAAAGGTGCGCAAGGTGCTGAAGATCGCCAAGGAGCCGATCAGCCTCGAGACGCCGATCGGCGACGAGGAGGATT
>JBBDMC010000193.1:3365-11965 GCA_040878485.1 Bauldia sp. | reverse complement strand
GAAGGCGATCCGGTGGCCGGTCGGCCGGAGGAATTCGCGCCTCGGGTCGGCCCGCGGACGGCGATCGCCGGCTCCGGCGCCGACGCGGTTGCCGCCGTCCTCGCCGGCGGGAGCGCGGCCCGTGTCGTCCACCGCCACGCGGCGGCCGATGTCGCCGCCCTCCTCCGCCTCGCTCGCTCGGCGCCGCTGGCAAGCGGGCCGCCGCGCCCGCTCTACTTGAGGCCGCCCGACGCCAAGCCTCAAGTCGCCGCGCGGATCGCTCGCCGATGAGCCTTTTTTCCGGGCCGAGCCGGATGATTGTCGAGGAAGCGAGCCTCGACGACGCCCCCCTGCTGGCCGAGATTCACGCCAGCGCCTTCGCCCGGATCTGGAGCGAGGCCGAGTTCGCCGCGCTCCTCGCCGGGCCGGGCGTGTTCGCCATTGCCGTCCGCTCCCGGTCAGTCTTCGGCGCGCGGCGCACGGTCGGTTTCGTTCTCTTCCGCGTCGCCGCCGGCGAGGCCGAGATCCTCACCATCGCCGTCAGGCCCGGCAGCCGGCGCCGCGGCCACGGCCGCCTGCTTATGGAGGAAGCTCTCCGCCGCCTCTATCGCGATCGCATCTCGGCCTGCTTCCTCGAGGTCGATCGGGCCAACCGGGCGGCCGTCGCCCTCTACCGTTCCTTGGGCTTTGTGGTCGCCGGCGAACGGAAGCGCTACTATTCCGAACCCCAATCGGGCGACGGCGCCGCGCTTGTCATGCGCGTGCAGCTTCGCTAAGCGCAGGTTGCGTCTTTTGAGGCGGACGATGGTGAGCACTGACGGCCCGATGTCGAGCCTTGAGCAGGCATGCGTTGCCAAGGGCATGCGCATGACCGACCAGCGTCGCACCATCGCCCGCGTCCTCGAGGCCGCGACCGACCATCCCGACGTCGAGGAGCTTCACCGCCGCGCTGCCGCCGTCGATCCCAAGATCTCGATCGCCACCGTCTACCGCACCGTCAAGCTGTTCGAGGACGCCGGCGTCATCGCCCGCCACGATTTCGGCGCCGGCCGCGCCCGCTACGAGACCGTTCCCGGCGAGCACCACGATCATCTGATCGATCTGAGGACCGGCGAGGTGATCGAGTTCCGCGACGAGGCGATCGAGCGGCTGCAGAAGGCGATGGCCGAGCGCCTCGGCTACCGGCTGGTCGACCATCGCCTGGAGCTCTACGGAGTGCCGCTCTCGGGCGACAAGAAGGCCGGCAAATAGCCGTGTCGGTAGCTGGGATATTGTGGTGATCGGCCCGTCATCGGCCGCCGCTATTCACCGCCGCGAAAAGCCGGTAAAGAAACGGGACAAGGGCCGGCACCGCCGGCCGACCGACGGATTTCATGAACGGATCGGGCGAGGGTCTGAAGAAAGTCTTTGTCAGGACCTACGGTTGCCAGATGAACGTCTACGATTCCGAAAGGATGACGGACGCGCTGGCGTTGGCTGGTTATGTCGCTACATCGACCGCCGAATCCGCCGATCTCATCCTTCTCAACACCTGCCACATCCGCGACAAGGCGACCGAGAAGGTCTTTTCCGAGCTCGGCCGGCTGCAGCGCCTCAAGGCCGCCGCGGCTCGGGAGGGCCGGGCCCTCGTCATCGGCGTCGCCGGTTGCGTCGCCCAGGCCGAGGGCGACGAGATCGTTCGCCGCGCCCGCGCCGTGAATCTGGTCGTCGGTCCCCAGTCCTACCATCGCCTGCCCGAACTCCTCGCCGAGGCAAGCTCAGGCAGGCCGGTGGTCGCCACCGACTTCGACGCCGCCGGAAAATTCGCGGCGCTGGATCGGATTGGCATAAGAGGTCAGGACGACCCCACGGGTTCCGCCCCCCGGGTCCGGCCTAAGGCCGGCCCAAGGACAGGCTCCGGCGGACCTGAGGACAGGCTCCGGCCGGACAGGGAAGCAAGAAGCCGCGTCGTCGCCTTCCTCACCGTCCAGGAGGGTTGCGACAAGTTCTGCACCTTCTGCGTCGTCCCCTATACCCGCGGCGCCGAGGTCTCCCGCCCGGTCGCCGCCATCGTTGCCGAGGCGGCGAGGCTTGCCGGCGAAGGCGTGCGCGAGCTGACCCTCCTCGGCCAGAACGTCAACGCCTGGCACGGCGAGGGGCCCGGCGGCGGCGAATGGGGTCTCGGCCGGCTCGCCTTCCGCCTCGCCGAGATCCCCGGCATCGACCGGCTGAGATACGCCACCAGCCATCCCCGCGACATGGACGACGGGCTGATCGCCGCCCACCGCGACCTCGACGCGCTCATGCCCTACCTCCACCTGCCGGTTCAGTCCGGGTCCGACCGGGTCTTGGCCGCCATGAACCGCCGCCACACGGCCGCCGACTACCTGCGTCTGGTCGACCGCATCCGTTCCGCCCGTCCCGACATCGCCCTTGCCGGCGACTTCATCGTCGGCTTCCCCGGCGAGACCGAGGCCGATTTCGCCGCCACCGTCGCCATGGTCGAAACGGTCGGCTACGCCTCGGCGTTTTCGTTCAAATACAGCCGGCGTCCTGGCACTCCAGCGGCCGCCGCCGCCGATCAGGTCCCCGAGCCCGTCAAGGCCGAGCGTCTGGCGCGCCTGCAGGCCGCGATCGACGCCGGCCAGTCGGCTTTCCTGCGCTCCAAGGTCGGCTCTGTCGCCGAGGTCCTCTTCGAGCGGCGGGGCCGGCGCCCGGGCCAAGTTGTCGGCCGCTCGCCGTGGTTGTTCCCGGTTCAGGTCGAGGCCGAGGCCTACCGCATCGGAACCATCGGCCGCGTGGTGATCGAGAGCGCCGCTGCCAACAGCGTCTTCGCTTCGCTCATCGGCGCCCCTGCCGCGAGCGCCGCCGGAGCCGGCGAAAGGATGGTCACGTGACGGTTCGGCCGGTGACCAGTCACGGCCAGGCCGTCGCCGCGGAGAAATCCCACGTCGTCGTCGCCTTTGACGACAACCGCCTGATCCCGGCCTTGTTCGGCGAGTTCGACCAGAACCTCGCGCTCATCGAGCAGCGCCTCGACGTCGACGCCGCCGCCCGCGGCAACCAGGTGACGCTCAGCGGCAGTCCCGATGCCTTGACCCGCGCTCGCCTCGCCCTCGACATCCTCTACGGCCGCCTCCAGTCCGGCCATGACGTCACCGCCGGCGACGTCGAGGGTGCCATCCGCATGGCGACCGCCGCCGAGGCTGAACTGACCTTGCCGAGCCTTGAGCCGCGCGGTCGCCTCGCCATGGCCCAGGTCGGCACACGGCGGCGCACCGTCATGGCGCGCACGCCGATCCAGGACGCCTACATCCGCGCCTTCGACCGCGCCGAGCTTACCTTCGGCATCGGCCCGGCCGGCACCGGCAAGACCTACCTTGCCGTTGCTTATGCCGCCGCCATGCTGGAGCGCGGCGCCGTCGACCGGATTGTCCTGTCGCGCCCGGCCGTTGAGGCCGGCGAGCGCCTCGGTTTCCTGCCCGGCGACATGCGCGAGAAAGTCGATCCCTACCTGCGGCCGCTCTACGACGCGCTCTACGACATGATGCCGCCAGACCGGGTGGAGCGCGGGCTTGACACCGGCGTCATCGAGGTCGCGCCGCTCGCCTTCATGCGCGGCCGCACCCTGTCGAACGCGGTCGTCATCCTCGACGAGGCGCAGAACACAACGTCCATGCAGATGAAGATGTTCGTCACCCGCCTCGGCGAAAATTCCCGCATGATCGTGACCGGCGATCCGAGCCAGATCGACCTGACCCGCGGCCAGGTGTCCGGCCTGATCGAAGCGGTGGCCCTGCTCCACGGCATTGCCGGCATCGCCGAGATCCGTTTTACCTCCGCCGATGTCGTCCGCCATCCCCTCGTCGCCCGCATCGTCGAGGCCTACGACGCCGCCGACCGGTCCGCAGGCGGCGGCTGACGGACGGCCTTGTCCCGCTCGAAGCCCGCGCCGCCCGTTTCCGTCGACGTCCTGTTCGAAGCGGGGGGCTGGCGGGAGCGATCGAGCCTGAAGCGGCTGGTCGAAGCCGCCGTTGGCGCGAGCCTTGCCGCCGTCCCCATCCCCATCGCCTCGCCCGCCGAGGTTTCGGTCGTCTTCACCGACGACCGCCATGTCCGCCGCCTGAACCGCCGCTACCGCGGCCGCGACAAGGCGAGCAACGTCCTGTCGTTTCCCGCCCCGCGGACCTCCGGCCGTCTCGGGCCGCTCCTCGGCGATATTCTCCTTGCTCGCCAGACCGTGGTTCGCGAGGCGGCCGAACAGGGATTGACGGCCGCCGACCACGTTACCCATCTGATCGTCCATGGATTTCTTCATCTTCTCGGCTACGACCACCAAACCGACACCGATGCGGCGGTGATGGAACGGCTCGAAGCCGCTATACTGGGCCGCCTCGGAATCGCCGACCCGTATGCGGAGCGGGATGGATAGCCGCGCCCGACGCCTGATCATGAACGACAGCGACAAACCCGACCCAGCTGCGCCGACCGACGATCCCGCGAAGGAAGCGGCGATGGCCCCCGCCGCCGGCCGTGCCGCGGACACTTGGCTCGAGCGCCTTCGCGCCGCCGTCGGGCTGAAGGGTCCCGGCTCCATCCGCACCGATCTCGCCGCGGCGCTCGCCGCCGGCGACGTGGCCGAAGGCTTCACCCCCGAAGAGCGGGCGATGCTGGTCAACATTCTCAGGCTACGCGAGGTGCGAGTCGACGACATCATGGTGCCGCGCGCCGACATCGATGCGGTCGACATTGACGTCGCGCTGTCCGATCTTCTGTTGACCTTTCGCAAGTCCGGTCATTCGCGCATGCCGGTCTTCCGCGACTCCCTCGATGATCCGATCGGCATGATTCACATCAAGGATCTGATGGGCTACGTCACCGAAGAGTCCGCCCGCGCCGCGGCCGCCGACGGCGCCTCCGCCGACGGCCTCGTTCTCCCTCAGGTCGATCTCTCTCGGCCGCTCGGCGAGGTCAGTCTCGTTCGCGACATCCTGTTCGTGCCGCCGTCCATGCCGGTTGCCGTGCTTCTCGCCAACATGCAGGCGAGCCGGATGCAGATGGCGTTGGTCATCGATGAGTACGGCGGCACCGACGGACTGGTGTCGCTGGAGGACGCCGTCGAAGTGATCGTCGGCGATATCGAGGACGAGTACGACGACAAGGCCGGGCCGATGATCGTCCCCGATAGCAGCGGCGGCTTCCTCGCCGACGCCCGCGCTGACCTTGATGAGTTGGCCCGGGTGATCGGCACCGATTTCGCCGCCGGCGAGCACGGTGAGGACGTCGACACCATCGGCGGGCTGGTGTTCAGCCTGGTCGGGCGCATTCCGGTGCGCGGTGAGCTGGTGAACGCGCCCGGCGGCTACGAGTTCGAGATCCTCGACGCCGATCCACGCCGCATCAAGCGGGTGCGTATCCATCGCCGCCCGGCCGCCGAGCATCGGCGCCGCGCCCGCCCGACGCCGGAGCCTACCCCAGGCGCTTGACCGGGCGCGGACGCGCCGCGAGGCTTGGCACCCGATTCGGCAGCGGAGCCAGACCCCCGCGTGCAATCCCTCGCCAATGCGATCATCGTTCTGTGGGGTTGGCGCCGGTTTGCGGTTGCCTTTGCCTGTGGCGCCGGTTCCGCCCTTGCCTTCGCCCCCTTCTATGCCTTCCCCCTCTTGTGGGTCACGGTTCCGGTTCTCGTCTGGTTGATCGACGGCGCCGAGGCACGCGAGGGGGCGGGCGCCCTTGGCCGGCTGCTTCCCGCCGCCGTCGTCGGCTGGACGTTCGGCTTCGGCTTCTTTGTCGCCGGCCTGTGGTGGATCGGGGTCGCTTTCCTGGTCGACAGCGCCGAGTTCGGCTGGCTGATGCCGTTCGCCGTTCTCGTCTTGCCGGCCGGCTTGGCGCTGCTCTGGGGCCTCGGCGCGGCGCTGGCCCGCACGTTCTGGCTCGATGGCCCGCCGCGCATCCTGGTTTTGGCCGCGGCGTTTTCGGTTGCCGAGTGGTGGCGCGGCCACCTGTTGACCGGCTTCCCGTGGAACGCCTTCGGCTACGCCTTGACCCCGATGCCGGTGATGATGCAATCCGTTTCGGTGGTTGGCTTGTGGGGCCTGACGCTCGCCGCGTTCATCATCTTCGCGGCACCGGCCACCCTTGCCGATCGCCGCCGCGACGGCCGCTCTTATCGCCTGATCCCGGCCCTCGCAGTGGTCCTTCTTGCCGCCCACGTCGGCTACGGCGCCATCCGCCTGCCGGCCGGCGCCGACCCGACGGCACCCGATGTCCGTCTGCGCATCGTCCAGCCGTCCATCCCGCAGGACGAGCGCTGGCAGATCGACCGCGCCGACGAGACTATGCAGCGCTATCTCGAGCTCAGCAACGGCGGGGACGGCCTCGCCGCAGCCGGCGTTAACCATCTCATCTGGCCGGAGTCGGCGTTCCCGTTTCTCCTGACCGAGCGGCCGTCTGCGCTCACCGCCATTGCCGACCTCATGCCTCCTGGCACGACGTTGATCACCGGGGCGGCGCGGTCCGAGGGGGCGGGGAGCGAGGACATTTCGCCGCAGGTGTTCAATAGCGTCTACGTCATCGACGATGACGGCGAGATTCGCGCCGCCTACGACAAGGTCCACCTGGTTCCCTTCGGCGAATACCTGCCGCTGAAGCGGCTGTTAGATGGGCTCGGCATCCGCCAGTTGATCGCGCTTCCCGGCGGTTTTGCCGCCGGTTCGCGTCTGCGCACCCTGTCGCTTGCCGCCGCGCCGCCGTTCGGCCCCCTGATCTGCTACGAGATCATCTTCCCCGGTGATGTGGTCGAGCCGGGCAACCGGCCCGGCTGGCTCCTGAATCTCACCAACGACGCCTGGTACGGCGACACCCCCGGTCCCTATCAGCACTTCCTGCAGGCACGCGTACGGGCGGTCGAAGAGGGGCTGTCGCTTGTCCGCGCCGCCAATTCGGGCATTTCCGCCATCGTCGATCCCCACGGCCGCGTCGTCGGGCGGCTGGGCCTCGGCGCGCTCGGCGTCATCGACGGCGAGCTGCCGGCCGCTCTGCCTGAGACCCCCTACGGGCGGTTTGGCGACCTTGTCTTTCTTGTGGCTCTGATCGCGGTGGTTGCTACCGCAGGTATCGGTAAAATTTACCTAAAACCCTGACGGACGATTGACACAAGTAGGGGTGGCTGGCGATAACCCGTGCGACCTCGGGTCTTCCTGCTCGAATCTTGGGCAGGGGGAATTCTAAAAGCCTGGGGCGGGGATCAGAATGGCCAGCAAGAAACAACCAAATCCGATCGATATTCACGTTGGTAGCCGCGTTCGCCTGCGCCGCATGATGCTGGGCATGAGCCAGGAGAAGCTCGGCGAGCATCTGGGCATCACTTTCCAGCAGATCCAGAAGTACGAGAAGGGTACCAACCGCATCGGCGCCAGCCGCCTGCAGCACATCGCGCGGGTGCTCTCCATGCCGATCTCCTTCTTCTTCGAGGACGCTCCGGGAGCGCCGGCACCGACGCCCGGCATGGCCGAGCCGCCGACGACCAACTACGTCGTCGACTTTTTGTCGAGCTCCGAAGGCATCCAGCTCAACAAGGCGTTTGTCCGCATCAAGGACGCCAAGTTGCGCCGGCGCGTCATCGATCTCGTCCGCGCCATCGCCGGCGACGATCAGGAAGCCTGACCCCCCGCCCCGTAATGCGCCGTGCCTGATCCCGTCAGGCCGCCCGGCGTCGCCCGACGCCGGGCTTGGCGCCCGCTTTCGCCAGCGCGGCAATTGACCCCCGTTCCGTTCGCTGCCAGAACGTTGGCGGTCGCCACCCGCGCCGACGGCGTTGCCGTCGAGAACGCCGCGCTCGACCAGAGACCGCCTTGGAGAAGCGCAGCCCGTGTCGCGCAAGAACTACCTGTTCACCAGTGAATCGGTTTCCGAGGGTCATCCGGACAAGGTCTGCGACCGCATCTCGGACACCATCGTCGACGCCTACATCGCCGCCATGCCGGAAGCCCGCGTCGCCTGCGAGACGCTGGCGACCACCAATCGCGTGGTTATTGCCGGCGAGGTGCGCGGACCGGAGGCGGTGCGCGAGGCCATCAAGGATCTGACGCGCCAAGCGATCCGCGACATTGGCTACCAGCAGGACGGCTTTCACTGGCGGACCGTCGAAATCGAGGTCCTGCTCCATGCCCAGTCGGCCGACATCGCCCAAGGCGTCGATGCCTCCGGCAACAAGGACGAAGGCGCTGGCGATCAGGGTATCATGTTCGGCTACGCCTGCCGCGAGACGCCGGAGCTGATGCCGGCGCCGATCTACTATGCCCACCGCATCCTCAAGCGCCTGGCCGATGCCCGCCACTCCGGCGAGAGCCACATGCTCGGCCCCGATGCCAAGAGCCAGGTGACCGTCCGCTACCGGGACGGCAAGCCGGTCGGTGTCGCCTCGATCGTCGTCTCCACCCAGCATCTCGACGTCGGCCTCACCTCGCACGACGTCCGCTCGATCGTCGAGCCGTACGTGCGCGAAGTCCTGCCCGACGATTGGATCAACGGCGTCACCGAGTGGCACGTCAATCCGACCGGCAAGTTCGTCATCGGCGGTCCGGACGGCGACGCGGGGCTCACCGGCCGCAAGATCATTGTCGATACCTACGGCGGGGGGG
>JBBDMC010000193.1:0-3355 GCA_040878485.1 Bauldia sp. | reverse complement strand
GGCCCCGCACGGCGGCGGCGCGTTTTCCGGCAAGGACCCGTCCAAGGTCGACCGCTCGGCCGCCTATGCCGCGCGCTATCTCGCCAAGAACGTCGTCGCCGGCGGCCTCGCTGACCGCTGCACCATCCAGCTCTCCTATGCCATCGGCGTGTCGAAGCCGCTGTCGATCTATGTCGACCTTCACGACACCGGGCGGGTCGACGAGGAGAGGCTCGAGCGCGCCCTGGGCGAGGTCATGGACCTTTCGCCACGCGGCATCCGCCAGCACCTCGGCCTCAATAAGCCGATCTATGCTCGCACCGCCGCCTACGGCCATTTCGGCCGGCCGCCCGAGCCTGACGGCGGCTTCTCGTGGGAGCGCACCGACCTCACCGAGGCGATCCGCGACGCGGTGGAATGACGTCGGCCGGCGGCGCGATGCTCGAACGCCGCGACACCTTCTACGGCCGCCGCAAGGGCAAGCCGCTCTCGCCGCGTCGCGCCCGCCTGATGGCGGACGCCTTCCGCGCTCTTGCCATCGACATCGGCGAGCCGCCTCTGTCGGACGTCGGCGCGCTATTCGCTGACACGCCCGGATCGGTTCACCTCGAGGTCGGCTTTGGCGGCGGCGAGCATCTTCTGGCCGCCGCCGTCGCGGCGCCGGGCGATGGCTTCATCGGCGTCGAGCCATTCCTCAACGGCATGGCGAACGCGGTCGCCGGCATCGTCGACCGCAAGGTGTCCAACGTCCGCCTGTTCGACGGCGAGGCGACTCTCCTCATCGACTGGCTGCCGCCGGCCTCGCTCGACGCGGTCGACCTGTTCTACCCCGATCCGTGGCCGAAGAAGCGCCACTGGAAGCGCCGCTTCGTCAATGACGCCAACCTCGACCGCCTCGCCCGTATCCTGAAGCCGGGCGGCGTCTTCCGTTTCGCCGGCGACGTCACCTCCTACGTCGAGTGGAGCCTCATCCATACGCTCCGCCACGGCGCCTTCGCCTGGACCGCCGAGGGCGCCGACGATTGGCGGAAGCCGTTCCCCGGCTGGCCCGGTACCCGCTACGAGACCAAGGCCGTCGCCGCTGGCCGCCAGCCGACGTACCTCACTTTTCACCGGTGCTGATCTTGAAATACCCCGGTCTCCGGCGCCACGGGATCGAGATCGATGTCGCCGCCGATGTCGCCAGCCGCATGGGCAGCCGCGGCGTCATCGCCCGCGGCGGGGGTGAGGCCAGCTGCCGCCGCGAAGGCGTCGGACGGACCGCTCAGAATCCCGGAGCCGATCCGAGACGCCGCAGCGTCGCGCGCGCCTCATCGGCGATCTCGCGCACGATGTCTGCCGCCTGCTGGACCTTGCGGACGAGAGCGACGCCTTGTCCTGCCCACAGTGCCAGTTCGTCCACATCGCCGATGAAGGACGCCTGCGGCGTAAACGACTGGTAGCGGACGATATCGACGCCCGAGTTGGTGCCGAGCACCTCGCCTTCCCCTGGCCGTTGCCCCGATGGGGGCCGCCCGGCCGCTTCCCAATTCGTCACCGTCTTGTTGCGGAGGCTGCGGTGCGGCGCGTCCCGCCAGTTCACATCGAACAGCGTGCCATACTCCGTGTCGGTTTCCTTCGCCGCCAGGAGTAGGTCACGGTAGCGTGGGTGGATGGCGGCCTCCGGGCTCGCCAGGAATCGCGTGCCGATCCAGGCGCCGCTTGCGCCGAGCGCCATGACGGCGGCGAGGCCGCGCCCGTCGGCGATGCCTCCGGCGGCGATGACCGGCACGCGCCCGACCGCATCGACGACCGTGGGAACGAGTGCCAACGTCGTCACCTTGCCTGCGACGTGCCCGCCCGCCTCCCAACCTTGCGCCACCACCGCATCGGCGCCGTCGTCGACCGCCTGACGCGCTTGTGATGCCGACGAGACGGTGTGGAGCACCTTGGCGCCGGCGCGCTGCGCCGTCGCCGTGAGCACCGGACCTGCGAGGCCCCAGAAGAACGAGACGACCGCCACCTTCTCGTCGACGCAGACCTGAACCCGCTCTTCTTGCGGCATGGTGAGCACAACGTTGACGCCGAAAGGCCGCCTCGTCAGAGCCTTCGTTGCCCGGATCACCTGGCGCATTTCGTCGGGCGGGCTCCAGCCAAGGGCCAGCATGCCGAGGCCGCCCGCATTGCTCACCGCTGCGGCGAGCGCCGGCGACGTCGCGCCGCCCATCGCCGCCTGCACGATCGGCAGATCAATGCCGACGCCTGCACAGAATCCGTTCGCCATCGACAGCTCCATCGGCGTCGCGCTTGCGACAACATCCTTGCATTCCCCGCCGTTCCCGCCTATATTGGCGCCGTCACCCTTAAACGATCTGATCGTCTTGAGAGTGGGTCCGCCCGGGCCCGCTTCTTTCGGACTTAGGCGGTCGGTCGAGAGGAAAAGCGCGTGCTGCAAGCAGTCGACGCCGAAGAGCGGATCATCACCGAGACGGGCCTCGAGGCCCGGATCGCCCATATCGTCGAGCCGGTGATCGCCGGCCTCGGCTACCGCCTGGTGCGCGTGCGTCTCACCTCGGTGAACGGCGTCACGCTGCAGGTCATGGCCGAGCGGGCGGACGGCACCATGAGCATCGAGGATTGCGAGGCCGTGTCGCGCGATCTCTCGCCCGCCCTCGACGTCGAGGACCCGATCGACCGCGCCTATCATCTTGAGGTGTCCTCGCCGGGCATCGACCGGCCGCTGGTCCGCCGGTCTGACTTCGAGCGCTGGCGAGGCAACTTGATCAAGGTCGAGTTGGCGCGGCCTCTTGACCGACAGAAGCGCTTCAAGGGAGTTCTCGCCGCCCTCGACGGCAATGCGATCCACCTGGAATTGGAGCGCCGACGCCCAGGCGATCCGGCGGTCGCCACCCTTCCGCTCGCCGACATCGGCGAGGCGCGGCTGGTGCTCACCGACGATCTGATCCGCGGCACGCTGAGGGCCGAGAAACGGAAGTCCCGACAAGCAGACGGTGCCGGCGCCTGACCGCGCCGCGACAAGGAGAAGAGTGTCATGGCAGTCAGCGCAAATCGCCTCGAGCTGTTGCAGATCGCCGATGCGGTCGCCCGCGAGAAGGTGATCGATCGGTCGATCGTCGTCGCGGCGATGGAAGATGCGATCCAGAAGGCGGCGCGTTCGCGGTTCGGGTCGGAGAATGACATCCGCGCCGAGATCAATGTGAAGACCGGCGAGATCAAGCTGCAGCGGCTCTTGAAGGTGGTCGAGGCGGTCGAGAACCCGTCGACTGACATCATCCTCGCCGATGCCCGCGCCCGCAACCCCGCCGCCCAGGTCGGCGATTTCATCGCCGAGCCGCTGCCGCCGATGGACTTCGGCCGCATCGCCGCCCAGTCGGCC
>JBBDMC010000192.1:0-12042 GCA_040878485.1 Bauldia sp. | reverse complement strand
AGGCGGCGGCAAGGCCGCCGGCGCCAAACGCAAATCGGCCCGGGCTGCGCGTCAAGCGCGTCCGGGCCGACTTCGAACCAAGCAATCCGCCGGTCAGGCGACGTTCAGTTCCTTGAAGGTCTTCTCGACCCTCTCCGTCACCGGCTTGGTGGTCTCGGTGACGAGCTTTTCGGTCAGCTCCTGAATCTCCTTGAACTGGGAGGCGTAGGCTTCGAACTGCTTACGGGCATAGGCGCTCTGCAGCTCGATCACGTCGGACAAGGTCTTGGCCGAGAAGAGGTCGCGCACGAGAGCGAATGAGGCGTCGCTGTTCGACTTGGCAACATCGACAGCCTTGAGACTCAAGGCAAACGTGCCCTCGCGAGCGCTTTCAAGGGTCCCCTGCATGAGGTCGGTGGCGTCCTCGGCAGCCGTCCTCATCTTGGCGTAGGTATCCCGCACCTGGGAGACTGACTTCTCAGCCAGCTCTCGGAATGCCGTCGGAAACTCGAATGCCGACGTCGGGAAGCTGAACGCATCGAATGGACTGGCAGCGGCGGTCTTGGCCGGTTTGGTGGTGGTCTTGGTGTTCATGGTCGTCATCCTTCGGGTGTTAAAGCCGCTGGATCGCCGCATCATGATCAGTCATGCAGTCAACGATCCGGTAACTTCCTATATAGAGCAATTATTGTGCGTTGCAACATATTTGTTGCACCGCACAAGAAAAATGTCTGATCGATCCGCGACGGCCGACCACCGGGGCTCGTGGACCGGCCCCGGCGCTGGCAGTATTAACAATCGGTTAAACCCCGCATGCCGACCCCATGGGCTGAGCGCGAGCCGGACGACCACTGGAATGGACGGGAGGACCTCCGCCTATCTCGATCTCGCCGCCGACGAAGCGGTGGGCGGCCTCTTGCTCGACGCTCGTCCGGCGTTCCTTTTCAGCGGCGAGGGAACCCGCGTGCCGTGGGCCAATGTCGCCGGAGCCGCCTTCCTCGGCGAGCGGCGCATCGGCGACCTCGTCGAGCGCCGGTTCTCCGGGCTCAACCCGATCAGGGCGCAGATCGCGCGCCTGGCGCGGCTGCTCCCCTCCGACCGCCAGCGGCTGGAGATACTGCGCTTCGGCTTCGGGGTTCAGGTGACGGCGCTCGTCGCCGCCTGCCGCCGGCTCCATCGCGGCGATGGAACGAGCGCGGTGCTGGCGATCGGCGCCAACGGCGGCGCGACGGAGTCGCTCGGCACGCGGGCCGAGAATCTGGCGGAGGCGGTGGCCGGAGACGATGCCGTAGCGGCGATCTTCGACACCGCCGGCAAGATCCTCGGCGCATCGCGCGGCTTCGCCGACATCGCGCCAACCAGCCGGGACATCGACGCGCTGACGCGGATGCTGGCGCAATCCGGCGACCGGCGCTTCGACCGGCCAGTCAGGGTCGGCGGCGTGGAACGCCGGGCCTCGGCGGTGCGCTTCCAGGCCGACGGGCGCGCACTCTATCTGGTGGCGGTCGGGACGGCAGCGTCGGCGACGGCCATCGAGGTGCCTTCCGACACGCCGGCCGCGGTGGTCAAGCCTGCGGCCGCGACCGTCGAGGCCAACCCTCCCCAGCCGCAGACGGAGGCGATCGCCGACGCACCGGCTGCGACCTCAGAGCCGGCCGTCCGCTTCGTCTGGCGGACCGACGGCGACAAGCGCTTCACGTTCGTCTCGCCGGAACTCGCCGCGGCCGTCGGTACCGGCAACGCGACGGTGCTCGGCAAGACCTGGGAGGCGATCGCCGACGTCCTCGATCTCGATCCGGATGGTTCGGTCGCCAGCGGGCTCGCCGGCAAGGCGAGCTTCGCGGCGACGGTCTATTGGCCAACCGAAGACAGCGGCGACCGCATCGCGGTCGACCTCTCGGCGGCGCGGGACCCGGCTGGCGGCGGATTTGTCGGCTTCGGTGCCTGCCGGCCGGGTGAGCGACGCGCGGACGACCGGGCCAAGCCGACAAGCCTCACCAAGGCGGCGCCGGTGGAAGCACCGCCGGCCGTCGCATCCCAGCCAGCGAGCGAGGAGCCGGCTCGCCCGCCGGCCGAGGCCGCGGCGGGCGAGGACGACCTCGACGACGCGGCGCGTAGGAGCATCGAGCAAGGCCTGCCGGCGGGAGCACGGAACGGGCCGCCGGCGCGGTCGCTCGAACCGGCGGGACGCGCCGCTGCGGCGCCGTCGAACGTCATCCGCCTCCCCGGTGCCGAGCCCCGGCAACCGCCGGCCGGCCATCTCACTGGAACCGAGGAGGACGCCTTCCGCCGCATCGCCGAGGCGCTTGCCGATGGGGCGGAGGAGGCCGGCGCCGGGCGCCGCCGTCCGCCCGAAGCCGAAAAGCCGGCGCCGCCGGCCGAGATCGACGTCCGGCTGCTCGACCGTCTGCCGGTCGGTCTGGTCGTCTTTCGCGACACCCGGGCGCTCTTCGCCAACAGCACGCTCCTCGACCTCCTCGGCTACGACTCCTTCGCTGGGTTCGTTGCCGGCGGTGGGGTCGAGACGCTTTTTCCGGAGCGGGCCGGCGGCTTCTCCGGCGAGGGACCGCGGGCAGCCGGCGGCAGGCTGGCGGCGCGACGGCGCGACGGCCGGACGATCCCGGTCGAGGTCCGCCTCAACACGGTGCGATGGGGACCGGCGAGCGCGCTGATGCTGGCGATCAGCCCGGTCGGCGGGCGGACAGACAAGGGCCCGGCGGACGAGCTTGCGGCGGCCGAGGCGAAGCTCGGCCAACTCGACGCCATCCTCAACACCGCCACCGACGGCGTCATCGTCGTCGACCGGCAGGGACGGATCGGCAGCATGAACCGCGCCGCCGAGGCGCTGTTCGGCGTCGGGGCGGCGAGCCTGGTCGGCCACCGCTTCACCGAGCTGCTCGCCGAGGAGAGCCACAAGCCGGCGCTCGACTACCTCGACGGGCTTGCCGCCAACGGCGTCGCCAGCGTCCTCAACGACGGGCGCGAGGTGATCGGCAAGGTGCCGCAGGGCGGGCTCATCCCGCTGTTCATGACCATGGGGCGGATCGGCGGGTCGGAGACATTCTGCGCCGTGCTGCGCGACATCACCCACTGGAAGAACGTCGAGGAGGAACTGACCGCAGCAAGGCACGCGGCCGAGGCGGCCAACGCACAGAAATCGAACTTCCTGGCCAAGATCAGCCACGAAATCCGCACGCCGCTGACCGCCATCATCGGCTTCTCCGAGATGATGATCGAGGAGCGCTTCGGGCCGATCGGCAACGAGCGCTACCGCAGCTACCTCAGCGACATCCACCTTTCGGGCTCGCACCTGATGAGCCTGATCAACGACCTGCTCGACCTGTCGAAGGTCGAGGCCGGCAAGCTCGATCTGGCCTTCGAATCGGTGGCGGTCAACGCGGTCATCCAGGAGTGCGTGGCGCTGATGCAGCCGCAGGCCAACCGCGAGCGCATCATCATCCGCACCTCGCTGACGCCGGACGCGCCGAGCGTCGTGGCCGACCCGCGCTCGTTCCGCCAGATCCTGCTCAACCTCCTCTCCAACGCCATCAAGTTCACCGGCGCCGGCGGCCAGGTGATCGTGTCGACGGCGCTGGAGGAATCCGGCGAGGCGGTGGTGCGGGTCCGCGACACCGGCATCGGCATGTCGGAGAAGGACATCGAGATGGCGATGCGGCCGTTCGAGCAGGTGGCCAAGGGCAAGGACGGTCGCGACAAGGGAACCGGGCTTGGCCTGCCGCTGACCAAGGCGTTGGTCGAGGCCAACCGGGCGAGCTTCGCCATCGAGAGCGGGGTCGACCAGGGGACGCTGGTCAGGATCACCTTCCCGACGACACGGGTGCTGACGGGGTAGCGGGCGTGAACTCTTAAACGGCCACTGACGGCAGCCCCGAACGTCCGCTTCAGGACCGAGAGCAGCCATCCTTCACTCGTCGCGGGATGTCGCAGAAGCGCCAATTCCGGACGGCTGCTTGATCGGCTCGTTGGCCGGGGTGGCATCAAACGCGGCAAGCTACGACGACCGATATATGTCGAGCGTCGCTTCTTACCTTTGCCTTTGGCGTGCCCTTTCTAGCGCCACAGCAATGCCGTTTTCAGGCAGAGACGGTGGCAATCCGGCAAGGAAACTCGCCAACGCTTCCGACAAGCTTTCCAGCGAGCCGTTGGAGTATCTGAACTCCGACGCATCCTGGCCATCGACAAACAATGCACCGAGAATAGCAGCGCCGGGTATCGGTCCCCCGTGACAGGCCTCTACGCCAACGAAGAAACGTGTCGCGTGATCAGGACTGTCCTTCCACGCGCGGCGCACCGCTTGGGGGTCCATCAACGCCCCTCCCACTGTCCCCCTACCGACTTCGAGCCAAATGGCACAGCGCCCTCTATGTTGGGCGCCCAACCATCCGTACCAATTACTGAACTCGAGCTCCGACTGATCCGACGAAGCGACGCCGAAGTCGAAAAGGCTGACACACCCTAGTCGGCGGCAAAAGGAATTCTCATATCGCTTTCCTTTGCTCACAAGGATCATTCGGTCCGTCACAATGCCTGCCAACCCCGTAGCGTCGGTGGCATGCCACAAGCGACCGTCTAGGATCGACCACAGGGGTTGTGCAAGGCCAGGGTTCTTCACAGCCGAGAAGCGCTTTTCCGTCGTTTCCGAGCACCTACCTCGGACAAGGCTTGTCAAGCCTGCGGTCCAACACCTGCTTTACAACCAAGCTGCTCCGAACCTCACGAAACCTGTTCATGACCGTGTTCGCATCACCTATTGGGAGACCGCTGAGCAACTCACCCTGGAGCTTACGAGCTGGATCAGTGCAAGCCGAGAGAACCGCTGTCGCAATCGCCTCTGCTGGCTCACATCAGGCGGAATACCGCTGGGTTTCGGTCGCGATGCAACTGTCATAAATGGCAGTCGCGTCCTTGACTCTCTGAACCCAGGCACCTGCCTCCGACGGACTCAAAGCCCATGCCGCCAGCGGCCACGTCGCCAGTGTCACGCCCGCGAGCGCCAGGAAACTGCGCCGTCGCATGTAGTCTACCTCGCTTCAATCGAGAGAGATGAAGCTACCACAACTGCGGCTTCTCAATCTGGACGAGTTGTCGGCGCGGAATGTCCGGTCCGGGTTAATCTGTGAAGAATCCCGTCGAGCATGCGTTTTTCTACTCCGCCCCCAGTAACGGACATCCGCCGGGCTAAAGTGGCGGCTTGGGAGATTTGCCGGATAAGGAAGGCCCGTATTCATCGCTGAGGGCGAAGGAGCGCAAGTGGCGTTATCGACGGGGACGGACTAGCCAAAAAAGAAGGCCGCGCGGGGCGGCCTCAGCAAGGATCATGAAGTGTCGGGCGCTACATCGCCAGGCGGAGTTTCTGGATCTTGCCGCCGATGTCGGCGAAGACCGCGACAAGGTCGCCGACGTCATCGACATCATAGAAGTTCTCAGGCTCGGTCGCGCACTTGAGCAGCACGTCGCTCGAGCCGTTCTTGACCTCGACGCGGACGGTGTAGATGACGACGCCCTCGGCCTTCATCTTGGCGCAGATCTCGCCCAGCCGCCCGTCGCGCAGCTTGGTGCGCGTGGCCTTGTCGGCCGAGGTGGCGCCGATGCGGCCCTGCCAGATGTAGCCGATGCCCGAGTAGTAGGACTGGTCCTCAAGGTTGCCGACCTGGTTCTCGTTGTTGCCGTCGGTCATCAGAACGACCACCTTGGTCCACTCGTCGTCGCCATAGGCGACGCCGTCGCCGAACGGGCCGGAGGGGGCAAGCACGTTCCAGCCCCAGGTCAGCCCGATCGGAATGTCGGTGTTGCCGTTGGCGATCATGGCGTTGATCGCCTGCTGGACCGCCGTGGTGTTGGTCGACAGCCGCAAGAGCGGCGCGATCTCGCAGCCGGAGTTCGGGCCATACTGGTAGCCGAAGGCACCGGTGGTGCCGGAAGACGGCGTGCCGGTGTACTTCTGGACGTCACCCTGGAGGAGCTGGAAGTCCGGCTGGTCGGCCGGCAGGCCCTGTGCGGCGAGCGCGTCCTTCACCGCCTTCAGCGGGGAGTCCTTGAGGTAGCTGTTGTTGTAGCCGCCGGAGACCTTGTTGCCCGGCTCGTCGGGCGCGAAATAGGGGACGTAGAGGGTGTCCGGCTTGGCCGGGTCGGGCGCCGCCGCCTCGATCTCATAGGGCATGGCGAGGGTCTCGACACAACCGCCCCAGGCGGCGCCCACCGCCTTGAACAGATCGAGGCGGTTGACGGTCTGGCCGAGGAACAGGCTCTTGGCGGAGGCCGAATCGCCAGCGGCGTCGAGCCACGACGCCTTCTCGTACCCGGGCCCGACGTTGACGGTCTGCGAGAACGGCACCAGGGCGATCCTGAGGTCTTCGGGCTTCTTGGTCGTCTTGGCGAGCGAATCGACCAGTTCGCCGGCCGCGGTCTTCAGCGTCGCGATCTTGGTGCCTTTCATCGAGCCGGTGTTGTCGAGCACCATGGCCAGCTCGAGCTTGCCGAGCGAGCGGATGGCCTCGCTGAGGACGCGGACCGGCACCTGGTCGACACCGAGGAGGCGGGCGAGGGTCATATCGACGACGGTGGTGGCAACCGCGGTCAGCTTGCCGCCGTCCTGGGTCAGCGACGCAAGCTGCCAGGCCCCGGTCCAACCGGTATCGAGGTGGGCGTGCATCCAGGCGTCGACGGCCGCAAAGGCCTGCTTGTCGGTCATCTCCGGCTGGCTGCCGACCGACAGCAGCGCCGCGTCGAGGGCGTCGGCCAGGCGAAGCTGGGCGCGACTGATGCGGGTGTAGTCGACGGCGGCGCCGACGACGCCGAAGAGCGGGATGATCGCCAGAGCGAACATCATGGCGACGTTGCCGCTTCGGCACCGCCACAGTGACCGGAGTACGGGCATGGTCTTTGCGCTCCTTGAGGCCTGGTTGTGGCCCCTTCCTTGTGACGCAAAAACCGGGTCGGCGCAGTTAATGGGGGCTTAGCCGAGCGAATAAAATTAAACTTAGATTAACGTCGGATTGCAGGAAGACCGCCGCTTCCGAACGATCGATTCACGATTGGTTGACCATCATCCCGGCGTAGCGTCCCCGATCGGGATGCCGCCGCACGCCGGCGCTCATTCGGCGAGGGCGGCAAGATCGCGGAAGAAGTCCAGCGCCTCGGGGTTGGCGAGCGCCTCCTGGTTTCTGACCGGGCGGCCGTGAACCACCTCGCGGACCGCAAGCTCGACGATCTTGCCGGACTTGGTGCGCGGGATATCGGCGACGGCGACAACCTTGGCGGGAACGTGGCGTGGCGTCGCGCCGGCGCGGATGCGCGCCTTGATCCGGGCGGCGAGCGCCTCGTCGAGCACGGCGCCGGCGGCGAGACGGACGAAGAGGACGATGCGCACGTCGCCCTGCCAGTCCTGGCCGACGGCGAGGGCCTCGACCACCTCGGGGACCTGCTCGACCTGGCGATAGATCTCGGCGGTGCCGATGCGCACACCGCCGGGGTTGAGAGTGGCGTCGGAGCGGCCGTGGATGACGATGCCGTCGTGCGGCGTCCATTCGGCGAAGTCACCGTGGCACCACACGCCCGGTAAGCGGTCGAAATAGGCGGCGCGGCAACGCGCCCCGTCGCCATCGTTCCAGAAGGAAAGCGGCATGGAGGGAAACGGCTTGGTGCAGACAAGCTCGCCCTTGCCGGCGGCGAGCGGCCGGCCGGCCTCGTCGTAGACGTCGACGGCCATGCCGAGGCCGGGACCCTGGATCTCGCCGCGCCACACCGGCGCGGTCGGGACGCCGAGGACGAAGCAGGAAACGATGTCAGTGCCGCCGGAGATCGAGGCGAGGTGAACGTCGGCCTTGATCGCCTGGTAGACGAAGTCGAAGCTCTCCGGGGCAAGCGGCGAGCCGGTCGAGGCGATGGTCCGCAGCCCGCCGAGATCATGATGGTCGATCGGGCGGTAGCCGGCCTTCTTCACCGCGTCGATGAACTTGGCCGAGGTGCCGAAGAAGGCGATCCGCTCGGCCTCGGCGTAGTCGAAGAGGGTGGCGGGCGATGGGTGCAAGGGGGCACCGTCATAGAGCATCAGCGTGGCGCCCGAGGCGAGCGCCGACGTCAACCAGTTCCACATCATCCAGCCGAGGGTGGTGAAATAGAACACCCGGTCGCCCTCGCCGATGGTCGAGTGCAGGCGGTGCTCCTTGAGGTGCTGGAGCAGCGTGCCACCGGCAGAATGGACGATGCACTTGGGAACGCCGGTGGTGCCGGAGGAGAAGAGAATGACCAAAGGATGAGAGAACGGCAGGCGTCGGAAGGCGACCGGCCGCGGCGAGAACGGCGCCAGCGCCGCGTCGAGCGGGCTGGCGCTTGGAAGCCCACGCGCCACTGCTTCGGCCCTGCCGATCACCGGCACCACGATCGTGCGAGTGAGGCTGGGCAGACGGGCGACGACGGCGGCGAGCCGGTCGCCGAGATCGACGGTCTTGCCGGCGTAGAAATAGCCGTCGCCGGCGACGAGCAGCTTGGGCTCGATCTGGCCGAAGCGGTCGACGACACCGTCGGGCCCGAAGTCGGGCGAGGCGGACGACCACACCGCGCCGATCGAGGCGGCGGCGAGCATGGCGGCGACCGCCTCGGGGATGTTGGGCAGGAGGCCGGCGATGCGGTCGCCGGAGCCGACGCCGGCGGCGGCGAACGCCTGCTGCAGGCGCGAGACCAAATCGGAGAGCTGGCGCCAGGAGAGGCGGCGGATCGGCCCGTCCTCGGCGCGGAAGACGATGGCGTCGCCAGCGCCGGCACGGCAGAGCAGGTTCTCGGCGAAGTTGAGGCTGGCGTCGGGAAAGAACCGGGCGCCCGGCATCTTGTCGCCGTCGACGAGGACGCGATCCCCCTTGTCGCCGACGACGCCGGCGAAATCCCAGACCAGGCTCCAGAACGCGGCTCTGTCCTCGACCGACCAGGCGTGCAAGGACCGGTAGGTATCGAACCGGCGGCCGGCAATCGGCGAGGCTTGCGCCGCGAAGCGGGTAAGCGCATGGGCGGCGACCGCCTGGCTGGTCGGCTGCCACAGAGGGCGGTCGGGGCTCATCGCCATCCTCGGATTTGCCGCTCACGCGGCGGATCGATCCCTGGATAGCGGCCAGCGACGGCGCTGTCACGACCGCAGAGGGGGAGAAATACCTTGCGATTCATAGCCTTTCTTCCTATCCGATAGGGATGCGGGGCGGGAAGCCGAGATCGAATGAAGCGCATCATCGTCCTGGCCATTGTCTTCGTCGGTCTGGCGGCGTTCACTGCGGCAATTCTTCCCCAGTTCCTCTCGACTGAGCGCATCAGGCAACAGATCGCCGACGAGATCGCCGACCTCACCGGCCGGACGGTGGCGCTCGAGGGCGACGCGAGCCTGTCGGTCTACCCGCAGCTCGCCGTGAGCATCGGCGACCTCACCATCGCCAATCGGGAAGGCATGGGCGAGGATGCGTTCATCACCGCACAGGGCCTGACGACGCGGCTGCGCCTGTGGCCGCTGTTTCTCGGCCGGGTCGAGTTCGACGAGTTCGAACTCGTCAGGCCGCGAATCCACCTGGTGGTCGACGCCGACCGCCGAGCCAACTGGCTGATGCCGAAGTTGAGCGGCGACGACGCCCCGCGGCTCGCCGGCCTTGCCATCGGGCGCCTCAAGATCAGCGACGGAACCATCGTCTACGACAATCTCGTGCGTGACCAGCACGAGGAGATGACGGGGCTCGGTCTCGACGTCGCCTGGCCGCGGGCCGGAGCCCCGATCGGCGCCACCGGGACGCTGCAATGGCGCGGCGAAACGGTGGAGTTCAACGGCTTCGTCGCCAAGCCATTGGAGGTCGCCGCCGGGGGCCGGTCGCCGGCCCGCTTCGCGGTGGCGGCGACGCCGCTGCGCATCTCCTTCAACGGCACGCTGATCAACCTCGATGGGCCGCAATTCAGCGGCGACGGCTCGCTCACCACGCCATCGATGCGGCGGACGATCGAATGGCTGGGGACGCGGACCGGATCGGGTTCGATCTTGGGCGCCGGGTCGATCAAGGGAACCGCCGAGTGGAGCGGAGCGGTGATATCGTTCGCCGATGCGACGGTCGAGCTCGACGGCAACACCGCCGCCGGCGTGCTCTCGGTCAACTTCGTCGGCGAGCGGCCGTCCATCCACGGGGCGCTCGATTTCGCCAAACTCGACCTGTCGCCCTACCTCGATGCGATTCGCGCCGACATCATCGCCAACGGACCCTGGCTGACCGGCCAAACTAGGCTGCCGATCGCCGACGCCATCGACGCCGACCTGCGCCTCTCGGCGTCGAACGTCATCGCCGGACGGCTGAGGACCGGCAACACGGCGGTCGCGGTGACCATCAGACAGAGGCGGATCACCGCCAACGTCGGCGAGGCCCAGTTCTACGGCGGCAGGCTCGAGGGCGAGGTCACGGCGGCGATGAGCGGCGGGGCCCTGCGGTCGAGCCTCAGGGCGAAGGTCACGGCGGTGCCGACCCGCGTCGCCCTCGCCGACCTGATCGGCATCGACACGCTCGACGGTTCGGTCGACGCCAGTGCCGAGCTCAGCGCCCGCGGCGGGGTGTGGGGCGAGCTCATCGACGGGCTCTCCGGAACCGCCCGCATCGCCCTCAGCGGCGGATCGCTCGCCGGGATCGACGTCAAGGCAATCGGCACCTCGCTCACCGACTTGCATGACGAGACGGCCGGAGCAGGCGCCGGGGCGACCGCCTTCACCAGTCTCTCCGGAACCTTTGCCATCGGCGGCGGCGCGTTCACCACCGACGACCTCGCCGTGGAAGGGCAGGACTACCGCATCGCCGTCGCCGGCCAGGGATCGGTCTTCAGCGGCCGGATCGCGCTGCGGGCGACGCTCGCCACGGTCGATGCCAGCGGCCGCGAGGGGACGCTGCCGCTGCGGGTCAGCGGGACGCTGCGGGCGCCCGAATTCGCCCTCGACCGCGAACGGGTCGACAACGGCGGCGGTTTGACCGGCGGGTGAACGGCCTCACCTCGACATCTCGGTTCAAGAACGCGGACGGAGCGTAGGAGCCGGCCGGCGGACGCGTGACGGTCGCGAAGGGTGTCGATCGGCGACGCCCAAAACGCAGGAAATATCGTCATGTCCGCCAAAGCCCTGATCATCGCAACCGCCGCCCTCGCCGCCACCGCGGCGGCGCCGGTACTGGCCGCCGAAGGGCCGCCGGAAGGCGACCCGCCGCTGAGGGCGGCCGTCATGTTCAATCTCGTCGATCGCGACGGCAACGGCGTCATAGACAAGGATGAGGTCGGCGCGGTTACCACGGCGATCCTCGCCGCCATCGACGCCAACGGCGACGGCACGTTGACCAAGGAAGAACTGGGCGACCTGCTCGGCCGCGTGCACAAGGGCGGCGGCTTCGGCTTCGAGCGCGGAGCCGGGTTGCACCACGGCGACGACGACGACTGGCACGGCGGGTACAGAAGCTGGTGGCGGATGGGACCGGACGACCAATCGCGGCCGATGGGGCCGCCGGCCGGTGATACCGCCCGCGGCGGACCGGGCCCGATGATGGGTCCGGGAACCGGAGCCGGTCCGGGCGCTGGAATGAGTCCCGGCGCCGGTCCGCGGATGCCGGACTTCGCCAGCCTCGACAGCAATGGCGACGGCGTCATATCGCCGGACGAGTACGCCGCGGCGGCGCCAATCGTCCCCGGGATGGGACCGCCCCGTTGAGGTGAGCCGCCGGGGCGGGCCGGGTGAGCGTGGCGAACGTCATGTCTGGCTCAGTCGCGCTTGCCCCGGCGCTTCTGCCGCGCGAGAAGTCGCGGACGACGCCGGACGGCGCTTCCGGTGGAAGAGCAGGCGGAGCTGGCGTGACGGGCTCACAGGCGGACGGGGAACCGGATGAGGCGCTGGTCGAGCGAATCGTCGCTGGCGACGAGCGGGCTTTGGGCGAGATCGTTCGCCGCCACGGCGGGCGGCTGAGGGCGCTGGCGCTCGGCTTCGCCGGCGGCCAGGGGGAGGCCGACGACATCGTCCAGGAGACGTTCTGGAGCCTGTGGCGCAACGCCAAA
>JBBDMC010000191.1:0-12069 GCA_040878485.1 Bauldia sp. | reverse complement strand
ATGCCGCCGGCGACCCCCATCGCCATCATCGCTATCACCACCGCCGGACCGTGCAGGTCGGGCAGCAGGATCGGCAGCGCCGACCCGGCGATGGCGCCGGCGACCAGCTGGCCTTCGGCGCCGATGTTCCAGGTGTTGGAGCGATAACAGAACGACAGGCCGACGGCGACGACGATGATCGGCGCCGCCTTGGCGATGAGGTCCTCGATCGACCACCAGGCGGTCAACGGTTCGATGAAATAGATGTAGAGGGCTTGCAGCGGATTGACGCCGATCGCCGAGAAGATGACGAACCCGGCGACGACCGTGAGCCCGATCGCCAGCAGCGGCGAGACAAACGCCATCGTCGCCGACCGCTCCGGCCGGCGGATCAGCTCAATGCGCAACCACCCCTCCTCCCCCGTGGCCGCGGGCGCCGCCCATCAAGAGCCCGATCTCCTCGCGGGTGATGCCGTGGGCGTCGCGCGGCTCGGACAGCCGGCCCTTTGATATCACGGCGACGCGGTCGGAGATCTCGAGGATCTCGTCGAGGTCCTGGCTGATGACGAGGATGGCGGCGCCGGCCCGGGCAAGGTCGATCAGCGCCTGGCGGATGGTGGTGGCGGCGCCGGCGTCGACCCCCCAGGTCGGCTGGCAAACGACCAGGACGCCCGGACGGCGATCGAACTCGCGGCCGACCATGAACTTCTGCAGGTTGCCGCCCGAAAGCGCGCTCGCTTCCGGGTCGGGCAAGCCCTTGCGGACGTCGAAAGCCTCGCTCACCCGCCCGACGATGCCGCGAGCGCCGAGGAAATTGAGCACGCCCGAGCGCACCAGACCGTCGCCGGTGGCGTAGCGGGTGAGCAGCACGTTCTCCGACAGGCGGAAGCGCGGCACGGCGCCATGGCCGAGACGTTCCTCGGGGATGAAGGCCGCGTTCAGCCGCCGCCGGGCGGTAACGCCGCGACGGCCACAACTGTGACCGTCGATCCGGATGGTATCGGCGGAGGCAGCGTGGCTCTCACCCGACAACGCGTCGAAGAACTCGTCCTGACCGTTGCCGGCGACGCCGGCGATCGACACGATCTCGCCACCGCGCACGTCGATGGAGATATCGTCAAGGGCGATGGCGAACGGGTGCGGCGCCGGCATCGACAGATTGCTGACCGAAAGCCGCACCGGAGCATCGCCGCCAACCGGCTCCGGCGCGGTGAGCGCACGCAATTCGGCCCCGACCATCAGCGTCGCAAGCTTCGCCGCGGTCTCCTTTTGCGGGTCGCACTCGGCGACCACCTTGCCGTGGCGCAGGATGGTGGCGTGGTGGCAGATCTGCTTCACCTCCTCCAGCCGGTGGCTGATGTAGAGCACCGAGCACTTCTCAGCGGCAAGCCGCTTCAGGGTGACGAATAGGTCGTCGGCCTCCTGCGGCGTCAGCACCGAGGTCGGCTCGTCCATGATGATCAGCTCCGGCTCCTGGAGAAGACAGCGGACGATTTCCACCCGCTGGCGCTCGCCGACCGAGAGATCGGCGACGATCGAGTCGGGGTTGAGCGGCAGGCCGTAGTCGGCGGAGACCGCGGCGATCTTGCGCTTGAGACCGGCGAGAGCCACGACGTCGGCGAGCGCCAGAGAGATGTTCTCGGCAACGGTCAGCGCGTCGAACAGCGAGAAGTGTTGGAACACCATGCCGACGCCAAGTCGGCGCGCCGCGGCCGGGTTGGATATGGTGACCGGCCTTCCCTTCCAGCGGATGGCGCCGGCGGTCGGCTGCAGGGCGCCGTAAAGAATCTTGACCAGCGTCGACTTGCCGGCGCCGTTCTCGCCGAGCAGGGCATGGATTTGGCCGGGCCAAATGGTCAGATCGATGTTGTCGTTGGCGCGCAGCGTGGCGAAGTCCTTGGTGATGCCGACCGCCTCGAGGGTCGCCTCGCCGGTGGGGCGAGCGGTCGCGGGCGCCGGCGCCGTGGGCTTGGCCTCCATCGATCAAGTCTGCCCGCCGGTGAGGCGCGACGGCGCCCGGTCTTCGGCCGGCTGGACGGCGGCCCTCAGCGCCGCATCGCGGATCAGAAGCTCGGCGGCGGTCGCCGCGGCGATCACCGCCGGCTCCTTCGACGCGATCCCGGCAACGCCGATCGGGCAGACCAGCTCGGCGATCCGCCGGGAGGGAACCCCGGCGGCGGCTAGTTGCCGCTCTATGGGGGCCGGCTTCGACTTCGATCCGATCAGGCCGACGTAGGCGAACCTCGGATCGGCAAGCGCCGCGTGAACCAGCGCCAGATCGAGTTGGTGGCTGTGGCTCATCACCACGACGAAGCTCCCGGCCGGGGCGCCGGAAAGCGCGGCGGCCGGATCGCCGAGAAGGTGGAGCGTGACATTGGCCGGAACGCGGGCCGGGAAGGCGTCCGGGCGCGGATCGGCCCAGGTGAGCTTGAACGGCAGCGGCGCCAGCGCCAGCGCCAGCGCCCGGCCGACATGGCCGGCGCCAAACAGGATGAGGTTGCGCCGGTCGTCGCCGAACTCCTCCATCAGGATGCCGGCCTCAAACGTCGTCCCGCCCGGCTCCATGGCGATCCCGTCGACCACGCGCCGCTCGACCCCCGCCGCCGGCGAAATCGTCCCCCGCGTCACCAGCCTACCCTGCCGCTCGCGTTCGGCAAGGCCCGCGACCTCGTGGCGAGCGCCTCTGTCGATGAGCTCGACCACCAGTTCGACGCGCCCGCCGCAGCATTGGCCAAGTTCGGGACCGAGGGCGAAGCTGCGCACCTCGGCCCTCTTCGCTCTCGGATCGGCGAGCCCGGCCTGAGCGATCGCGATTGCCCGCCATTCGAGCGTGCCGCCGCCGATGGTACCGGTGAAGGTCCCGTCGGGATGGACGATCAGCCGGGCGCCGGCCTCGCGCGGCGCCGAGCCGCGGGTCGCAGCAACCGTCACCATGGCGGCGCGGCCGTGGCGGTCGATGGCGGCGAGAACCCTGTCCCACACCGCCATGTCACTCGCCTCCGCTGGTGGCGCGGATCGCCCGCATGATCGCCTCCGGCGTCGCCGGCGCGTCGAGCCGCGGCATCACCGCCGGCTTGAGGCCGGCGATGGCGTCGGTGATCGCCGAGAACACCGAGATCGCCAGCATCAGCGGCGGCTCGCCGACTGCCTTGGAGCGGTAGATGGCGTCCTCGCGGTTGCCGCCCGATTCGAACAGCGCAACGCGGAAATCGGCCGGCACATCGGAAGCCGTCGGGATCTTGTAGGTCGAGGGGGCGTGGGTGGCCAGGCGCCCGGCCGAGTCCCACACCAGCTCCTCGGTGGTCAGCCAGCCCATGCCCTGGACGAAGCCGCCCTCGATCTGACCGATGTCGATCGCCGGGTTGAGCGACTTGCCGACGTCGTGGAGGATATCGACGCGGTCGAGGCGCATCTCGCCGGTCATGGTGTCGACGGTCACCTCGGAGCAGGCGGCACCGTAGGCGAAATAGAAGAACGGCCGGCCGCTCACCTTCTCGCGGTCCCAGGACAACTTGGGCGTGCGGTAGAAGCCGGTGGCGGAAAGCTGCACCCGTCCGACGTGCGCCGCGGTCGCCAGCTCCGCCAGCTCGACCGCCCGATTGCCGATCAGAACCTTGCCGTCGCGGAACTCTACCCGCTCTCGAGTGACGTTCCATTTTTCCTCGATGAAGCCGTAGAGGCGGTCCTTGATCGTCGTGCAGGCGGCGAGCGCGGCCTGGGCGTTGAGGTCGGTGCCGACGGAGGCGGCGGTCTGCGCCGCGTTCGGCACCTTGGCGGTCGAGGTGGCGGTGATCTTGACTTGGTCGAGGCCGACGCCGAATTCCTCGGCCACCACCTGGGCGACCTTGACGAACAGCCCCTGCCCCATCTCGGTGCCGCCGTGATTGAGGCTGATCGAGCCGTCGCGATAGAGGTGGACGAGGGCGCCGGCCTGATTGAGGTGGGTGAGGGTGAAGGAGATGCCGAACTTCACCGGCGTCAAGGCGATGCCCTTCTTGAGCACCGGGCTGGTTTCGTTGAACTCGGCCAGCTCCGCGCGACGCGCCCGGTAGTCGCTCGTCCGTTCGAGGTCGTTGACCAGGTCATTGACGATGTTGTCCTCGATCCGCATGCCGTAGGGCGTCCGGTCGCGTCCGACGCCGCCGTAGAGGTTGGTCTTGCGGACGTCGAGCGGATCGCGCCCGGTGACGTAGGCGATGTGGTCCATCATCCGCTCGGCGAACAGCATCCCCTGCGGGCCGCCGAAGCCGCGGAAGGCGGTGTTGGAAACGGTGTTGGTCCGCATCCGGCGCGACAGAATCCTGACCGACGGAAAGTAATAGGCGTTGTCGGCGTGGAACATGGTGCGGTCGACGACGCCGAGCGACAGGTCCTCGGAATGGCCGCAGCGGGCGGAGAAGGTCACGTCGACTGAGCGCAGCGTTCCCTCGCGCGAAAAGCCGGCGGCGTAATCGACCCGGAAGTCGTGGCGCTTGCCGGTCATCATCATGTCGTCGTCGCGGTCGAGCCTAAGCTTGCACGGGCATCCGGTCTTGGCGGCGGCGAGCGCGGCCAGCGCCGCCCATTGGGTCGCCTGGCTCTCCTTGCCGCCGAAGCCGCCGCCCACCCGCCGCACCTCGACGGTCACCGCGTTGTCGCGGAGGCCAAGAACCTGGGCGACGACGTGCTGGACCTCGGTCGGGTGCTGGGTCGAGGAGTGGACGAACATGTCGCCGTCCTCGCCGGGGATGGCGAGCGCCACCTGGCCTTCGAGGTAGAAATGCTCCTGGCCGCCGATGCGGAACTCGCCGGACACCTGCTTCGGCGAGCGGCCGAGCTCTTCATCGGTCTCGCCGCGCTCGAACTTGTAGTCGGGCAGCACCGTGGTCGCGGCGACCACGGCGTCGTCGACGTCGATCGCCGGCATGATCGGGGCGGTCTGGAACCGCGCCAGCCGGGCGGCGCGGCGCGCCTCGTCGCGGGTGGCGGCGACGACGACGAACACCACCTGGCCGTAGAACATCACCCGTTCTTCGACCAGCAGGGGATCGTCGCCGATCTGCTTGGGGCTGACGTCGTTCCTGCCCGGAATGTCGGCGGCGGTGAGGACGGCGACCACGCCCGGCGCCGCCTTGGCCGGCTCGAGGTCGACGCCGGTGATGCGGCCGGCGGCGATCGGTGCGTAGCCGGGGGCGAGGTGGAGGGTCCCGGCCGGCGTCGGGATGTCGTCGATGTAGATCGCCGCGCCGGTGACGTGCTTGACGGCGCTGTCGTGGGCGGCCGGAGTGCGCACCACCGTCAAGCGCTCGCCGGAGATCGCGAGCGGCTCGGTCAGATCAAGCTGATCCATGGGCCTCGACCTCGCGGATGCCGACCACGCGGGTGCGGGCGCTGGCGGTGCCGGCCGCCTCGATCAGCGCCTTGCCGAGCAGCGCGTGAGCGGTCTCGACCCGGTAGCGGGCGGAAGCGCGGTGATCGTCGATCGGCGTGAAATCCTCGCGCAGCGCCGAGAAGGCCCGTGCCCAGGCCCGCGAATCGCGCAGCTGTTGGCCGACGAGCTCGCGTTCGGCCTTGGGCGCCCGCCGCGGGGTAGTGGCCATGCCGCCGAAGGCAAGCCTTGCCTCGCCAACGATGCCCTCGCCGTCGACGGTGAACCGGAAGGCACCCATCACCGACGAGATGTCCTGGTCGAAGCGCTTGGCGACCTTGAGGCAGCGGAAGATGTGCTCCTCGCCGAGCCGCGGGACGGTGATGGCGGTGACCAGCTCGCCGGGGGCGCGCGCCTGCTTGCCGTAGCTGATGAAGAAGTCCTCGATCGGCATGGTGCGCACCTGCCGGCCCCGGCGCAATTGAACCGTGGCGGCGAGCGCGATCAGGGCCGGCGGGGTGTCGCCGATCGGCGAGCCGTTGGCGACGTTGCCGCCGACGGTGCCCATCGCCCGCACCTGCTTGGAGCCCAGCCGGCGAAACAGCTCGCCGAGGTCGGGGTCGATGGCGCGGACGTAGGGCTCGACCTGGGCATAGGTCGCCCCGGCGCCGATGATCAGCTCGTGCCCGGTGTCCTCGATGCGGTCGAAGCCGCGCGCCCGCCCGACGTGGATGATCTTCCTGAGGTCGCGGAGCTGCTTGGTGATCCATAGGCCGACGTCGGTCGCCCCGGCGACGATCGTCGCGTCGGGATGCTTCTGGTAGAGGGCGGCAAGCCCCTCGAGGCTTGCCGGCGCGGCGAAGAAGCGATCGTCGCGGCCGACAAAGATGTCGTCCTCGTCGGAGAGGAAGCCGAGCACGCCCATCATGTCGGCGGCGGCGGTACGGAAGCGGTCGTCGCGCGGGCCGGCGCAGGCGGCAAGGCCCGCCTCGACGATCGGCCGGTAGCCGGTGCACCGGCAGAGGTTGCCGGCGATCCAGTCGTCGACGTCGCCGCGGCTAACTGGGCCCTCGCTCGCCTGGTAGAGCGTGAACAGAGCCATGACGAAGCCCGGGGTGCAAAAGCCGCACTGCGAGGCGTGGCTTTCGACCATGGCGGCTTGCACCGGATGCAGCGCGCCATCGGCTGCTGCCAGGTCTTCGACCGTCACCACCTCGGCGCCGTCGACCTGGCCGAGGAGCGCGATGCACGAATTGACCGGCTCGTAGACCAGCCTGCCCTCGCTGACCCGCCCAATCGCCACCGTGCAGGCGCCGCAATCGCCCTCGCGGCAGCCTTCCTTGGTGCCGGTCGCCCCCTCGTTCTCCCTCAGGTAATCGAGCAGCATCATGGTCGGCGGCACATCGGTTAGCTCGACCAGCCGGTTGTTGCGGATGAAGCGGATGGTGTGACGCATCAGCTTCCCCGATATGTAGCGTAGCCGTAGGGCGCCAAGAGCAGCGGCACGTGGTAGTGCTCGTCCGGGGCCGCGATTCCGAAGCGGATCGGCACGACGTCGAGGAATGGCGGCTCGGGCAAGCGGCCGTTGCTGCGCAGATAGTCGCCGGCGTGGAAGCGCAGCTCGTAGACCCCGGCGAGCAGGGCGGCACCTTCGAGCAGCGGCCGGTCGAGGCGCCCGTCGGCGTTGGTCTTGGCCACCGCCAGACGCTTGGCGCCCACCCCGACACGGTAGAGCTCGACGGTCAGCCCCTCCGCAGGCCGGCCGGAAGCCGTGTCCAAGACATGTGTCGTCAGCCGCCCCATCGTGACAATCGTTCCGCGCAGCCGGTCCCGCGCGCGCCCCCCCGCGCTTCTCTGCCCCAACCTCGCCGAGCCGAAGGCGGTTTGCAAGCGCCGACAAGGGATTATGACTAAAGTCGGATCGAAACGCTAAGTCCGTGGCCGTCGGCCTGCGGCGGGTTGGGTCAGGGGACGAGAATGGTTGCGCCGGTTGTCGCTCGCGACTCAAGCGCGCGGTGCGCCTCCGCCGCCGCCTTGAGCGGGAACTCTCTGCCGACGGTGAGCTTGAGTGTCCCGGCGGCCAACGCCTCGAAGACGGCCGTGGCGGCCGTTTCGAGCTCGCCGCGCTTGGCCAAGTAGTGCGCCGTCGTTGGCCGCGTCGCGAACAGCGAGCCCTTGTGCTGGAGGAGCGACATCTGGAAGGGCGGCGGCAGACCCGACGACTGCCCGAACGAAACCCACATGCCCAATGGCTTCAGGCAGTCGAGCGAACCGGGGAAAGTGTCCTTGCCGACCGAATCGTAGACCGCCTCGACCCCGGCGCCGCCGGTGATCTCACGGACACGGGCAACGAAGTCCTCGGTGCGATAGTTGATGACGTGGGCGCAGCCGTTCCGCCGCGCAATGTCCAGCTTGCCGGCGGAGCCCACGGTGCCGATGACGGTGGCGCCCAAGCTGGCGGCCCACTGGCAGGCGATGGTGCCGACGCCGCCGGCGGCGGCGTGGAAGAGGATGGTGTGACCCTTGCCGACCTTGAAGGTGCGAAACAGCAGATAGTAGGCGGTGACGCCCTTGAGGAGCGCGGCCGCGGCGGTCCGGTCGTCGATGCGGTCCGGCAGGGCGAGCAGCCGGGCGGCCGGCACCAGGCGATGCTCCGCATAGCCGCCGATCAGTCCCTGGTAGGCGACGCGGTCACCGGCGGCGAAGCCGGTGACGTCCGGCCCGACCGCCTCGACGACGCCAGCCGCCTCGGAACCCGGAATGACCGGCAGGCTCAGCGGGTAGAGGCCGCTGCGATGGTAGACGTCGACGAAGTTCACGCCGATGGCGGTCTGGCGGACCAAGACCTCGCCGGGGCCGGGCGTCGGCATTGGAATGTCGACCCACTTCAGGACTTCCGGACCTCCGAACGCATCGATGCGAATGGCGTGGGGCATGCTCCGGCTCCTTCCCTGCGGGCACCCGCGCAGCTTGTCCTAGTCCGATGGCCGGGGCGCGTCGAGCCCGCGTGCGCGCCGGCCAAGCTCGCCGGCAAGGAGCGCGCTCGCCAGCAGGAACGGCACGATCACCGACAAGCCGATTCTGAGGCCCGCCACCTCGGCGACGAAGCCGACCAGCGGCGGCCCGACCAGCGAGCTGGAGAAGGCGACGAGCGCCAGCGCCGACACGTTGATGGCCGCCGCGCGGTCGCCGAGCTCGGCCGCGGCGGTCACCGCCAGCGGGTAGCCGACCGACGCCCCGAGACCGACGACGGCGAGACCGACGATGGCGACGGTCGTGGTGGTTGCGGTCAGCACGATGACGATCCCGACGATGGCCGCCAGCGCGCAGCCGCGGGCGATGGCGACCGCACCGATCCGCTCGCTCACCTTGTCGCCGAGAAAGCGGCCGGCCGCCATGGCAAGCGAGAAGCCGGCATAGCCGAGCCCGGTCGCCGCCGGCGACGCGGCGACCACCTCGCGCAGGAACACCGCCGCCCAGGTGCGGGTCGCCAGCTCGGTCAGAACGATGCCGAAGGCGAAGACGCAGAGGCCGAGCATGGCCACGGAGGGCAGCGAGAACGCCGGGCCGCGCGCCGCCGCGACGGCCGCCTCGTCCGCCAACGTCGGCAGCCCGCGTGCGATCGCCAGCGCCGGCGCGATGGTCAGCAAGCCGACCACCAGCAGATGCCATGAGGTCGCCACGCCGTATTCGGCGAAGCCGCCGCCGACGATGGCACCGAGCATCGATCCCAGGCTCCAGAAGCCGTGGCAGGTGTTCATGATCCGCCGGCCGCACCGGCGTTGGGTGGCTGCCGCCTGGACGTTGATGGCAACATCGACGCACACGTACAGCGCGCCGAGGAACATCAGGCCGAGGAACAGGCTCGGAATGTCCCAGGCCCACCCGGGCAACGACATGGCAAGGCAGTAGGCTGTGGTCCCCAGCACGATCACCAGCCGTGGCGTCAGCACCTCGATGATGCGCCCGGCAACCATCAGCGCGATGAACGATCCGATCGGCATGCCGAGGATGCCGACCGCCAGTTCCGCCGGACCGAGACCGAGCTTGGCCTGGACATCGGGAATGCGCGGGAACCAGTTCGCCAGCAGCGTTCCCTGAATGAAGAACGCCGCCATGATCAGGCGGGCCGGGGTGTCGGCGCCGCGACTATCACGCCCGCCGCCTCTGCCGGTTGCGACGGGCCCAGACGTTGAGGATTTCGACCACCGCCGAGAACGCCATCGCCGTGTAGAGATAGCCGCGCGGAATGTGGAATCCGGCGCCGTCGGCGACGAGCGCGAAGCCGATCATCAGCAGGAAGGCGAGCGCCAGCATGCGGGTCGTCGGATGGCGCTCGATGAAGCCGGCGACGGCGCCCGAGGCGACGTACATCACCGCCACGGCGATCACCACGGCGGCGATCATCACGCCGATGTACTCGGCCATGCCGATGGCGGTGACGATCGAGTCGACCGAGAAGACCAGGTCGATCACGACGATCTGGGCGATGATGGCGCCGAACGACGCGGTGGCCTTGGCGCTCAGCGAGGCTTCGTCCTCGCCCGCCGCCTCGACGTCCTTGTGAATTTCGCTCGTCGCCTTGACGAGCAGGAAGAGCCCGCCGGCGAAGAGGATGATGTCGCGCCACGAGACCGGGTGTCCGAGCACCTCGAACAGCGGCGCGGTCAGGCCGATGAGGACGAACAACAGCGACAGCAGGATGACGCGGAAGACCAGCGCCAGCGCCAAGCCGGTCTGGCGCGCCCGCTTCGCCTGATCGGCCGGCAGCTTGGCGACGATGACCGAGATGAAGACGATGTTGTCGATGCCGAGCACGATCTCCATGGCGGTGAGCGTGACCAGGCTGGCGAGGATCGCCGGATCGGTGATCCAGTCGAATAAGATCATCGGTGGCTCCGTGATCGGCGTGGGGACTGTTCGGTTCAGCGCCGGGTGAGTTGCTGGGCGATTCCGACTACCAGGAAATACGCGCTGACCAGCGCGAGCGCCGCCACCGCCCATGGACCAGCGTTAAGATCGTGGGCCAGGGCGACGACCGCAAGCACTCCCCAGGCGATCGCCATGGCGACCGTCAGCGGCCGCCAGCGCTTGACCCGCAGCGGGTGGACGAACTCGATCGGCGTGAAGGTGAGGACGGCAAAGGCAGCGATGATGATG
This sequence comes from Bauldia sp., assembly GCA_040878485.1. Lineage (GTDB taxonomy): Bacteria > Pseudomonadota > Alphaproteobacteria > Rhizobiales > Kaistiaceae > JBBDMC01. Next base: position 1,583 of record JBBDMC010000191.1, on the reverse strand, counting down.
AGCGTCACCGGCTCGGGGAACTTGTAGACCATCAGCTCATAGGCCACCACGTTCCACACCGCCGGAAAGCCGCGGAACGCCGCCTTGGACGTCTTCATGCGGGTGTCGGCGAAATAGAGGGCGCCGACGACCGCCACCGCGATCCCGGCAATCGTCGCGAACGGCTCGGACAGCAGCCCGCTGTGGGCGAGCACCAGCGCCGGGATCAGCACGTAGGTCGTGTAATCGACGACCAGGTCGAGCGTCGCGCCGTTGAGCCAGGCGATGCGCTCGGCGACCCGCAAGCGGCGCGCCAGCGGCCCGTCGATCCCGTCGATGATCATGGCGATGCCGAGGCAGAGGAACACCACCTGCCAGGAGCCGCGCGCCGCGGCGAGCGCGGCCACCAGAGCGATCGCGGCGCCGCTCGCGGTCAGAAGGTGGACCGCCCATGCCCCGAGATAAGCCATCGCCGTGGTCCCCGGCATCGCGCGGGCTGAATGCATGGCCGATCCGCCCGCCGGTGGCAAGGCTTGCCCCTCGGCGCACCGAACTTGGGTATCGATTCCTTGCCGGGCGACCTTGGCGGCGATAGCCTGCCCAGCAGAATTGCTTGGGTTGCAAACCGATGGAAAATTTCACGCCGCTTTCCGCCACCATCGGCGGAGTGCTCATCGGCCTTGCGACCACGCTGTTGTGGCTGGTGAACGGCCGCATCGCCGGGGTCTCAAACATCGCCGGCGGCATCTACCCCATCCACCGCGGCGACGCGCTGTGGCGGATCGCCTTTCTGGTCGGGTTGCCGGCCGGCGCCTGGCTGGGCTTCGCCATCGGCCCATCGCTTCTGGCGGAAATTCCGGCAACCCTGCCGGCGATCGGCCTCGCCCCCGTCGGCCTCGTCGTGTCGGGCCTTCTCGTCGGGGTCGGCACGCGGGTCGGCCGCGGCTGTACCTCCGGCCACGGCATCTGCGGCCTCTCGCGTCTTTCGCTCCGCTCGTTCGTCGCGGTCGGCACGTTCATGGCGACCGCCATGGCCACCGTCTTCGTCGTCAGGCACGTGGTCGGATGAGCCGCTCTCCCCTCTTCAACCTGACCGCGCTTTTCAGCGGCGTCATCTTCGGCATCGGCCTTGCCGTCGCGCGCATGATCGATCCCCAGAAGATCAAGGACTTCCTCGACATCGTCGCCATCCCGGAAGGCGGCTGGGACCCGAGCCTTGCCTTCGTCATGGGCGGCGGGGTTCTCGTCGGCCTGATCGGCCTTCGCCTCGATCGCCTGCTGCGGATGCCGGCGCCGGTCGCCGGTCCGGCATTCGTCAAGTCGCGGCATGTGGCGATAGACCGGCCGCTGATCGCCGGGGCGGCGATCTTCGGCGTCGGCTGGGGCCTGTCCGGCTTCTGCCCGGGTCCGGCCTTCGCCGATTTGGGCCTCGTCCCCGGCGATGTTTTCCTGTTCGTGCTCGCCATGCTAGTCGGGTCATGGGGGGCGGGACAGGTGATGGAATGGGGATCGGCGCCAATCACCGCCGACGCGTCGGCGGCTTAGCAAAGACCGGCAGGCGGTCGACAACCGTCGCGGTCGTCGGCGCCGGCCCGGTTGGCCTC
>JBBDMC010000190.1:0-12324 GCA_040878485.1 Bauldia sp. | reverse complement strand
CCCGGGGGGCCGCGACGGGTCATAGTCACACCGGCCGGCGCAAATTCAAGCGCCGAAGACCGCGGGGATCAGTTCGCTCCGATCGTTGCCCGGTAGAACTTCAGCTGGTCGTCCTTGCCGATCTCATCGTTGAGGTCGTTCCAGCCGTCCTCGATCGCCTTCATCGTGGCGGCCTCGTCGATCTCGCCGGCGAGGAAGCGCGACACCGCCTCGTCGAGCACGACCTGCTGGTACTTCTGGTTCTGTGGAATACGCAGGTCGAGGATCATATTGGGGCTGTTGAGGCTCGCCTCGATGGCGCCGAGGTAGTCTTTGGCCGCCTTTTCGCTCATCCCGGCCTCGACCCAGGCGTCGATGTTCGCGAACTGGGATGTCCGGTAGGGATTGAAGCCGGTCTTACCGATGGTCACGTCGACGTTCGACTGGGCCGGCTGCTGCATGTGGGAGAAGAACGCGTAGGCAGCGTCCTTGACCTTCTGATCGGCCGCCGCGTTGACACCGCCGCCCCAGCCGCCGAATGAGGCGAACGGAGCATGGTTGACGCCGTTGACGGCGTACGGGCAGGTCGCCGCCGTGCACGGCTCGAGCTTGCCGGTGTCGCGGTTCAGGACTTCCTTCGAGCCCGGCAGGATCGCGGCGCCGACCTTGTCGACTACCTTGGAGGTTGCCGGGTCAATGGCAAGAGTGCCGATATCGCCCCAATCGAGCGACAGCGCGCAGCGGCCGCCCGTGAACAGACTGCGGGTGTCGCCGACGTTGAGATTGATCTCATCCGGCGGCCCGTACTTGGTGGTCTCGGCGTAGAGGTCGAGAGCCTTGGCGAAGCCGTCGTTGTTGACCAGCGGCTTCATGTCCCGCGGATCGAAGAAGGCGCCCTCGCCGGTGCCCCTCGCCTGGATGAAGGCTCCTGCAACCGAGGTGATGAACCAGTAGGACTGCTGGTTGCGCGCCTTGGCGATGCATGAGCCATAGTCAGGCGTGCCGTCGCCATTCAGGTCCTGGCCGTGGAACTGCTTGGCGGCGGCGACGTAGTCGTCCCACGTCTCCGGCGCCTTCAGGCCGGCGGCCTCGAAAAGGTCGGTCCGGTAGTAGATCATGTGGAAGTCGCCATCGAGCGTTAGCATGTAGGTCTTGCCGTCGTACTTCTGCGAGAAATCGCGGAAGAAGCCGGCGACGTCGTCCGCCTGGATGTCCTTGTCGGCCGCGACGCGGCTGGACAAGTCCTCGAGGAAGCCGCCCGACACGTAGTCGACCATCCACTGCGGCGCGAACACCCCAGCGTCGATCGAGTTTGTGCCGCTCGACCAGTCGGTCAGGAGCTTGGTGTAGAGATCCGAGAACGGCACAAGCGTTACATTGACCTTCGCGCCCGTTAGCTTCTCGAAGTCGGGGGCGCGACGCTGTAGTGGTTCGGCGATCTGCGGACCGGTGAATGTCACGATGTTGACGGTCACGCCGTCGTACATGCCGGCTTGGGAGACGCCTCCCCACGCCGTCGTTATGAGAAGGGCGGCAAGCCCTCCAATCAGTTTTCTCATCTTCATTCCCTCCCTTGACGGGCGGTCACCCAACGACCGCCCCGCACAACAACTCCCTGCCCTTGGGTGGGCGCTCAATCACGGCTCGAACAGGTCGGACTGTCGGGCCGCGAAACGTCTGATCTCCGCCATGACCTTGTCGAGGTGCGCTGCCATCGCCGCCCCGGCGACATCCGGGTTACGCGCCTTCAGCGCGGCAAGAATGGCGCGGTGCTCACGCAGCGTAGCGCCGCTGCGACCGGGCGACAGCAGAAGCAGCCGCCTCGCGCGTTCCAACGGAGCACGGGAGGATTCGACGGCCGCCCCGACCCGGCGCATTGCCGCCTGCTCGATGAGCATCGTGTGGAATCGCAAGTCGAGGGCGTAGAAACCTTCGTTGTCTTCCGCCTGCAGCGCGGTCGCCTGATAGGCCAGGTTGCGATCGAGGTCAGTCAGGGTCGCGTCGTCGATGTCGTCCGCTATCTTGGCAACGATCGCGACTTCCAGGACGCGGCGCACAAACGCCGCTTCCAAAACGTCGGCCATCCGGATGCGGGCGACGAATGTCCCCTTCTGCGGCTCCACATCGACCAGCCGCTCATCGGCCAGACGGGCGATCGCTTCAGCTACCGGCTGGCGCGAGACGTTCATGCGCTGGCAGATGATATTCTTGTCGAGGCGTTCGCCCGGCCTGAGCGCCAAGCTGACAATCGAAGCGCGCAAGTCGCCATAGACCCGTGCCGCCTTCGAAACGCCGCCGCGTACGGGCCGAGCGTTGACAAGAACCGCGTACGGCAAATTCGCCCCCGCAGCGACCGTTCGAAGTAAGATGCTAACATGTTACCCTGAAACGGCAAGCCAAAACGCCTTGCGGCAGACATGATGCTCGTCGCGCCGACCCACCCTCTGCATTCCCCGCCCGGCGGGAGGACGCGGGAGGCGCCGGTTCAAGCGGCTGGCGGTAGCTGCTCGGCGAGCCACGAGCGGAGCGTACCGGCGTCCATGGCGCCGGAGCGGCGCGCCGCGACCTTGCCGGCGCGGAAGACGATCAGCGTCGGGATGCCGCGGATGCCGTAGCGGGCGGCGAGGTCGGACTCGCGGTCGGTATCGAGCTTGAGGAACCGCATCTCCGGCTCGATCTCGCCGGCAAGGCGCTCGTAGACCGGCGCCATCGCCTTGCACGGCCCGCACCACTCGGCCCAGAAATCGACCACCACCGGGATGTCGTTGCGGCCGACGTGCTTGTCGAAGCTCTTCTCTGAAACCGGGGTCGGGTGGCCGCTGAAGAGCGGCTTGTGGCAAACACCGCACCTGGCCGCGGCCGCCGGCTTGCCGGCGAGGATACGGTTAACCGCGTCGCAGTGCGGGCAGACGATGTGCCTGGCGGTCGCTGTCATCGGCGGACTCCGGCGGCAAGGTAGTGCGCCGGCCGCCGAGGCGCCAGATGTCCCGGCCCCCAGATGTCCGGCTCCCAGATGGCCGGCCCATTGACCGGCCGCCGCACTTCTGCCGATCATCCCGCCGCCACGACTGGCCACAGCCTTTGGGGGGAAACGTCATGCTCTACGGTATCGACCCGATCCTCGGACCCGAACTCCTGCACGCGCTGCGCGCCATGGGGCACGGCGACGAGATCGCCATCGTCGACGCCAACTACCCGGCACAGAGCAACTCCCGCTGGCTGATCCGCGTCGATGGCGTCGACGCGGTCAGGCTCGCCGACGCCATCCTTTCGGTGATGCCGCTCGACAGCTTCGTCGAGGCGGCGGCGTTCCGCATGGCGGTGGTCGACGACCCAAAGGCCGTGCCCGAGGTCTGCCGTGAGTTCGACCGGGTGGTCGCGATGCGGGCGCCCGGCATGAAGGTCGCCACCCTGGAACGCTTTGCCTTCTACGAGCGGGCGCGCGACGCCTTTGCAACCGTCGCCACCGGAGAGCGGCGGCTCTACGGCAACCTGATCCTCAAGAAGGGCGTCATCCAGCCGGAGGGCGGCTAGGGCCGACGCCGGGAGGATCGATCGCGCCACAACGGAGGGGCAAACCATGGTCATGCTGGTCGGCGACAATCTCGAGATCTTCGATCCCCGCTTCCGTTTCATGATCCACGGCTCGACCACCATGGAGCCGCTGTTCGACAAGGCGCTGTGGTCGGAGGGGCCGGTGTGGTTCCGCGACGGCAACTTCCTCTTGTGGAGCGACATTCCCAACAGCCGCATGCTGCGCTGGGCGCCCGGCGGCGGCGTCAGCGTCTTCCGCGCCGACTCCAACTACTCCAACGGCAACACCCGCGACCGCGAGGGGCGGCTGGTCACCTGCGAGCACGGGGCGCGGCGGGTGACGCGGACCGAGATCGACGGCGCGATCACCGTGATCGCCGACAGCCATAACGGCAAGCGGCTCAACTCGCCCAACGACGTGGTGGTGAAGTCGGACGGCTCGATCTGGTTCACCGACCCGCCCTACGGGATCATCAGCGACTACGAAGGCCACAAGGGCGAGCAGGAGCAGGACGGTTGCTACGTCTACCGGGTCGACCCGCGGAGCGGCAAGCTGACGGTGGTCGTCGACGACTTAGCCAGGCCCAACGGCCTCGCCTTCTCGCCCGACGAATCGATCCTCTACGTCGTCGACTCGACGCTCAGCCACGACCCGGAGGCGCCGCCGTTGATCCGCTCGTTCACGGTCGGCAAGAACGGCAGCCTCAAGGGCGGCAAGGAATTCTGCCGTGCCGGCGCCGGCCAGCCGGACGGTCTCAGGGTCGACACCGACGGCAACGTGTGGACGAGCGCCGGGGCGAGCATCGAGGTCTACGCCCCGGCGGGCGACCTCCTCGGCCGCATCCGCTTCCCGCACAGGGTGGCGAACCTCACCTTCGGCGGCCCGAAACGAAACCGCCTGTTCGTCGCCTGCACCAACGAGATGTACGCGGTCTACGTCGGGGCAAACGGGGCGCAGTGGCCCTGACGATCACTCCGTTGGCGGCCTGAGCGAAGCCGCCGCGAGGCAGCCCTCGACGATCGTCCGCCAGCGCGCACTCTGATCGGGCGTCATCAGGGCGGGCGAGGCAAGACCGAACAGATCGGTGCCGTAGAGGCCGTCGAACATGCAGCCGCAGCGCGCGGTGCAGGTCGAAGCGTCTTGCCCGTTGCTGCGGCAGGTGGGCACGCAATTGGCCATGAAGTTGCTGCTGACCACGGCCCGGCTCGGGGTCAGGAACGGCTCGACCAGGGTGAGCGCGCCGACCAGAACCGGCTGGTGGACGAGATAGATCGCCAGGCTCCAGCGCCCGGCGAGGGCGACCAAGCGCCCGCCGGCGCCGATCGGGCGCCTGCGGGCGAAGGCGCTGTCGCCGGCGCGTTCGGTGAGCAGGCGGCCGGCGACGACACCGAAGAGGACGACGCCGAACCAGGGGAATAGCGGAACGTAGTCGACCGAGATCGGCTCGACCGTCGACAATCCGACCCACCACAGCGCCGGCGCGTCGAAGACCGGATGCGACAGCAACGCCGGCGCGGCGACGACCGCGACCGCCGCTCCGGCGACCAGCCACACGGGCAGGCGGAGGAAGGGCAGCGCCAGAACGCTCGCCAGGGCAATCGCGTGCAGGATGCCGAAGAAGACGAAGGCGTGGGGCGTGAACCAGTAGGTGCCGATGGTGACCAGCGCCGCGGCGCCGCCGATCAGCGCCAGCCGGCGCAGGAACGACCGCAGCCGCAGGCCGCGGCGCGTCGCCAGCACCAGGTTGACGCCGACCAGAGCCAGGAAGGTGCCGGCGATCGAGCGGGCAAAGAGGCGCCAGCCGAGGTCGCCGACCACGTCGGCGTCGCTGAGCCCGATGGCGCTCACGTCGAAGGCGAAGTGGTAGATGACCATGGCGGCGAGGGCGCCGCCGCGAACGACGTCGAGCGCGGCCAGGCGCGGGCCGCGTTCCGCATCGGCAAGACCGGCTGCCGCAACGCTCACGCGTTCCCCCCGACCCCAAACCGACGCCATCTTGTCGCCGGCCCTGGCGTTCCGCAACCGGCGCCGGCCGGTGCCCCGGCGGCGGTGGACAAGCGGCCGGTGCGGCTGTATCCCGGCCTCGGATTTCCCCCGGGGAAGCCGCCAGGCGCCGAGCCGCCGATGGGTCGAGGCGGTGGAAACGTCGATGCCGGGGCCGATACCTAGTCGGGTTCGGTAGGAGCGATGCAGCCGCGCTTGTCACTCGTAGAGGCACCCCCTGCCGACCAGCCGGCGCTTGTCGACGGGCGGCAGTCGGCGCACGCCGCGGCGATCCAGCGCGGCGTCGGGCGCCTGTTGCGGGCCCACGGATTCGCCATGGTGACGGAACTCACGCTCGCCAGCGGACGGCGCGCCGACGTGGTCGGGCTGGCGGCGGACGGCGAGATCTGGATCGTCGAGATCAAGTCGTCGATCGACGACTTCCGCGCCGACACCAAATGGCCCGACTACCGCTTCTCGTGCGACCGGCTGTTCTTCGCCACCCGCGCCGAGGTGCCGCTCGACATCTTCCCGCAGGACGCCGGCCTGATCCTCGCCGATGGCTACGGCGGCGAACTGGTGCGGTCGGCGCCGGAGCATCGGCTCGCCGGGGCGAGCCGCAAAGCGATGCTCCTCCGCTTCGCCCAGGCCGCGGCGCTGAGGCTGCACGGGCTGATCGACCCGGACGCCGGGGCGGACCTTCTCTAGCCCGCCTACCGCGGCGCCCGCTTGGCCAGGATGCGCTGCAGCGTGCGGCGGTGCATGTTGAGCCGGCGCGCGGTCTCGGAAACGTTGCGGTCGCAAAGCTCGTAGACGCGCTGGATGTGTTCCCAGCGGACGCGGTCGGCCGACATCGGGTTGGCCGGCGGCTCCGCCTTCTCCCCGGGTTCGCGGGTCAGCGCCAGATGGATGTCGTCGGCGTCGGCCGGCTTGGCAAGATAGTCGATGGCGCCGAGCTTCACCGCGGTGACGGCGGTGGCGATGTTGCCGTAGCCGGTCAGCACCACCACCCGCGAGTCGGGCCGGCGCCGGCGGAGGAGCTCGATCACGTCGAGGCCGTTGCCGCCGTTGAGGCGGAGATCGACCACGGCGTAGGCGGGCGGCGCCGCCTCGACCTTCTTGATCCCCTCGGCAACGCTGTCGGCCGTATCGACGGCATAGCCGCGCGCTTCCATGGCCCGCGCCAGGCGCTGCAGAAACGGCTTGTCGTCGTCGACGATGAGCAGCGACCGGTCTGGACCGGCTGGGTCGTCGCTGTCGGCTGCGGTCATCGGATGCGGGTCTCCCGGGCCTCCCGTGGACGGACCTGAGCGAGCTTATAGGGACTCGACGTCACGCCGCCAAGTCGTTCGCTCGGCTTGGTTTTCCTTGCCGGCCGCCGCCACCGGAAGGCCGGTGTCCATGAAGGCGCGCGGCCAGGTGACGCGAACGACGGCGCCCTGCCCGGGCGGCTTGCGGTTGGCAAGCTCGACAGTGGCGCCGGAGCGCTCGAGCAGCGTCTTGGCGATGAAGAAGCCGAGACCCAGCCCGCCGGCTTCGTGGCCGCGGTCCTGCCCGCCGGCGCCGCGGGTGGTCACGTAGGGCTCGCCGATCCGGTCGATGATGCCGGCGGCGAAGCCCGGTCCGTCGTCGGCGATGGCCATCGCCACCGAGCGATCGTCCCACTCGGTCGACACGGTCACCTGACGGTCGGCGAAGTCGACCGCGTTCTCGACCAGGTTGGCGAGGCCCTGGACGATCGCCGGGTTGCGGCGGCCGACCGGCTCCGGCCCGACGCCCTTCGGCGGCTCGACGCGAATCGGGGTGGCGAAGGCGCGGTAGGGCTCGACCACCTCCTCGACCAGGTGCGATAGCGGCAGGCGGGCAAAGTGCTGGTCACCCTGGACGGGGAGCGACGTCAGCCGGGCGAGGATATCGCGGCAACGTTCGGACTGGCTGGTCAGCAGCGCCACGTCGCCGGCATGCGGGCCGTCGGACGGCATCTCGCGCGCCAGCTCCTTGGCGACCAGCGCAATGGTGGCGAGCGGCGTGCCGAGCTCGTGGGCGGCGGCGGCGGCGAGCCCGTCGAGGGCGGAAAGATGGTGCTCGCGCTCGAGCGTCATTTCGGTCGCGTTGAGCGCGCGCGCCAAGAGCCGCGCCTCCTCGGCGACGCGGAAGGTGAAGATGCCGGTGAACACGCACGCCGAGACCAGCGCCACCCAAACGCCGGCGATGTAGATCGGCGGCAGCTCCAGGTCCGCCGCCGGCGCCCACGGCAACGGAGTGTGGACGATCGCCAGCCCAGTCGCGATCGCCACCACGACCAGGCCGAGGAGACCGGTCGGGCGCGGCGCCAGCGTCGCCGCCGAAACCACCACCGGAACCAGGAGCAGGATGGCGAACGGGTTCTCCAGGCCGCCGGTGAGGTAGAGCAGTCCGCCAAGCTGGATGGCGTCGTAGGCGAGCAGGCCGAAGGCCGGCCACTGGCCGAGCCGTAGAGTCGCCGGAAAGCCGAGACGGAGGACCAGGTTGGTCACCGCCGACAGCCCGACCAGCGTCAGGCAGGCGAGGACCGGCAGCGGGAAGGCGAGCACAACGCCGACGAAGACAACCGCGGCGGTCTGGCCGGCGACCGCCAGCCAGCGGAGCCTGACCAGCGTCGCCAGGCGCAGGCTGCGGCCGGCGAAATCGGCGGTCACGGGCGCGGATTGCGGCATCGCTCTCAGCCTTCCGGCGTCTGGCTAACTGGGGCGGCGATCCTATAACATGGCGGCGCCGTCGACGGCCAAACCGCCGGCCTTTGCCGGCCGGCGAACGACAAGTCGCGGCAGGCCGAAGGGCGAGGCATCATGACCGCCGACAACCCCGCCGAGCCGATCGAGGCTGCCGCCGCCATCGACGTCAACCGGCTGACCAAGGTCTACGGCAAGGTGACGGCGGTCGACGGCATCTCGTTTGCCATCCCGCAGGGCTCGATCACCGGCATTCTCGGCGGCAACGGCGCCGGCAAGACCACCACCATCGGCATGATCCTCGGCCTCATCCTGCCGTCGAACGGCGCCATCCGCGTGCTCGGACACGCGATGCCGGCGGAGCGCCACCAGGTACTCCATCGGATCAACTTCGAGAGCCCTTACGTCGCCATGCCGCAACGGCTGACGGTCAACCAGAACCTCAAGGTGTTCGCCCGCCTCTACGGCGTCCTCGACCCGCGGCGACGGATCGGCGAACTCGCCGAGGCGCTCGACCTCGGCGAGTTCCTCGACCGCGAGACCGGCAAGCTGTCGGCCGGGCAGAAGACCCGCGTCGCGCTCGCCAAGGCGCTGATCAACCGGCCGGAGGTGCTGCTCCTCGACGAGCCGACCGCATCGCTCGACCCCGACACCGGCGACTGGGTGAGAACGCGGCTCAAGGGCTACAGCCGGTCGCGTGGCGCCACCATCCTGCTTGCCTCGCACAACATGCCGGAGGTCGAGCGCCTGTGCGACGACGTCATCATGATGAAGGCGGGCAGGATCGTCGATCGCTCGGCGCCGCAGGCGCTGATCGACAAATACGGGCGCACGACACTCGAGGACGTCTTTCTCGACGTCGCCCGCGGCACCGGCATCGCCGGCGTCGCCGGCGCGATTGCCGCGCCGACATGAACGCCCCGCTCGCCGCCGCAACGCCGCCGGCCAACCGCCGCTTCTCGCCGGCACGGATCGGCGCGGTGATGCTGCGCCACTTCTACCTCATGCGTTCGTCGTGGCCGCGGCTGGCCGAACTGTTCTACTGGCCGATCGTCCAACTCTTGATGTGGGGCTTCCTGCAGACCTACCTCAACCAGAACTCAGGCTTCCTGGCGACGGCCGGCGGCTCGCTGATCGGGGCGATCCTGTTGTGGGACATCCTGATCCGCGGACAGCTCGGACTGTCGGTCTCCTTCCTCGAGGAGATGTGGTCGCGCAACATGGCCAACCTGCTGATCAGCCCGCTCACCGCGGTGGAGTTCCTTCTCGCCCTGATGGCGGTGAGTCTCGCCAGGCTGGTGGTCGCCGTCGTGCCGGTTAGCCTGCTCGCCATCTGGTTCTTCGGCTTCAACCTCTGGGGGCTGGGCTTCGGCCTGGCGGCGTTCTTCGCCAACCTGCTGCTCACCGGCTGGGCAATCGGCATCGCGGTCTCGGGCCTGATCCTCAGGAACGGTCTCGGCGCCGAGGGGCTCGCCTGGACCGTCATCTTCCTCCTGTTGCCGGTCACGGCGGTCTTCTACCCGGTCTCGGTGCTGCCGGGCGCGCTCCAGTGGGTGGCTTGGGCGCTGCCGCCGACCTACGTCTTCGAAGGCATGCGGGCGATCCTGTTCGACCATGTCTTCCACGCCGAGTTGATGGCGGTGGCGCTGATGATCAACGCGGTCCTGATCGCGGCTGCATGTTTCCTCTTCCTCAGGTTCGTCGACAGCGCCAGACGTATCGGCTCGCTTATGGGCCTCGGCGAGTAGGGCGCCGCCCCACGGGCATGGTTACCGATTCGTCAATGCGGCCTTGCGCTTGGGCCCCCACACGCCATATTCTTGTTGCGGTGCAAAAACACCGAACGGCGAGCCGGGAGGCTGGCTGAAAAGGAGTGGGGGCCTTTGTATTACCACCTCTATGAATTCAATCATGCTGCTCTCGGGCCGATCAGGGCGGCGGCCGACGCGACCCGCCTCTATTTCCGCAACCCGCTCAACCCGCTGACCCATACCCCCTTCGGGCGAACCATCGCCGCGGCGGCCGAGGTGTTCGAACGCACGACCCGGCGCTACGGCAAGCCGGATTGGGAAATCAGCGACACGGTTTCCGGCGGCGAGCACGTCCCGGTCAACGCCCGCGTAGTGTGGGAGCGGCCGTTCTGCAGGCTCATCCACTTCGAAAAGCTCAGGCGGCGGAACGGCCACGAGGAGCCGAAGCTCCTCATCGTGGCGCCGCTGTCCGGCCACTACGCGACGCTGTTGCGCGGCACCGTCCGGACCATGCTCGCCAACCATGACGTCTACATCACCGATTGGGTCGATGCCCGCATGGTGCCGTTGAGCGACGGGCCGTTCGATCTCGACGACTGCATCGACTACATCATCTCGATGCTGCACGTCATCGGCCCCGACACCAACGTCATGGCCGTCTGCCAGCCGTCGGTGCCGGTGATGGCGGCGACCGCCCTGATGGAGACGGCCGGCGACGCCAACGCGCCGGCGACGATGATCCTGATGGGCGGGCCGATCGACACCCGCATCAATCCGACCGCGGTCAATACGCTGGCCAACAACCACGACCTCGACTGGTTCCGCCAGAACGCCATCATGAAGGTGCCCTTCCCGCACCCGGGCTTCATGCGCGACGTCTACCCCGGGTTCCTGCAAATCTCGGGCTTCCTGAGCATGAACATCGACCGCCACCTGGCGGCGCACCGCGATCTCTTCCGCCACCTGGTCGAGGGCGACGGCGATTCGGCGGACAAGCACCGCGACTTCTACGACGAATACCTGGCGGTCATGGACCTCACCGCCGAGTTCTACCTGCAGACGGTCGAGACGGTGTTCATCCGCCACGCCCTGCCACTCGGCGAGATGACCCATCGCGGCAAGCCGGTCGATCCCGCCGCGATCCGCCGGGCCGCCATGCTGACCGTCGAGGGCGAGCACGACGACATCTCCGGCGTCGGCCAGACCAAGGCGGCGCACGACATCTGCACCGGCATTCTGGCCAGCCGGCGGGCGCACTACCTGCAGCCGAAGGTCGGCCACTACGGCGTCTTCAACGGATCGCGCTTCCGGGCCGAGATCGCGCCGCGGATCAACGACTTCATCGCCACCCACCGGCAGCGGGCGTCCGCCGGCCGCCGCGGTGCTGCGCGCAGCGGCAAGGCAGCCGCGCGGGGCTGATGGCGACCGCCTTTCGCCGCAGCGAAATACCCCAAGCCCTGATCATCGCCCCGATGTCGAACCCGCGGGTGCGGGCGCCCATGCCGCTTTAGCGCGAGCCGTTCGAGGGCGAACGGCTGGGCAAATTCCGCCTGAATGCCGAGGAGGCCAAAATCGGACAATGGCCGTCCGATTTTTCTTGAAACCCCCTTTTGCCGTCACCACGTCGTCAAAGTCACGTTCGCAACAGGGGATGCCAATGGTCTCTGCCTATGCCCTGCGTCCGGCCTGGACGCCCCTCACCCTCGTCCTCATGGTCATCGGCTTCATCGTCTTCTGGCCGCTGGGGCTCGCCATGCTCGCCTACATCCTGTGGGGCGAGCGGGTGCCCGAAGTCAGGCGGCACTTCGAGGGCGTGAAGCGCGATTGGTCGAGCGAGCATCGCTGCGGTCGTCGGTGGAACGCCACGTCGCGCAGCGGCAACGTCGCCTTCGACGACTACCGCGACAAGGAGCTGAAGCGGCTCGAGGAAGAGCGCCGCAAGCTCGACCAGGAACTGCGCGCCTTCGAGAGCTTCATGGGCGATTTGCGCCGCGCCCGCGACCAGGAGGAGTTCGATCGCTTCATGCGCGATCGCGCCGACCGGCCGCGCAAGGATGGCGACACCATCGAACTCTGAAGTCGTGCCAGTCACCACTCCGGCGGCGGGACCTCGGGCTCCGCCGCTTTTCGTTTGGGGATCGTCCTTGACCAACGGCGGCCGTCCTTCGAGGCTCGCCGCTTGGCGCGGCGAGCGCCTCAGGATGAGGAAGAAGGGGAGCTCCGCGCGGGTGGTTCTTGTCCTTTCCCATGCGGAAACACCGACTTCCTCATCCTGAGGCGCTCGATCGCGAAGGCGATCGAGCCTCGAAGGACGGCCTTGCGAACGATCAGGGAATCCCATCCTGGCCGCGTCGTGCGATCATGG
>JBBDMC010000189.1:0-12351 GCA_040878485.1 Bauldia sp. | reverse complement strand
CGTAGGCGTGGAGCACCTTGAGGACGTCGCTGCCGGTGAGCTCGATGACCCGCGGCTCCTCCTCGACGGTGACGATCTCGACGGCGATGACCGCACCGGGATCGGCGATCTGCCCCCACGTGCACGAGCCACAGCCGGCGGCGCCGCCGGCGACGAAGCCGCCGATCGTCGCCTGCTTGCGGGTGGACGGGTGGAAGCGCAGCTCCCAGCGCTCGGGCCTGAGCCGCCGATCGATGTCGAGGAGCCGCGTGCCGGCCTCGAAGCGCCCCGCGCCCGGTGTCACCTTGACCGTCCGCTCGAGGCCCGTCATGTCGAGCACGACGCCGCCGGCCAGCGGTACCGCCTGCCCGTAGTTTCCCGTGCCGCCGCCGCGCACGGTCACCGGCAGCCGGTGGCGGGCGCACGCTCGGGCGACCCGGATCACTTGATCCTTGTTCTTCGGCATGACCACCAGCTCGGCCCGCTTGTCGTCGAGCATCGGCTTGAGGATCGGCGAGAACCAGTAGAAGTCGCGGCTCTTGAGCTTCAGCGTCGCCGGGTCGTCGGCAAGCGCGATCCCGGCAAGGTCGGTGCGCAGCGCATCGAGGCTCGTGATCACCGCGTCCATAGGCGCCTCGGATCGAAGCCGGCGACGTCGCGGCAGAGTTCGACGAAGGCTCGCGCCTGGTGATCGACCACCGCCCTGCCCTTCTCGGCCGTTGCCGCCGACGCGTCGCCGACGGCGCCGTGCGGGTTGAGGTCCTGCGCCTTCCAGCCGAACTGGACCGGCCCGTGGGCGCGCAGATGCTTGAACTCGGCGTTGAAGTCGAGCTGGGCCGAGCGGAAGTCCTGTGCGGCTTCCATGCGCACCAGATCGGGTCTGAAGTGAAGCATCATCGACGTCTCGATGTCGCCGCCGTGAATGCCGTAGAGCGCCTCCTGCGCAGCCGAGAGTCCCTCCGGTTGACCAAAGCGCGACCAGGCGGTTGCGACGACCAGCATGTCGTGGCGCACCCTGAGCTCGCGCGCCACGATATCGATCATCGGCACGTTGCCGCCGTGCGAATTGACGATGATCAGCTTTCGCAGCCCGGCGCGTCGCACGCTGTCGCCGATGTCAAGCCACAGCCGGGTCGCCGTCTCCCATGTCGTCGTCAGCGTTCCCGGCGAGGAGATGTGCTCGTTCGACTTGCCGATCGCCTGGACCGGCAGGAACGTCGCCGGCAGGTCATCCGGCATCAGCTCGATCGCACGGCGGACCATGCCTTCGGCGATGCAGGTGTCGGTGTAGACCGGCAGGTGCGGCCCATGCTGCTCGATCGCCGCGACCGGCAGAACCGCGATCCAGCGGCCGGTGTCGCCGCCGGCGAAGTCGCCGGTGGTCATTTCGTGCCAGGTGCGGCGAGGGAGCATGCCGGCCGATCCGCGCGTGGGTCGCCGCTCGCGGCGGCATCGCCCTCATATAGACCGCATCGGCTTGCCCGCGACAATCACCTTGTTTGAGCGGTCAAGCCACGGCCTTGACCGGCGCTCCGGCGAGCAACGCCGTGACGTCGCGCGCCGGCATCGGCCTGCCGAGCAGGAAGCCCTGCACCTCGGTGCAGCCCTCCGACTTGAGGCGGTCGAGCTGTTCCTTCGTCTCCACCCCTTCGGCGGTCGTGTCGATCCCAAGGCTGGCGCTGAGGCCGGTGACCGCCCTGACGATCGCCAGCGAGTTGTTTTGCGAGGTGACGTTCTCGATGAACCGGCGGTCGATCTTGATCTTGTCGAATGGAAAGCTTTGCAGGTAGCTGAGACTCGAATAGCCCGTTCCGAAATCGTCCATCGAGATGCGCACGCCGAGCCCGCGCATCTGATGCAGAGTGGCGAGCGTCGCTTCAGTGTCAGCGAGCAGCACCGTCTCGGTCACTTCGACCTCGAGTCGCGAGGCCGGCAGCCCCGAGGCGTCGAGCGCCCCAACGACGGCCTTCATCAGCCGGCCGTTGCGGAACTGCACGGCCGACAGGTTGACCGCCACCCTGATATGCGGCGGCCATTGCCTTGCATCGGTGCAGGCCCTCTTCAGCACCCATTCGCCGATCGGTACGATCAGCCCGGTTTCCTCCGCCAGCGGTATGAACTCGCTCGGCGGCACGTTGCCGCGCTCCGGATGCTGCCAGCGCAGGAGCGCCTCGAACCCCGTGATCTCGTTGGTGGCAAGCTTGACCTGCGGCTGGTAGTGCAGACCAAACGCTTGCGTCGCGACAGCGGAGCGCAGGTCGATCTCCAGTCGCCGCCGCGCCTGCATCTGAGCGTCCATTGCCGGCTCGAAGAAACGGTAGACGCCACGGCCGTCTGTTTTGGCCCGGTAGAGCGCCATGTCGCTGTTCTTGAGCAGTTCGTGCGCGCTTTTGCCGTCGGCCGTCGCCATGGCGATGCCGATGCTTGCTCCGATAACCACCTGGTGACCGTCGACGACGAACGGCGTGCTCATTTCCGCGATGATGCGCTCTGCCAGCGTCCTCGCGCCTCTCGGTTGTTCGGCACCGACCTGGACAACTGCAAACTCGTCGCCTCCGAGGCGGCCAACCGTGTCGTCCTCGCGCGCGCAACCAGCCAACCGCTTCGCCGCAGCCGCCAGCAGCTTGTCCCCGATGGCATGACCCAGCGTGTCGTTGACTTGTTTGAAATGATCGAGATCGAGGTAGAGCACGCCGACGGCGTCGGCGCGCGTCTCGTGTGCCAGCGCCTCCTCCAGCTCCTTTCGAAGGAGAATCCTGTTCGGCAGGTCGGTCAATGAGTCATAGTGGGCCATGTAGGCGATCTGCGCTTCCGCCCTTCGCCGCTCGGTGATGTCCTCGTGGGTGGCGATCCAGCCGCCGCCGGCGAGCGGTTTATAGACCAGGCTGAACACGCGTCCGTTGGAGAACTCGACGACATCCTGGTAAGGCTCGCCGCGATCGGCGACCTCGCTCATGCGCTGGATGTATTTGACCGGATCGTCCCAGGCATAGACGCCGCTGCGGACGCGTTCCTCGAGGATCGTTTGCAGCGGCGTGCCCAGTTTCATCAGCTCCGGCCGCAGCCCGTACATTTCGGCGTAGCGGGAGTTGGCGATGATCAGACGACGCTCCGCGTCGAACATCACGAGGCCGATCGGCATGTTGCTGATCGCCGCGTCGAGCCGCTGACGCTCCCGCTCGGCCTGTTCGCCCAGCCGGATGATCTTCTGTTCGGCCTCATATCGGGCGGTCGCCTCCTCATGGGTGGCGATCCAGCCGCCGCCCGCCAGCGGTTGATGGATGATATTGTAGATCCGGCCGTCGCTGAGGTGCATCGTGTGCGCCGACGGGGTCTTCGCCTCGCCGATATTGTCGAGGTAGGCGAAAAACACGTCGCGATCGTCGCCGGCGTAGTTGTCCGACGCAATCCAGCGATGGAGGAGATCGCGCCAGTGGGCGCCCGGCTTGGCCAGTGATTCCGGCAGGTCGTACATTTCGCGGTAGCGGCTGTTGCAGATCACCAGCCGCTGATCGGCATCGAAGAGGCACAGCCCGACCGGCATGCTCCTGACCGCCAGCGCGAACCGCTGCCGCTCCTCATCCGCCTCGCGCGCCAGCCGGCGCTGCTCGACCAGGCTGTCGCGATAGCCTGTTGCGGCTGCGATCAGCGTGCCGATTTCGTCCTTGCGGTTGGCGTCGCCGGCGATAACCACCGCATCGTCGCCCGCGGTCAGCCGCCTCATGGCATCGCTGACCCGGCGGATCGGCAGGCTGATGTCGCGCCAGACCCAGATCAGAGCGCCGACGACCACGGCCGCCGCCAGGAGAGTCGTGGCCACGATCGAGGCGAGAAACACCGCATAGAGGATACGCACCTCGCTGGCGGCATCAACGGCCTCCCGCTTGGCCACCGCGATCAGGGCGTGGACGCTGTCGGTGGTGCCGTCCAGCATCGGCAGCGTCTCGGCGTCAAATTGCTTAAAGCCCTCGGCGACCTCGCCGACTTCGAGGCGTCGGAGAACGGCCGCGAGCGACTCCTGGTAGGCCCTCCATTCCCCGACCGCGCTTTCAGAGAGACGGCGCTCCTCCTCGGCGTCGGCGATCGCCCGGTAGGCCGCCATGGAGGCGTCGATCCCGGCGCTCGCCGCGTCCATCGCATCCCCGATCGCCGCAAGCTGGTGAAAGTCGGTCGTCTCGATTCGCCGCTGGGCCAGCGCCCGCTGCTCGGCGATCTCACGGTCGACGTCGCCGAGCAGCACCATCTCCGGCAACGTGATTTCCGCCAGGACGGTTGCGAACTCGTTGTGCGCCCTAAGCTGCAGGACGGCGATCAGCCCGATGACCGCGACCAGGCAGAAGGCCAAAGCGAAGCCCGCCCAGAGCTTCGTCCGCACGCTAATGTCGCGCAGCCGCGTCACCTGACGACTTTCATTTCAGATCGAACCCTCGCCACCGCACCTAGTTGAGGTAGCTCAAGGATCGCCAGATCTTGTAGCTCTCGCGAAAGGCGGCATAGGAGTCGTAAACGCGCCTGAAGTTCGGGTTCTTTGCCGATTCCTCGGCGACCACCTCGAACCAGGCGCTTTCCATCGCCACCAGCACGCGTGGCGGCCACCGCCTGACCTCGACGCCTTCGGCCTGCATCTCCCTGATCGCCGCACCCTGCAGGGCCTCACCCTTGGCCATCATCTCGCGCATGATGTCGCCGCAGGCGAGCTCGATCACTGCCCGGTACCGATCGTCGAGCGAATCCCAGACCTCCTGGTTGACGTAGAGATCGAACAACGTCGCCTGCTGATGCCAGCCAGGGAAATAGTAGAATTTGCTGACTTTGTAGAAGCCGAGGGGCTGGTCCATCGCCGGTAGCGAGAACTCGGCCGCGTCGAGCGACCCGTCCTCGAGCATCTTGAGAATGTCGCCGGGGGCGATCTGCTGCGTCTTGACGCCGAGCTTCTGCATGACCAGCGCGCCGAGGCCGAAGAACCGCATCTTGAGGCCCTTCAGGTCGTCGATCGACTTGATCTCCTTGCGGAACCAACCGGACGCCTCCGGCGGGATCATGCCGCACGGAACGTTGTGGACGCCGTACGGCTTGAACATCTCGCGCGCCAGGTCGAGGCCGCCGCCGTAGTACATCCAGGCCATGTACTCGCCCATCGACGGACCGAACGGCACGGTCGAGAAAAAGTTGAAGGCGCTGTCCTTGCCGGCGAACCAGCCGGCGCCGGCCCACGCCGCGGCGACCTTGCCGTCTGCCACCGCGTTCACCGTCTCGGCGGCCGGCACCAACTTGCCCGGCTCGTAGAATCTGATGTCTACTTCGCCGCCGGTCGCCCGCCCGACCTTGTCGGCGAGACTGTGGGCCGCCTCGCCGAGAATCGGCATGCTGCCGGGAAACGTGCTCGCCAAGTCGATCGTCAAGGCCGGCGCCCCGGCAAACGACGGGGATGCGACGACTGCCGCCAGGAGGACAGCGGTGCCGAGCCGCAAGGTTGGCCTCATTTGAGTCTCCGACAAGCCCGTGCGAATCGTCCGCAACTTTAAGATGCATGATCGACGAGATGGGTGCTCCCGGTACATATGGCCCAATCTCTGAAGGACGGATTAAGTTCCGACCGCGCTGGCAAAGCCATGTCGGGCAGCGGCCGCAAGCGACCGTGCGCGGCGCTGCCGCGACGCCCGATCCCACGGACAATCGCGATACGGTGAGCAACTGGTTAGCGGGTATGATGAGCGCCGGGTTACCGGCCGTCACTCACAGCGTTTCGACGAACGCCTTCGCCGCCTCGCCGTGCTCGCGGCGCAGCCCCGCCACGTCGATGCCGATCGGCCGGCCGTCTTCGACCCGCCACTGGCCGCCGACCATGACGCGGTCGGCCGCATGGGCGCCGCACAGCACCAGCGCCGCCAGGGGGTCGCCGGCACCCGAGAAGCGCAACTCGTCAAGCCTGTAGAAGGCAAGGTCGGCCTGTTTGCCGACCGCGATCGTGCCGATGTCGTCGCGGCCGATGCACGCCGCCGAGCCCGCCGTCGCCCAACGCAAGGCATCGAGATGGGTGACGGAGGCAGCGTCGTAGGTGAGTCGGTTGATCATCAAAGCGTGACGCACGCTTTCCATCAGGTTGGAGTTGTCGTTCGATGCCGACCCGTCGACGCCGAGACCGACGGGGCTGCCGGCCGCCTCCAGGTCCTTGGTCCGGCACTGGCCCGAGGCAAGCACCATGTTCGAGGTCGGGCAGTGACAGACCCCGACGTGGTGTCGACCGAGCCGCCGGATCTCCGCTGCGGTGAAGTGGATGCCGTGCGCCAGCCACACCCGGTCGGTCAGCCAGCCGCACTCCTCGAGATAGTCGACCGGCCGGCAGGCGAAATGTTCCAGGCAGTATTCGTTCTCGTCGCGCGTCTCGCCGAGGTGCGTGTGCAGCCGGCATTGGAAGCGCTCGGCAAGCCCCACCGTATCGACCATCAGCCGCTTGGTGACCGTGAACGGCGCGCACGGCGCCAGCGCCACCTTGAGCATCGCCCCCTCGGCGACGTCGTGGTAGCGCGAAAGCACCCGCTCGCAGTCGGCAAGGATGGCGTCTTCGTCCTGGACGACCGCATCGGGCGGCAGCCCGCCGTCCTTCTCCGACAGGTTCATCGAGCCGCGGGTCAGCGTCATGCGGATGCCGATCCCGGCCGCCTCCTCGGCCTGGATGTCCATGGCGTCTTCGAGCCCGGCGGGAAACAGGTACTGGTGGTCGGAGGCGCAGGTGCAGCCGGACATCATCAGCTCGGTGAGCGCCAGCCGGGTCGCCAGCCGAAAAGCCTCCGGCGTCATGTTGCGCGCCCAGATCGGGTAGAGCGCCTCGAGCCAGGGGAACAGTTCCTTGTTGATCGCCGCCGGATGGGCGCGGGTCAGCGTCTGAAAAAAGTGATGGTGGGTGTTGACGAGACCGGGCAGCACGACGTGGCGGCCGGCGTCGAACGCCTGGTCGACGTCGCCGCTCGGCGTCGCGCCGCGTTTTACCAGCTCCGCGATCCTGCCGCCGTCGACGACGATGCCGCCTTCGGCGCCGTCCGCGAGGACCGCGAGCGGCTCCTTGATCCACACGCGCATCGGGCTAGTTCGCCTTGGCCGCCACCGCCTCGACCTCGACCACAAACTCCGGCCGCGCGAACCCCGAGACGATCATCAGCGTCGAAGCCGGCGGCGGATCGCCGACGTACCGGTCGCGCACCCTCATGTAGCCGGCCATGTGTTCGCGCCGGGTGACGTAGGCGTTGATCCGAACGATGTCGGCAAGCGTCAGTCCGGCCTCGGCGAGGATCGCGCGGATGTTTTCGAAGCACCGTTCGGCCTGACCCTCGACGGTCTTGGCCACCGCCTCGTCGGGACCGACGCCGAGTTGACCGGAGCAGAACACCAGGCGCGCACCCGCCGGCACCTCGGCGCCATGGCTATAGCGGGCGAACGGCGCCCTTATGTTGGCTGGATTAAGCGCACGCACCATCGGACCCGCCCCCGAGCGACCGCCACGCTACGATCGGGGAGTCGGCCTGACAAGGGCTTGGCCGCCGCCGTTGAGGTCAGCCGCCGCCGCTTTCTTGTGCAGTCCGCTTGCCCTAGATTAGGGGCTGTCCGGCGATCGGTGGTCCAACCGGGCGTCGCGGGGGTAGTCGGACGGCGGCTCGCCTGGCATATCTCTTGCGACATTGTACCGATGGTGAGCCCACCGGCCGCGGCAACGATCGGATTGTCACAATCAACGACGTGGCGAGTCCACGAAACCGGAAGGCGGAGAACAACCGACATGAGCACGTTGAGAAAGACGACAATCGGCCTGGCGGCCGGCGCCTTGACGCTGGCATTTGCCGGGCCGGCGCTTGCCCTCGACGAGGTCTCCTTCGGCACCAACTGGCTGGCCGAAGGCGAGCACGGCGGCTTCTATCAGGCGGTCGCCGACGGCACCTACGAGAAATACGGCCTGAAGGTCACCATCGTTCAGGGTGGCCCGCAAGCCTCTAATCGGGCCCTGCTGCTGGCCAACAAGGTCCAGTTCTTCATGGCCGGCAACATGCTGGTGCCGCTGAACGCGATAGACCAGAACATTCCGCTGGTCGAGGTCGCGGCGATGTTTCAGAAGGACCCGCAGGTGCTGATCGCCCATCCGGACGCCGGCATTGAAAAATTCGAGGACCTCGCGAAGTTGCCGACCATCTTCATGGCCAGCGAGGGCCTTGGCTCCTACTTCCAGTGGATGAAGATCGCCTTCAAGGGTTTCCGCGACGAACAATACAAGCCATACACCTTCAACCCGGCGCCGTTCCTCGCCGACAAGCAGTCGGCGCAGCAGGGCTACATAACCTCGGAGCCGTTTGAGATCGAGCGCCAGGGCGGCTTCAAGCCGAAGCTGTTCCTGCTTGCCGACTCCGGCTTCACCACGCCCTCGACCATGATCGAAGGCAAGAAGGAATACGTCGACGCCAACCCGGACATCGTCCAGCGCTTTGTCGATGCCTCGATCATTGGCTGGTACAACTACCTGTACGGCGACAACAAGCCCGCCAACGATCTCATCAAGAAGGACAATCCCGAGATGAGCGACGAGCAGCTCGCCTTCACGCTGGCGACCATGAAGTCGTTCGGCCTCGTCGAATCGGGCGTCGCGCTTGAAAAGGGCATCGGCTGCTTTGACGACGCCCAGACCAAGAACTTCTACGACTTGATGGTCAAGGCGGGCGCCGTTAAGCCTGTCCCGGACTTCAAGGCGATCTATACCAACCAGTTCGTCTGCAAGAAGGTCGGCATGGACCTCAAGAAGTAGGCGTACGTAACGCGAACCGGACGGCCCCGGACGTCAAACCGGGGCCGTCTTTTCGAACCAGGCCAGGGATCGATAGCGGTGCAGGGAGTCTTGCCACAGGCGACAAGTCGAACCGACGGTCGGGACGCGCTAGCCCAACCGCTCGTATCCCTGCGCGGCGTCACCAAGGTGTTTTCCAACGGCACCGTCGCCCTGCAAAACATGTCGCTCGATATCGCCGCCGGTTCCTTCGTCAGCCTGCTCGGGCCCTCGGGATGCGGTAAATCGACCGTGCTCCGCATCGTTGCCGGCCTCGGCGACGCCACCTCCGGCACGGTTGAATGGCCAAGCGCCCATTACAACGCCGACGGCCGACCCGAACGCGAGATCGGCTTCGTTTTCCAGGAACCGACCTTGATGCCGTGGGGCACGGTGTTCAACAATGTCTGGCTGCCGCTTCGTCTCAAGGGCAAGTCGAAGTCCGCTGCCCGCGACGAGGTGATGGCGGCGTTGGCGAGCGTCGGCCTCGAAACGTTCGCCGATTCCTATCCCCGCGAGCTGTCGGGCGGCATGAAGATGCGGGTTTCGATCGCCCGTGCCCTGATCACCAGACCCAAGCTGTTGCTCATGGACGAGCCCTTCGCCGCTCTCGATGAAATCAACCGCTTCAAGCTCAACGACGATCTCCTCCGTCTTTGGGAGACGTTCGGCTGGACGGTGATCTTCGTCACCCATTCGGTCTTCGAGTCGGCCTATCTTGCCAACCGTATCATCGTGATGGCGGCGCGCCCCGGTCGTGTCGCCAGCGACATCCCGATCGATGCTCCCTATCCACGCGACGAGGGGTTTCGCACCTCGACCGCCTATAACGACTATTGCCGCCGCACCAGCCTGGCCCTCCACGACGCCATGGCGATGGCGGAACCGTCATGAGCGCCGTCGAAGCCCGCAAGGGCGCCCCCGCCGAGGCTTCCGCGGCCAGCGACATCCTGCCGACGCCGCCGCTGGCGAGCGTCGGCGAGCGTGCCCTCCGCGTCCTCATTCCGGTCGCGATGCTCGCGCTTTTCATCACCGCGTGGCAGACCTATGTCGTCGTCTACAACGTGCCGCATTACATCCTGCCCACTCCGCTTCGCGTCGCCCAAGCTCTCTCCACCGACTGGCCGATCCTCGGGCGGGCGCTGGTAGTGACACTGAAGATCACCTTCTCGGCGCTTGGCCTCGCGCTCGTCGGCGGCGTCGCCCTCGCCATCCTCATGGCCCAGTCGCGCTGGGCGGAGCTGGCGCTCTATCCCTACGCCGTCACGCTGCAGGTAACCCCGATCGTCGCCATCGCGCCGCTGATCATCATCTATGCGCCAACGACGAACGTGGCGCTGCTCATCTGCGCCTTTCTCGTCGCCTTCTTCCCGGTGCTCTCCAACACCGCGCAAGGGCTGCGTTCGACCGATCACAATCTCCTCAACCTCTTCGAGCTCTACGGCGCCAACCGCTGGCAGATGCTGATCCACTTGAAGATCCCGAATGCGCTGCCCTACTTCCTCGCCGGTCTGAGGATCGCGGGAGGCCTTGCCCTCATCGCCGCCGTCGTCGCCGAGTTCGCGGCGGGATCGGCAGGCGCCGGCTCCGGCCTCGCCTTCCGCCTGCTCGAGTCCCAGTTTCGCCTCAACATCCCGCGCCTTTACGCCGCCCTCGTGCTCCTTTCCTTCACCGGCATTCTCATCTTCTTCGCCACCAGCACGATTTCCTGGTTCCTCCTGCGCAAATGGCACGAGAGCGCCGTCCGCCGGGAGAACTGAGCGATGGCGAGAGGCTTCGCCAAGGTCCCGCGCGCCCGGCGTTACGTTCTCGCCAACACCACCCTGCCGGCGGCCCTGGTCGACGGTCCGCCGGCCAAGCCGGACGGTGATGGCCTCGTCCTCACCGATCTCACCATCGCCGGCGCCACGATCGAGCGGATCGACCCGCCCGGCCGCCGCACCAGCCTGCTCAAGCTCGACCTTGACCGCGGCATGGCGTGGCCCTGCTTCGTCGACATGCACACCCATATCGACAAGGGTCACATCTGGCCGCGCCGGGCCAACCCCGACGGCACCTTCGCCGGCGCGCTCGCTGCCGTCGAGGCCGACCGCAGGGCACACTGGCGCGGCGACGACGTCACCCGCCGGATGGAGTTCGCCCTCCGCGCCGCCTACGCCCATGGCACCGCGCTCGTCCGCACCCACCTCGATTCCGCTCCGCCGCAACACAAGATTACCTGGCCGGCGTTCGCCGAGATGCGCGAGCGCTGGGAAGGCCGCGTCGATCTTCAGGGCGTTTCGCTGTTCGCCATCGACGCCTTCAACGACGACGGTTTCGCCGCTGAAATCGTCCGCACCGTCGCCGACCACCACGGCGTGCTCGGCGCCGTCACCTTCATGATCGACGGACTCGACCGCACGCTCGAACGGATGATGCTGATGGCGGCCGACGCCGGCCTCGACCTCGATTTCCACGTCGACGAGACCGGCGACCCCTCGGCCAACGCGCTCCGCGCCATCGCCGAGGCCAAGCTCAGCACCGGCTTTCCCGGCAGGATCGTCGTCGGCCACTGCTGCACCCTCTCCCTCCACTCCGCCGCCGAGGCCGCCGCCACCATCGAGCGGGCCGCCGAGGCCGGCCTCGCCGTGGTTTCGCTGCCGATGTGCAACCTCTACCTCCAGGACCGGGCCGGCGGCCGCACCCCCCGCTGGCGCGGCGTCACCCTCCTCCATGAGCTTGCCGCCCACGGTGTCCCGGTCGCCGTCGCCTCCGACAACACCCGCGACCCGTTCTACGCCTATGGCGATCTCGACATGCTGGAGGTCTTCCGCGAGGCGGTTCGCATCCTCCACCTCGACCATCCGATCGCGTCGTGGCCGGCCGCGGTCACTCGTTCGCCGGCCGCCATCATCGGCCGGCCCGATCGCGGCGTCATCGCCGCCGGCGCCCCGGCCGATCTCGTCCTCTTTCGCGCCCGCACCTTCACCGAGCTCCTCGCCCGTCCCCAATCCGACCGCACGGTGCTACGCTCCGGCACGCCGATCGATCGCCGGCTGCCCGACTACCGCCAACTCGACGACCTCATGGAATCCGCGCCGTGACCGACGTCCCCAAGCTCAAGGCCGCCCTCGCCGGCATCAAGGTCGAGGACAACCCGGCGATCGTGAAGCAGAAGAGCCGCGACTTCTACTGGTATTCGCCGGTCCTGAAGCGCCAGCTCGACCACGTCACCGCCGACCTGGTCGTCTCGCCGAAGAGCGAGGCCGAGGTCATCCACGTCCTCAAGACCTGCTACGCCGCGGGCGTGCCGGTGACCCCGCGCGGCTCCGGCACCGGCAATTACGGCCAGGCGATGCCGCTCTCCGGCGGCGTCGTCCTCAGCCTCGCCGACCTCAACCGGGTCACGGCGATCGCGCCCGGCCGCGTCGTCGCCGACGCCGGCGCCGTCCTCGCCAGCATCGACCGCGAGACCAGGGCCCGGTCGCGCCAGGAACTGCGCATGCACCCGTCGACCTACAACACCGCCTCGCTCGCCGGCTTCATCGCCGGCGGCTCCGGTGGCATCGGCTCGATCAACTGGGGCG
>JBBDMC010000188.1:6136-12527 GCA_040878485.1 Bauldia sp. | reverse complement strand
CAAGGTATCGGCTCTCGGCATCGAGGAGCAGCGCGTCGACGCGACCCTCGACCTGATCGACCCCTATGAGACCTGGAAGGGTCTCGGTCACGAGTTTCGCGTCATGGTCCACATCCGGACGTGGGAGAGCGACAACGCGCTCCGCGTTCCGATCGGCGCCTTGTTCCGGCAGGGATCGGACTGGCACGTCTTCCGGGTGGTAGACGGCCGCGCGGTCCTTACCAGGGTCGAGATCGGTCACCGCAACAACGCCGCGGCCGAGGTCGTCGACGGTCTGTCCCCCGGCGACGTCATCGTGCTCCACCCGAGCGACAAGGTCGCCGATGGGGTCGCCGTCGAGGCGCGCCAAGGCAGCGCCGCTTGACGAACTCTCTGGGCCGCCCTAACACCGCCGACCTTGACCCACATCAGCCGGTTCGGCGTGGCGACAAGGCGATCGCGCCCGCGCTGGATCACGCCGCAGCCGACGCCGCCGGCCGGCGGGAGCAAGGATGAGACATGACGCGCCCCGCACCGCCGCAGCCATCTAGGTCGCCACTCGCACGCCGCGAGGACCTCCACCGCATCCTGCGTGACCTCGACGATTCGCGGCTGCTGGAGATCCTGGCTCAGGCTCCGACCGTCGCCGAGATCGAGGAGGCCGCCATGTGGTTCGCCGGCGAGGGCGCCGCCCTCGACCGTTCCGGCCACCCGCTGACCGGCAAGACCGCCAGAATCTACGACATCCTCATCCGCGACCTCGAACCGCCCGAACGCTGAGCTTGGGGGACCGCCGTTGGAGACACTGCCCCAGATTGCCTATCCGGGCGCCAAGCCGCCCGAACCGGTCCGCCGCTCGGTGGAGGCGCATGTTGCGGTGCTGGAGAAGCGGTTCGGACGTATCACCGCCTGCCGGGTGACCATCAGATCGCCGAGCGGCCACCACCGCACCGGCGGCCTCTACCAGGTCACAGTCCACATTTCCTTGCCCAACGGCCGCGAAGTGAACGTCGCCCACCTGGAGAACGCCGACGAGCGGCTTGCCGATCTGTCGTTCGCGGTCAACGACGCATTCAAGCGGACGCGGCGCCGGCTGCAGGACCAGGTCGGCCGGATGCGCGGCGAGGTCAAGACCCACGAGCCGGAGCCCCTCGGCACCGTCATCAGGATCGATGCCCTGGGGGGCTTCGGCTTCCTGGCGACGCCCGACGGTCGTGAAATCTACTTCCACCGCAACAGCGTGCTCAACGACGCCTTTGCCAGCCTCGAGGAGGGGACGCGCGTCGCCTTCTTCGAGGAGGCCGGCGAGGACGGCCCCCAGGCGAGCACCGTCAGGATCGCTGGCAAGCATGGGCTGCGCTGAGCCTTGTCGCGAGACAAGAGCCGGAGAGGCGAGCCGCGACAGAGTCTGACCAAGCCTTGTCGCGGCCTCGCCGCGGGACCATCTCTACTTCGGGTCGGCGTTCGCCGCCCGTCCCGATCGGACCGGCTCGACGGTCGCCGAGACCCAGCCGACGCAACGATCGCGGCGGGTCTGATATTTTGGGGAAGAAGCGAGTCGATGAAAAAGCCCAGCCGCGCCGCCGATCCGCAGGACACCGCCGTCGAGCTGACCATTCCCCTCGACAAGGTCTGCCACCTGATTGCCAAGGCGCGCGAATTCGACGTCAAGGACGAGGTCACCGACGCCGAGCCGGAGGCCAGCCCAGACAACGAGGAGGAGGAGGCAACGCTCCTCGAAAGCTATGCTGACGACCCGCTCGTCGGCGAGATTACGACCCTCATCGATGATCTGAGCGTGGACCAGCAGATCGACCTGGTGGCGATCGCCTGGCTCGGCCGCGGCGACTACACCGCGGCTGACTGGCCGTCGGTCCGCGGCGAGGCGACCGACGCCCACAACCCTAACACGGCCAACTATCTCCTCGGCATGCCGCTTCTCGGCGACTACCTGGAGGAGGGGCTGGCGCTCCTCGGTCGCGGCTGCGAGGAGTACGACGAGACCCGGCCCTGACCGCCGCTGGCTATGGGGCGCCTGATTGGGTGCCGGCGAACGACTTCAAGATGGCGATCACCTCGTCGTCGCCGACCTGGCGGAAATCGGCGTAATAGAGGCTGATCGCGCCGAAATAGTCGTGCATCTCGAGGCAGACGACCTCGTCCGCCTCCACCCGCATCTCCGGCACCGTCTCGCTTGGCGCGACCGGCACGGCGAGGACCAGCTTCGCCGGCTGCCGCATCCTGATGGCGCGGAGCGCCGCCCGCGTCGTCGCCCCGGTGGCGATCCCGTCGTCGACGACGATCGCGGTCTTGCCGGTGACGACAATCGGCGGACGGCCTCCGAGATAGCGGCGCCGGCGGCGCTCGATTTCCTCGAGCTCTTTCTGACAGACCGCATCGAACTCCGCCGGCGAGATGGCGGCCGCACCGATGACGTCCTCGTTCCTGACGACGATCGGCTGTCCGCCGTCAACCACGGCGCCCATCGCCAGCTCCGGCTGGTGGGGCACGCCGACCTTGCGCACGATGACGAGGTCGAGCGGCGCCGCCAAAGCCGTGGCGATCTCGGCGGCGACCGGCAGGCCGCCGCGCGGCAGCGCCAGCACCACCGGCTGTTGGTCGCGATAGTGGGCGAGCGCCTCGGCGAGGCGCTTGCCGGCCTCGGCTCGGTTGGCAAACGGCATGGATCGCCTCCGCTTTGCTCACTGAGACACGTCGACATAACTCGCCACAGAAGCAGACATAGACAAGGCCACCGACGTGCTTGGATTCTATATAACACTATGATATTAATACAATGATAGCAGATACTCCACCGGACACAAAAGCAGACATGAAAGCCGCCCTGGATCGCGGAGAAACCACTGACCTGATGGAGCCGCTGCTGATCACGCAAAGCTCCCGGCATCGCACGGAGCTAATCGACCTCGCGCTGGAACTCGTGCAGCGCGCCGCCGGCTTTCGCAAGAGCCTCCCCGACGGGGTGATGACGGCCCTCGCCGACCTCGTGCGGGCGATGAACTGCTACTACAGCAACCTGATCGAGGGGCACGATACCCACCCGATCGATATCGAGCGCGCGCTCAAAAACGACTATAGCGCCGATCCCGAAAAGCGGAATCTCCAGCTCGAAGCCAAGGCCCACATCGCCGTCCAACAATGGATCGATGACGGCGGCATCGACGGCCGCGCCTTCACGGCCGACGGCATCCGCGAATTGCACCGGCGATTCTGCGAACTCCTCCCCGAGGATCTGCTCTGGCTGACGATCGAGAGCACCGGCGAGAAGGTCAAGGTCGTCCCCGGTGAATACCGCACGTGCGATGTCCAGGTCGGCCGCCATGTCCCGATAAGCCCCGGCGCCGCGCCACGCTTCATGAAGCGCTTCGAGGATGTCTACACCAAGCTCGGCAGAACCGACACGATCCTCGCCGCCGCGACCGCGCATCACCGGCTTGCATGGATTCACCCGTTCACCGACGGCAACGGGCGCGTCATGCGGCTGATGTCCTACGCCGTGTTGCGCGAGACGCTGGATACCGGTGGCGTGTGGTCGATCGCCCGCGGCCTTGCCCGCGATGTCGATGACTACAAGCGTCACCTTGCCGCCTCTGATCTGCCCCGCCGCAACGACCTCGACGGCCGCGGCAATCTGAGCGAAGAGGCGCTTGCCGCCTTCACGAAGTTCTTCCTGCAAATCTGCATCGACCAGGTGAAATTCATGGAAGAGTTGGCCCAACCCGACCGCCTGCGAAATCGCATCCTGCTATGGGCCGAGGAAGAAGTCAGGATGGACACGTTGCCCCTCAAGGCCGGCAACGTGCTTGAAGCCATCCTCTACCGCGGTGAGCTCCCGCGCGGCGACGTGCCCGATCTCCTCGGCACCGGCCCGCGCCAGGCGGGCCGCATCGTCTCCTCGCTGATCCGGCGCGGCGTCCTCACGTCCGAATCCACCCGCGCCCCACTGCGCCTGACCTTCCCCGCCGCCCTCGCCTCACGCTGGATGCCAGGGTTATTTCCGGAGCGGAGATGAACCTTTCCAAGAGCGCCTCTCGCAGACGGACTTCGCAACGTCCTCTGTGATTCTTCCGACCGCAGCCTTGTTTCCGGTACCCGTGGTGCGGGCGGCCGGGATCGAACCGGCACTCCTTTTGGGAACGGGTTTTTGAGACCCGCGCGTCTACCACTTCCGCCACGCCCGCTGTGGCCGTCCGCCACGGGGGCGGACGCTGCGATATATGGGGACGGTGCTCCACGGTCAACCTGGCCTCGCGTGCGCCGGCCGCCGCCGCTGGACAGCCGCAATCGCCATCGATAGACAGCCGCGATGCTCCGCCGCGCCCACGACTATACGATGGCGCTCGCCGCCGGCCACCCGTAGGAAACGCCGCGCAACTTGGGGGGGAATTCATGAACTCGGCGGGACGCGGTGCGGTGGCCTGGGCGATCGGAGTCGGCTTCATTCTCCTCGCGTTGGTCTGGTGGGCGACCTACTACGTTCATTTGGCGCGGTTCGTTGGAAGCAATGGCCCGCTGCCCGTCGCATGTCTCTTTTTTACTTCGACCCGCTGCGCCCTGATGGGCGCGACCATGAATCTTGCTCGCAATACTACCCAATACAATCCACTCGTATTTTGGATCGGAGCGATCTGCCTCATTGTCGGCGCTGTCATGCGGGGCGAGAAAGAGATAGGCGCCATGCTCCGCCGCCTCTACGACTGGACGATGGCGCTTGCCGCGCGCCGGACCGCCGAGGCCTGGCTCGCGGTCATCGCCTTCGTCGAGAGCTCGTTCTTCCTGGTTCCCGCCGACGTCCTGTTTGTTCCGATGGCGATCGCTCGCCGCGACCGCGCCTGGCGCTATGCGCTCGTTGCGACGCTTGCCTCCGTGCTTGGCGGCATTCTCGGCTGGTATATCGGCCACTACGCCTACGAGACGGTCGCCCGGCCGGTCCTTGAGGCCTACGGCAGGCTCGACGCTTTCGAGGCATTGCGCTCATCCTCGAGCCGCGACACCATCCTACTTCTGCTCATCACCTCCGGGCTCGCGCACCTGCCGCCGATCAAGGTGGTGACGATCCTGTCGGGCGCCGCCGGAGTGAACCTCTGGCTCTTCATCGGCTCGGCGATCTTGGCGCGCGGGGCGCGCTTCTTCGCGCTTGCCTGGCTCCTCAACCGCTACGGCGAGCCGATCCGCGATTTCATCGAGCGGCGCCTCAAGCTGGTCGCCGGCGCGGCGGCGGGACTGCTGATCATCCTCTATCTGGCCCTGCGGATCGCCTGACAGGAGCCGCCGATGAACACCGACAGATTGCGTGACGCCCGCATTCCGGCGTTTGTCTTCGCCCTCGGCCTTGCCGCCATCCTGAGCGCCTGGGGCTTTCAGCTGATCGGCGGGTACGTGCCGTGCAAGCTCTGTCTCGAGCAGCGCATTCCCTATTACGTCGGCCTGCCGATCGCGCTTGCCGCGCTCGGCGCGGCACTCGCCGGGGCGCCGGCGCGCACTTCGCGCCTGCTGCTCGCCATCGCCGGTCTCGTCTTCTGCGTCAGCGTATATCTGGCGACCTACCACGCCGGCATCGAGTGGGGCTGGTGGGCGGGCCCTGCCGACTGCGGCGCCGGCGGCGCCGGCGCGACGCTCACCACCGACGACCTCGCCAACCAGCTCAAGGGCATCCGCGTCGTCTCATGCAGCCAGGCGAGCTTCCGGTTCCTCGGCCTCTCCTTCGCCGGCTGGAACGCAGTGGTCTCTGTGGTGCTGGTCGCCGGCTCGTTCTACGGCGTCTTGCGGGGAGATCGAGATACGTAGGTTGCCACGGCTGCGCGGTGGTGCCGGTTGCGGCCTACGGCTCGAGCTCGGTATCCCAGTAGAGATAGTCGAGCCACGACTCGTGCAGGTAGTTGGGCGGGAAGTGGCGACCGTTGTTGTGGAGCGCCGCCACCGACGGCCGGTAGGGCATCTGCGACGGCCACATGCGCGACTCCCGGCTGGACTTGCCGCCCTTCATCAGGTTGCACGGCGCGCAGGCGGTGACGACGTTCTCCCAGGTGGTCTGGCCGCCGCGCGAGCGCGGGGTCAGGTGATCGAACGTGAGATCGTCGCGCTCGCCGCAGTACTGGCACTGGAAGCGGTCGCGCAGGAACACGTTGAACCGGGTGAACGCCGGGTGGCGCGCCGGCTTGACGTAGCTCTTCAGCGACACCACCGACGGCAGGTTCATGGTGAACGAGGGGCTGTGCACCGCCACCTCGTATTCCGACACGATGTTGACCCGCTCGAGGAACACCGCCTTGATCGCGTCCTGCCAGGACCACAGCGACAAGGGGTAGTAGCTCAGCGGCCGGTAGTCGGCATTGAGGACCAGCGCCGGATTGGACCCCGGCGAGACCGCGATATTCACGTCCGACGCTCC
>JBBDMC010000188.1:0-6036 GCA_040878485.1 Bauldia sp. | reverse complement strand
GGACCAGCGCCGGATTGGACCCCGGCGAGACCGCGATATTCACGTCCGACGCTCCTGATTGTCTTTCGTTGGCGGGGGGTTAGGCCCCTGACGCGGGCAATAATGTACATGGGATGTGACCCGGGTGTGAAGGGGGGCAACTGTGGAAATTCAACCTCGGCCTGCGGTGCACCCGTCGACTTGCAGGAGTCTCCGAGGCGGCGCGGCGCGTTGATCGTCAGACCTCCAGGCGGGTCACCAAGCCAAAGCCCGCCCCCCTCCCCATCCTCGCCACAATCCCCTAGGTAAGACCGCGGGTGCGATGGTGGCAGATGAGGAACCATGCCCATGCCGTTGGACTGGAAGACCCCGCCGGAGATCGAGCCGCGCCAGGAGTACTATGAGTTCGACCTCGCCCGCGCCTTGTCGGCCGTGGTCGGGGTGCGTTCGCTCGTTCCCGCCGACGCCTTCACCGCCGACATCCTCGGCACCGAGCGCTCCGGCAACGGCGTCGTTATCCGCGCCGACGGGCTGGTGCTGACGATCGGCTATCTGATCACCGAGGCGGAAGCGGTGTGGCTGACACTCTCCAGCGGCAGCGCCGTTCCCGGTCACGTCGTCGCCTACGACCAGGAAACCGGGTTCGGCCTCGTCCAGGCGCTCGCCCGAGTCGAGGTGCCGGCCCTCGAACTCGGCGTCTCGAGCCAAGCGACGCCGGCTACCAGCGTCATTGCCGCCGGCGTCGGCGGACCCGGCCATTCGGTCGCCGCCCGCGTCGTCGCCCGCCAGGAGTTCGCCGGCTACTGGGAGTACTTGATCGACCAGGCGATCTTCACCGCGCCGGCACATCCCTTCTGGGGCGGCACCGGCCTCATCGGCCCCGACGGGCGGCTGATCGGTATCGGCTCGCTGCAGATCGAGCAGGCCGGCGAGACCAGCGAGACCGTGCCGCTTAACATGTACGTGCCCACCGACCTGTTGAAGCCGATCCTCGACGACCTGCTGACCCTCGGCCAGGCCAACCGCCCGCCGCGGCCCTGGCTTGGGCTCTACGCCACCGAGGTCGACGACCGCGTCATCATCGCTGGCGTTGCCGGCGGCGGGCCGGCCGCCAACGCCGAGCTCCGCCAAGGCGACGTGGTGCTCTCGGTCGCCGGCGCCAAGGTGTCGGGGCTCGCCGGCCTCTTCCGCAAGGTCTGGTCGATGGGCAAGGCCGGCGTCAAGGTGCCGATGACGGTCTATCGCGACGGCCGGCCGATGCAGCTGACCGTCACCTCCGGCGACCGCAACCGCTTCCTCAAGGGCCCAAGCCTCCACTGAGCCAGCCGATTGCGCCGGTTCAGCTAGCGTTCAGGTCGATGGTCGCTTTACTCGCCTGACGGGGGCCATTCGATGGGAGCACTGCCATGAGATCACCTGCACTGGCAATCGCCGCTCTTCTGGCGGGCTTGCTGGCACTGCCTCAGATCGCCGAGGCGGCCTCGGCCGGACGGGCGACCGGCTCGGTCAACATGCGCGCCTGCGCCAGCGTGAAGTGCGGCAAGATGACGGTCATACCCTATGGCGCCACCGTCTGGATCTTCGGCTCCACCGGCGGCTGGTACCACCTGACCTACAACGGGCTCACCGGCTACGCCTCGGGGCGTTACATTGTCTCGGCGGTCGGACCGGTCGCCCGCCGCGCGCCACCACCGTCGTTCGGCTATTGCCGGACTCCGTCGTGGGATCCCTTCTACGGCGCCTGGTACGACGGCTGCCGCTGGTACCACCAGGGTGCTTGGTACGGTCACCCGAGCGGTTTCTTCTTCGGCTTCCGTTTCGGCGGCTGATCGGGGCTCGGCGCCTCGCGTCGGCCACGAACCGCTCGGCGCGCTTGGCCACCGACCGGCCATAGGTGTACTTCGCCACCACATTGGTGGCGAAGCGGTTGACCAGATTCGGCCAGCCGGTCATCGGCCTGAGGATATCGACGATCAGCCCGGCGCGCACGCCGTTGCTGTGGTTGACGACCTCGTGCGGCCAGCAGTCGTCGAAGCGCGCGCCCTCGCCCTCCCGCCACGTGTAGGCTTGGCCGTGCGCCTCGATTTGGGACTTGAACATAGTTCACATTCGCGCTATGGGTTTGTCGCATGAGAGCGTGAAGCGGGTCGAACGCGTCCGGGGGCACCGGTGGGCATTCATCTGGTCTTCGACATTCTGGCGGCGCTGTCTGCGATAGCGATGACCGCGGTCGTCTACCGGTGGCGCATCAAGGGCACCGCCTTCGATCCCGAGGCTCCGATCACGGCGGGCTACCTCGCCGCCCTCGTCCTCGGCGCCGTGATCGGCGGCTACGGCTTCGGCACCGTCAGCCTGTGGCAGTCGGGCATTCCTGGGCTCGGCCGCTCGATTCTGGGGGCGCTTGCCGGGGCGATACTCGCGGTCGAGGTCTACAAACGCCTCTCCGGCATCGACCGCTCGACCGGGCTGATCTTCGTCGCTCCGTTCGCGGTGAGTGTCGCGGTCGGGCGGATCGGCTGTCTCCTGTCGGGCCTCGACGACAACACCTACGGCATCGCCACCGGCGCCGCGTGGGGCTGGGACTTTGGCGACGGCATCCCGCGCCACCCGGTCCAGCTCTACGAGTCGCTGGTGATGGCGGCGTTCCTCGCCTACGCCCTCTGGGCGCTCGCCCGCCGCCAGCCGTTCTTCATGCGCAACGGCTTCTACCTGGTGGTCGCCTTCTACGCCGGCCAGCGTTTCGTCTGGGAGTTCCTCAAGCCCTACGCCACCGTCATCGGTCCGCTCAACATCTTCCACCTGCTCTGCCTGGCGATTCTCGCCTATGGCATCCTCATGATCACGAAAGGAGAGCGTCGCCATGAACGCGCCCTTGCGTAAGTCGGCGCCGTACATCTTCTACGGCCAGACCACCTCGCTCTGCGAGGTCTGCCACGCCCTGGTGCCCGCCAAGATCATCATCGAGGGCGACGACGTTTTCTACCAGAAGCGCTGCGAACGGCATGGCGTGCAGAAGACGCTGATTTCGACCGACGCCGCCTACTACAAGCTCTGCCGCGACTACATCAAGCCGGGCGACCGGCCGATCGTCTACCAGTCGCGCACCGAGTTCGGCTGCCCATACGATTGCGGCCTCTGCCCGGACCACGAGCAGCACTCGTGCCTGGCGCTCATCGACGTCAACGAGGCCTGCAACCTGACCTGCCCGGTGTGCTTCGCCAGCTCCGGAACCGACAAGACCTATCACCGGCCGCTCGCCGAGATCGAGTTCATGCTCGATGCCCTGGTCAAGAGCGAGGGCGAGCCTGACCTCCTGCAAATTTCCGGCGGCGAGCCGACCATCCACCCGGAGATTCTGCGCATCATCGCCATGGCCAAGGGGCGGCCGATCCGCCACATCATGATCAACACCAACGGCATCCGGATCGCACAAGAGCCTGATTTCGTTGATACTCTGGCCGCCTTCAAGCCGGGCTTCGAGGTCTATCTCCAGTTCGACTCGCTTCGGCCCGCCGCCCTGAAGGCGCTCCGCGGCGCCGATCTCTCCCGCATCCGACGTCAAGCGCTCGAAGCCCTCGAAGCGCGCAACATCTCGACCACGCTGGTGGTGGTGGTGAAACGCGGCGTCAACGAGGACGAGGTCGGCGAGATCATCGATTTCGCCCTCGACTGGAAATGCGTTCGCGGCATCACCTTCCAGCCGGTCCAGGACGCCGGCCGCAACCTGAACTTCGACAGGAAGCGCGACCGCGTGCTGCTGTCGGAAATCCGCCGGGCGATCATCGACGCCGGCACCGCCTTCGGCGAAGGCGACATCATTCCGCTGCCGTGCAATCCGGAATCGATCGCTATCGGCTACGCGCTGAGGAACGGCCGCAACATCACGCCGATCACCTCGTTCTTTCCGAAGGACAAGCTCATCGAGGCGGCGCCGAACGCCGTCACCTTCGAGCGATACCCCGAGCTGCACAAACAGGTGTTCGCGTTCTTCTCGCTCGCCACCACCCAGTGCAACACGCCGGAGCGGCTGGAGGCGTTGCTCTGCTGCCTGCCGCAGGTGCCTGTGCCGCAGGGGTTCGGCTACGAGAATATCTTCCGCCTGGCGATCGTCGAATTCCTTGACGCCCACAATTTCTGCCTCGGACGGGTCAAGCGCTCGTGCGTCCACTTCGTCACGCCCGCCGGCCAGCTCATCCCGTTCGACACGTACAATCTCTTCTACCGCAACGGCCGCATCGACGAGATCAGGCAGCGGCTGACGCGCGAGCGCGCGATGGAGGCGGCCGATGTCTGACCCCGCCCCACCAAGCGAAGCGACCCGGCGCGCGCCGCTCTCCCTCGGCCGGCGCATCGGCGCGGCCATCGGAATCCTTGTTGCGCTCTACTCGGGCGGCTGTTCGTTGCTCGGGCTGATCGACGGTAGAGACGCTCTCGCAGAGGTTGTCGTTTTCGGCGGCATCCCACTAGCCGCCGGGCTGCTGATTGCTTGGACGGCGCTCAATCGGCCGCCGAATTACGCCATACCGCCGCGGTTGAACTATCCGCGCTCCATAGCCGCCGTGGCCGGCGTAATGATCATGATCCCTTCGGGTGCAGTCTTGCTCGCCACTGGCGCCAGCCTCCTTTATGGCGATGAGGGCCCGTATGCCGAGGTGGGCCTGGCCCTCGGCTATCCCTTCTTGCTCGGCCTCACAGTCTGGTGGCTTGCCATCAGGGTCGGGCGGTAGGGGAGGCAAGGGAACGGGCATGTCTGAACCCTCTCCCGGAAGCCAAACGACCCGGCGCGCGCCGCTCTCCCTCGGCCGGCGCATCGGCGTCGCCGTCGGAACCCTCGTTGTTCTATATTCCGGTGGCTGCTCGTGGCTCGTTTTGCCTATGCTCGTTTTGCCGTTGGATCTAGAGAACTTCGGGCGCGTACTCCTGGTCGGCGGCATTCCCCTCGCGGGCGGCTCGTTCGTCGTTTGGTCCGCATTCAAACGCCCGCCGAGCTACGCCGGTAGACCCCCGCTGACGATCGGCCGGCTGATCGTCGCCCTTGTCGGCATAGTCATCATGTTCCTTTCACTTCCTGGGGCACTTTCTACAGGTGCCACGTACCTTTATGACCGCACGCGCTGGAAAAGCCTCGAGGCGCTCACACCCGTCGGCGAGGAGGCCGGGTACTCGGCACTATTTGGCTCTTTCGCCGGCATCCCCTTCGCGATCGGACTGGTGTTCACGATCGGACTCCTGGTCTGGTGGCTTGCCATCAGGGTCGGCCGGTAGGGGAGGCGGCGCATGTCTGGCCCCACTCCCGCAACCGCGCCTCCCCGGCGCCCGCCGCTCTCCCTCGGCCGGCGCGTCGCGGCGGCCATCAGAGTCGGCCGGTAGCCGGCGATGAGCTGGTATGAGCTTTCCGTCGTCCGCCGGATCGCCGCGACGATCGGCTTCGTCGTGATGGTCCTGACCGGCACATGCACGTTGCTGATGAGCATGGTCGGCCTAGAAGACTTCCTGCGCACGGCCCGCTTCTTGGGCGTCCCGTTCGTGGCCGGCTTTCTCATCTGGTGGCTCGCCATCAGGGTCGGCCGGTAGGCGGCGGGAGGTCGCGGTGTCGGATTTCCCTGATCCCAGCGTCATCCTCCTCCCCCGACTCGATCGGGGGATTGACCGGAGGATCAGGTCGGGACGGCGCAACATGTCGGAGCACGGGAGGCGGCCAACGATCCTCTGCTTCCGCAGAGGATGACGAAGGGTAAGCCCATGCCTGCGCCACGCAGACGGCTCAGCCTCGGAGACATGATCGGCGCAGCGAGTGGCGTCATCATCATGGTGCTGACCGGCGGCTGTGCCGCGTGGTGGGGCTCACACCGGCGATGTCCGTGATCACGACGGCAATTCTGATTCACCCATCTCCCCCCTTGCGGGGGAGAATGTTTCGCCAGACTTGCGAAGCGTGTAGCGAGCAAGTCGTCGGCGAAACAAGAGGGGGGTACCCCCGTCGGCGTTGGTCGCGCCGTTCGCGATGCCGGCTGCGTCGGCGAGTCCGCGACCACGCGAGGCTCCATCTCACCCCCC
>JBBDMC010000187.1:0-12708 GCA_040878485.1 Bauldia sp. | reverse complement strand
TTCGCGGCCGACCTCCCCCTTGCAGGGGGAAGAGAAGAACGCGCCGGAGACACTCGGCGCTGCGACCCGCCGCCGGCTTGCCGGCTTCGCGCGCACGCTGCGCGACAACGGCTTCGCCGTCGGACTGGCCGAGACCCGCGACGCCCTGTCGATCCTCGCCTCGCCGGCCGCCGGGCGTGTTTCATCCCTGCAGCCGGCGTTGCGCAGTCTCTTCTGCGCCACCCACTCCGACTGGGAGCGGTTCGACGACATCTTCGCCGCCTATTGGACCGGGCGTGGCATCCGCCGGGCTCAGGCTGTGACTGGCTCGCCCCCCGCCAACCGGCCGCCGCGACGGTTGGGCGAAGCGGGTCCCCCCGGGGAATCGGCCGGCATGCCTGACCACGTCGAGCGCCGCGACGATCGCGACGGCAACAATCCGGGCGACGGCCGCGGCCGCCGCGAGGGCGCCTCGCGCAGCGAATTGCTGGCGGCGGCCGACATGCGCCACATCGTCGACCCGGACGACATCGCCCGAACCAATGCGCTTGCCGCGCGCCTCGCCAAGCGGATGCGCGCCCGACTGGATCGCCGCCAGCGCATCAGCCGCCGCGGTCGCCGGCTCGACCTCAGGCGCACCATTCACCGCAGCATCTCGCACGGCGGCACGCCGATCGACCTTGCCTGGCGCCATCGGCGGCTGAAGCCCTTGCGGCTGGTCGTTCTCCTCGACGCCTCTGGCTCGATGAGCCTCTACACCGCCTTCTTCGTCCGCTTCCTGCACGGCGTCGTCGATGCCTTCCACCAAGCGGAAGCCTTTGTCTTCCACACCCGTCTAGTCCATGTGTCGCCGTCGCTGCGCGACCGCAATGTCGCGCGCGCCGTGGACCGGCTGTCGCTGATGGCCGCGGGCATCGGCGGCGGCACCAGGATCGGAGACAGCCTGGCGACCTTCAACCGCTGGCACGCGGCGCGCGTGATCAATTCGCGCACCGCCGTCATCATCGTCTCCGACGGTTACGACACCGGCGAGCCGGACCGGCTTGCCATCGAGATGCGCCGCCTGCGCCGGCGCTGCCGCCGGATCGTCTGGCTTAACCCGCTGATCGGCTGGAAGGACTATACCCCCGAGGCGCGCAGCATGCAGGCCGCGCTCCCCTACCTCGATCTTTTCGCGCCGGCGCACAACCTTGAGAGCCTCGCCGCGCTTGAACCCTACCTCGCCAGGATCTGACGTCATGCAACGCGCCCCCGACATTCTCGAACTGGTCTCGACGATGAAAGCGAAGGGCAAGCCCTTTGCGCTGGCGACGGTCGTCCGCACCGTCGCCGCCGCCGCCGCCAAGGCCGGCGCCAAGGCGGTGATCCTGGCCGACGGAACCATCTCCGAGGGCTGGATCGGTGGCGGCTGCGCCCGCTCCGCCGTGCTCAAGGCGGCCAAGGATGCCCTTGCCGACGGCCAAGTGCGTCTGGTCTCGATCCAGCCCGGCGATCTGCTCGACGAGCGTGGCGTCGCCCCGGGCGACGAGCGCGAGGGCATTCGCTTCGCCAAGAACACCTGCCCGAGCCAGGGGACGATGGACATCTTCGTCGAGCCGGTCTTGCCGCGTCCTGAGATCGTGGTCTGCGGATCAAGCCCGGTCGCGATCGCCGTCGCCGACCTCGGCAGGCGCCTCGGCTTCGCCATGACCGCCTGTGCGCCCGCGGCCGAACAGGTTGCCTTCGTCGACGTCGAACGGCGGATCGAAGGCTACACCCTGCCGGTTGCATCGGAAGGGACCCGCTTCATCGTCGTCTCGACCCAGTCGCGCGGCGACGAGGCCGCGCTGAGGGCGGCGCTGTCGGTCGATGCCGACTACGTCGCCTTCGTTGGCAGCCGCCGCAAGGCCGAGACGCTGCAGGCCAAGCTCGCCGAGGGCGGCATCGACGCCGGCCGGATCGCCGCGCTCAAGGCGCCGGCCGGTCTCGACCTCGGCGCCATCACGCCGGAAGAGATCGCCTTGTCGATCATCTCCGAGATCGTCGCGCTTCGCCGCAAGGGCCAGCGCCGGAAGCCCGCGCCGTGATCGATTCCGCCGAGATCGCACGCGGCCTAGCCGCCCGCGGGGACGCCGCGGATACGAAAGTGTCGGCCGTCGTGCTCGCCGCTGGCATGTCGCGGCGCATGGGCGGGGAGCCGAAGCTGCTGCTCGACCTCGGTGGCGTGCCGATGATCCGCCGCACTGTCCAGAACGTGCTCGCCTTCGCACCGGTGGAGACGATCGTGGTCACCGGCTACCGGGCGGCCGAGATCGAGGCGGCGCTTGCCGGGCTGCCGGTGCGCTTCGCCCGCAACGACGCCCACGAGCAGGGTCAGCCGACCTCGGTCGCCGCCGGGGTCAGGGCCCTCCGCGCCCATTGCAACGCGGTGATGGTCGTGCTCGGCGACCAGCCGCTGGTGACCGCGGAACACATGCGGGCGCTGGTTACCGCCTACGCAGAGATGCAGGACGCTTCGATCCTCGTTCCGCACGTCCGCGGAAAACGCGGCAATCCGGTGCTGTTCGCCACGCGCCACATCCCCGCGGTCCTGACCGGCGGCGTCAACATCGGCTGCCGTCGCCTGATCGACACCAATAGCGATGATGTCGCGCGGATCGAATTCGAAAGCGACGTCTACACGTTCGACTGCGACACGCCCGAGGACTACCGCGTCCTTGTTGGCCGCCTGGGGGCGGTCGCATGAGCGCGGTGCGCCAACCGCCCACGATGTTCCATTTGGCCGGCGGACATGCGCTCCCCGGCCCGCTTGTCATGTTGCTTCTGTGCTTTTGCGGCATGGCCACCGGTCTCGCGATCGATGTGGAGTCGATGGCGCCGGCGACATGATCGAGTCGCTGGCACCCGAATCCCGCCGTTCAAACATCCGTGCGCGCTTCGGCTTCTATCTCGGCTGCAACACGATGATGCTTGCCGGCATGTTCCTGGCCGAATGGTTCGGCCGATCGCTTGCCGGCAATCTCCAGCTCTCCTGGACCTTCTCCGCCATGGCCGCCGGCATGGCGGTCGGCATGGCAGCCTGGATGCTGCTTCACGAACGCGCCCGAAAACATCGGCGGAGCCCAGGCCGCTCCGCTGCCGAGGTCGGTCGCACAACGGCGGCTCCCGCCTTTGAATGGCAGTGAAGCTCCCGGCCCGGCTCAGCTGGCCGCCATTCTCGATGATTTCGGCCGAACGATCCCGGTTCGTCTCACCGCGCTTCGGTTAGGCCGCGATAGGCCTCGGCACTGTTTTTCGCACGCCGAATCTCGGCAATCACCTCAGGGCTGTTCAGGCGTCCGAGCGACGCATGCAAGCGCATTGAGCTGATCGCCTTCGGGTGCCGTGGGTGCGACGAGCAGAAACGCCACATCGACGGGCTGACCATCGATCGCGTTGACGGAAGCGACGCCTTCGATCACTTCGCCGTCGGACGGGATGATGTCGCCAGCCTCGACCAACACGACATCGCCGACCTTCAGGCTCGTACCGGGAACGGTGTTGTATTTGGTCTGGTCGGATCCGGTGAGGAGCTTAGCCTGCGCTTCCCTCCGCGTGCGCCTGAGCGCATCGGCCTGCGCCTTGCCGCGGCCCTCCGCCACCGCCTCGGCGAAGTTCGCGAACAGAACCGTGAACCAGAGCCACAGGATGATCTGGAACGAGAAGCCGAGATTCTCGCCGCCCGATACCAGGTCACGGAGAAAGAGCACCGTGGTCAGGGCGGCGACCACCTCGACCCCGATGGCCAACAGGACCGCGTCCAACGTGAGATATCCCCTTCCCAAAGCTGCGCCGACAATGCGGGCTCCGGCGATCAGCGGCTTCACCGACATCAACTTGCGATGGGCGCTTCGCCGCCTCTCGGACGCGCAACATCTGCCACTCGCCGCGTAGGTTTTCGAGTCGGGTGCGAGGGTATTGTTATAGGAATCTCATAAAGCCACGGCGCGAATGGACTCTTCCCCACGCGCAGTCGCCAAGCTCCTACTGGCAGCCGTACTCACTCTCCCGAAGGGGTATTTTTGGATTGATGCCAGTGTCGGCGCGCGCGGGCGCGCGTTCCAAACCGGGAGAGTGGGGCGCCGGCCCTGTGCCGTTGGATCAAAGCACCGTTGCGTCGGTCCGCGTCAGGGTGCGATCCGCGACCTTCTCCGGCACCGCGATCGGGGCGCACGAGCCGCCAACGATCATTTCTGGCGCGAAGATTTGTGTGCGCGGCGCGATCGTGTCCGAGCCGGCATCGACGGCGATGCGCTCGAGCAACCAAGCAATCGCGACGCCGGCGATTTCCTCGACCGGTTGGGCAGCCGTCGTCACTCGCGGCCTGACCAACCCGCCCCACGGAACGTCGTCGATGCCGGCGACCGAAACGTCGGTCGGACAACGAAAGCCAAGGTCAAGGATCGCCTGCAGCGCGCCCAGCGCCGTAACGTTGTTGACGCCGATGATTGCCGTCGGGCGGTCAGCCCTGGCCATCAGCGGAATTGTCGCCTTGTAGGCGACGTCGCCGCGGAAGTTACCGGGCACGCACAGCGACGGGTCGAACCGCGCGTCCGCGTCGTCGAGAGCATCGATGAACGCGGCGAGACGTTCCTCCGATGTCCAGGTTCCGGCGCGGCCGGTGATCATGGCGATGCGCCGGTGGCCCAAGCGGAGCAGATAGTCGGTCAGCATACGCGCCGCGGCGCGATTGTCGACGCCGACAAAATCGCGGGCGAGGCCCGGCACCTTCTGGTCGACCGTCACGGTCGGCGGCAGATTCCGAGCCTCTAGAGCCCCGATGTAGTCACCACCGCAACCGACCGGGGTGAGTATGATGCCGGCGACGTGCTGCACGATGAGCTGATCGAGCACGGCCAGCTCGCGCGCTTCATCCTCGTCGGTGTTGCACACGATGATCGAATACCCGGCGGCAATCGCTACTTGCTCGACGACCCGCACAATCGACGAACAGAAGGGGTTGCCGATGTCGGCGATGACGACGCCGATCAGCCGGCTCTTGCCGAGCCTTAGGCTGCGCGCAATCGCGTTTGGCGCATAACCGACAGCGTTGACGGCGGCCCAGACCCGCTGACGGGTCTTCTCGCTGACCACCGCGGAGTCGTTGAGGGTCGCCGATACGGTGGCGATCGACACGCCCGCTTTTTTCGCCACGTCACGGATGTTGGCCATTGCAGCTTTCACAAAACGTTTCAGCTTTCTGCATAGCCGAACTCTGACCGGCAATCCAGTGTTAGGCAAGATTGCGCGGATATCTGCGGGGTGTCACTAATTCGAAACGTTTCGTGCCTCGGGCCTCAGCGCCGGAGGTTCAAAGCGGCCGAAGAGCCGCACCTGGAATCGACACACCGCCGACGCCGTCGTCCCGCGGCGAGGCACCAATTGGGAGGACGGGAATGAAAAATCTGTCGTTGCATCATGCCGGCCGCAGCCTGCTCGCCGCGTCGGTATTCGCGCTCGGCCTCGCCGGGATCGCCGGCGTCGCTTCCGCGCAGACCTCGATCAAGATGTGGACCCTCAAGACGGAGGGCTACCCGGCCTTCGTCGATTGGGCCAAGGCTGAATACAAGAAGACCCACCCGGACATCGACATC
Source organism: Bauldia sp. (assembly GCA_040878485.1). GTDB lineage: Bacteria > Pseudomonadota > Alphaproteobacteria > Rhizobiales > Kaistiaceae > JBBDMC01. The sequence continues at coordinate 7,117 of JBBDMC010000187.1, read as the reverse complement.
GTTTACGAGGACTTCCCCAACGAAGCTTACAAGACGACCATCCAGGTCGCGCTTGTCGGCTCCGATCCGCCGGACGTCTTCTTCAACTGGTCGGGGGAGGATGCCGCCCGCCTGGTGCGCGATGGCCTCGTCCTCGACATCAGCGAACTCGGCAACGCGCCGGGCGGCTTCCGGCACACGGTCTCCGCCGGCTGGCAGTCGTCATTCATGTATGACGGCAAGAACTTTGGCATCCCGATGGACGGCGTGACCAAGTACTTCTACTACAACACGAAATTTTTCGCCGACCACGATCTCAAGCCGCCGGCGGACTTTGACGGGCTCCTCGGTCTCTGCAAGGCGGTCCGCGCGATCGACGCCAACATCGTGCCGATCCCGCTCGGCAATTCCGAGCGCTGGAAGCTCAACCACTACATCACCATGTTCAACCAGCGGGTCCTCGGCGCCGAGGGCACCGCTGCCGACTATGGCTTGACCGCGCCGGCAGACAAGCTCTTCACCGATCCGGGTTACGTCGAGGCCTGGCAAAAGGTTCTCGACATGAAGGCCGCCGGCTGCTGGCAGGACGCCCCCAACGCCACCTCGCCGGAAGCAACGCGCTCGATGTTCTCCGCCGAGCAGTCGCCGATGATCTATTGCGGCAACTGGTGCGCCGGCATCTTCGACAAGGACGGCTTCACCGGTTATGCCCTCTTCCGCATGCCGGGGATAGCTGGCGGCAAGGGCGACGCCAACGCCAACTTCCTGGTGCCGGAGGGGCTAATGGTCTCGGCCAAGGCCAAGCATGTCAAGGAAGCGGTCGAGTGGGCGAGCTTCCTCGTCTCCGACGACGCCGCCGCAAAGTTCGCCGGCTTTCTGAACCCGTCGAATCCGGCGAAGATCGACACCGTCGAGGGCACCACCGAGCAGTACAAGTGGATCGTCAAGGACGTCGGCGCCTTCTCGGCCGGCATCAACGTCCTCGACGTGCTGCTGGAGAACAGCGTCTCGGAAGCCTACCTCAACGACGGCGTCGAGATCCTGAACGGCACCAAGACGCCGGCCCAGGCGATGGAGCACATTCGCTCAGTCGCACTGGACGCCAAGAAGAAACTCGGCAAGTAAGCCGAGCAACCGCGGTACCGCGGAACGGGTCGGCGGGGCATCCGCCGACCCGTGTCGCCGATGGCCGCTTGCGGTCTAGTATTGGCCGCGCCGACAGCCCGCCGCGTCGAAGATGACCGTCCGCCAGGAAGCGATCGCCACGCCATCCGCCTTGCCGTCAGCGCACGCCAAACCGGTGCCGCCGCGGCGGCGCGCGGCGACGCCGCTCCGGCTCTACATGCTGATGCTGTCGCCGGCGCTAGTCTTGTTTGGAGTGTTCATCCTCGTCCCAGTCGTGCTCACCTTCATCGGCTCGTTCTTCACATTCGGGCTGACCTCGCCAACCTGGAGCTTCGCCGGCCTCGACAACTACCTGAGGGCATTCGGCGATCCGGTGTTCCGGCTGGCGCTCAGGAACAACCTGATCATCGTCTTTGGATCGATCGTCACCCAGATCGGCTTCGGCACCTTACTGGCGGCGATTCTCGACCGCGGCATTCGCCGCGGCTCGACCGTGTTTCGGACCCTCATCTTCGCGCCGATGGTGATCTCGGCGGTGGCGGTCGGCTTGATCTGGCTGATGATCTTCGATCCCAACATCGGGCCGCTGAACAAGATCATCATCGAGATCGGATTGAGGCCGCCGACGCTCGGCTGGCTCGGCGATCCCAACCTTGCCATCTGGATGTTCCTGGTCGTCGCCGCCTGGCAATACACCGGCTTCATGATGGTCCTGGTTCTCGCCGGCCTGCAGGGGGTTCCAACCGAGATGTATCAGGCCGCCGCGCTCGATGGTGCGCGCGGCGTGCGCGCCTTCTGGTACATTACCTTGCCCAACATCCGGAACATCCTGATCGTTGCCGTGCTGATCACCTCGGTCGGCGCCTTCAAGGTCTTTGACCTCATCTACGTGACGACGCGCGGCGGCCCGGCCAACGCCACCGAAGTGCTCGGCACCTACATCTATCTGCAGGCCTTCAACCTCGGCAACATGGGTTACGCCGACGCGATCGCGGTGTTTCTTCTGATCATCGCCGCGGTCCTCGGCTGGCTGCAGCTCAAGTACTCGCGAAGGGCCTGACGCATGTCGAAGCTCTTCCGCTTCCGTGTCCTGACGACGGCGATGTACGGTTTCGTCATCGTCTATTCTCTGTTCGTGCTGCTGCCCATGTTGTGGATGGTTTTCGCGGCGTTCAAGACCAAGCGCGAGATCTTCATCGATCCGCTGGGCATGCCTGACTCGCTGACCTTCGTCGCTTTCGGCCGGTCATGGGCGATTGGCCTCGGGGCATTCCTGTTCAACTCGGCCGTGGTGACCGTCCTCTCGGTCCTGCTCATCGTTCTGGTTAGCGGCATGGCAGCCTACGTGCTCGCCCGCTCCGACTACCCGTGGATGCGTTGGGTGTATCTGCTGGTCGTCGTCTGCTTCGCCGTACCGGTCCACAGCGTGCTGGTGCCGCTCTTCCAGATGATCAGCGCCGCCGGCATGCTGAACAACCGCCTCGCCATCGCGCTCCCCTACGCGGCCTACGGCATTCCTTTCACGACGGTCCTGCTCTACGCCTTCTTCCTCGATTTCCCCCGCGAGTTGGAGGATGCCGCCCGCCTCGACAACTGCAACCGCTTGCAGACCTTCCTTCGGGTCATCCTGCCGCTCTCCGGCCCGGCGCTCGCCAGCGCCTCGATATTCCAGGCGGTGTTCATCTGGAACGAATTCCTGCTCGCCCTGCTCATGCTGACGCGACCGGCGCTCAAGACCGTGCCGGTTGGCATCTTCGAACTGACCAGTGAATTCACCTCAGATTGGCCGGCGGTGATGGCTGGGCTGTCGATCGCCATCATGCCGATCGTCTTCATCTTCTTCTTCGCTCAGAAGTATTTCGTGCGCAGCCTTGCCGGACTCGGCAAATAGCGGAACGACGATGCCAAGCCTCGTGATCGACCGCGTCACCAAACACTACGGCGGCTTCCGTGCCATCGAGGATGTGAGCCTCTCGGTCGAGCGCGGCGAGTTCATTGTCATGGTCGGCCCGTCCGGCTGCGGCAAATCGACCCTGCTCCGCGTCATCGCCGGGCTCGAGGCGATCACCGCCGGCAAGGTCACGATCAACGATCGTGACGTGACCGCGCTCGAGCCCGCCGATCGCGGCGTCGCCATGGTCTTCCAGAACTACGCCCTCTACCCGCACATGAACGTGGCGCAGAACATGGGCTTTGGCTTGAAGATGTCCGGCCGGCCCCGCGCCGAGGTCGAAGCGGCCGTCCGCCGCGCGGCGGAAATCCTGCGTATCACCGACTACCTGGCCAAGCGCCCGAAGGAGCTCTCCGGCGGTCAGAAACAGCGCGTTGCCATCGGTCGGGCCATCACCCGGGCGCCCGAAGTCTTTCTCTTCGACGAACCGCTCTCCAACCTCGACGCGGCGCTCCGCTCGCAGATGCGGGTGGAACTTTCCCGGCTGCACAAGGAGCTGCACGCGACCATGGTCTACGTTACGCACGACCAGACCGAGGCCATGACCATGGCCGACCGCATCGTGGTGCTGAACGCCGGAGTCATCGAGCAGATCGGTTCGCCGCTCGACCTCTACAATCGCCCCGGCAATCTCTTCGTTGCTGGCTTCCTCGGCTCGCCGCGCATGAATTTTTTTAGAGCCCGGGTGGAGACCGTGGCTGATGGCGCCATCGAAGTCGCTCCGGTCGGTTTGCATGAGAGGATCCGATTGCCACTCCGCGGCGGCAGCGTCGCAGCGGGCGCCGAGGTGATGCTCGGCGTCAGGCCGGAGGCCTTCCAGGAGGAGGCGCCCAACGGAATCCAGGTAACAGCGACGGTGAAGGTCGTCGAAAGCCTTGGCCGAGAAACGCTGCTCTATGCCGACGCCGGCACCTTCGCCACGACCGCTTCGGAATCGCAGGAGGGTTACATAGCCGTGCATCGCGCCAGCCAGCAGGCCGTGGCGTACGGCGCGACCATCCGCCTCGCTATCGACCCGCGGGACATCTTCGTCTTCGACCCGAAGGGGCCGACCCTCCGCTATCCCGAGCGGCAGCTCGCGGCCGACTGAGCAACGAACTTATCAAGAGGCGACCAACAGACCATGCGCTATCGTCAAATCCATTTGGACTTCCACACTTCCGAGCGCATTCCCGGCATCGGCTCGCGCTTCGACGCCAAGGATTTTGCCCGGACCATCGCCGGCGCAAATGTCGATTCGGTCACCGTCTTTGCCAAGTGCCATCACGGCTGGTCATATCACCCGACCACGGTCGGCAAGCAGCACCCGCACCTCGATTTCGACCTGCTCCGCGCCCAGGTCGACGCACTCCATGCGGTCGGCGTCAACGCGCCGATCTTCATCTCCGCCGGCTGGGACGAGCTGGCCGCGCGCGAGCATCCCGGCTGGCGCGTGGTGACGCCCGAGGGCGAGTTGATCCGCCAGCGCGGCAAGCCGATGGGCCCGGGCTGGGCCTTCCTCGACTTCAACTCGCCCTATCTCGATTATTTCTGCCGCCAGGTCGACGAGGTGATGCGGCTCTTCGCCGATGGCGACGGTATCTTCATCGACATCTGCTTCGCCTTGGTCACGGCGAGCACCTGGGCGCAGATCAAAATGGAAGCCGCCGGACTTGACTGGACCGTGCCCGAGGACCGCATCAAGTTCACCGAGCAGACGCAAATCCAATTCTTCGAGCGGGTCAGCAGCGCGGTGCGCGAGCACGACCGCACGATGCCGCTCTTTTTCAATTTCGGCCACGTCCGCCGTGGTCGTCGCGACATCCTCAAATATTTCACCCATCTCGAGATCGAATCCCTGCCGACGGCGTTCTGGGGCTACGAGCATTTCCCGGTGACCGCCCGCTATGCCGAGACGCTCGGCATCGAGTTCCTCGGCATGACCGGGAAATTCCATCATCTCTGGGGCGAGGTCGGCGGCTACAAGAAGCCCGACGCGCTCCTCTACGAATGCGGCGCCATGCTCGCCCAGGGAGCCCGCTGCTCGATCGGCGATCATCTTCATCCGACCGGCGCGATCGATAGGAGCACTTACGCCACGATCGGCCCGGCTTACAGCCACGTGAAGGCGCGCGAGCCCTGGGCCGTGGGGTCGATAAACCTCGCCGAGATCGGCGTGCTCAGCGCCGAGGCCGCCGCCCGCCCGCCCCTTGCCGGCATCCCTGGCCATCACGTCGACGCCGACGAGGGAGCCGTACGGCTGCTGCTCGAGGGCAAGTTCACCTTTGACGTGCTCGACCTCGAGTCCGATTTCTCGCCCTACCGGCTTCTGATCCTGCCTGATGTGGTCGCCGTCTCCCGGCGGCTCAAGGCGAAGGTCAACGCCTTCGTCAAAGGTGGCGGTCGCGTGCTCCTCACCGGCATGAGCGGGGTCGATCCTGAAAAAGGCTTCGTCTTCGACGTCGGGGCGAGATGGGAGGGCCATTCGCCCTGGACGGAGGGCGACTATCTCTTGCCGATCGAGCCGCTTCGGGCCTCCTTTGTCGGCGATCCGCTCTTCATGTACGAGGTCGCCGAGCGCATCAAAGTGAAGTCGGGAACATCGCTCGGTCAGATCTACGACCCCTATTTCGACCGCTCCGCCAAACAATTCAGCGGCCACGTCAACACGCCGAGCCGTCCCGACCCGTCCGGCTATGACGCCGGCTCGGAGAAGGGCGCCTTCGTCTACGTCGCCCATCCGCTCTTCACCGCCTACAAGCGCATCGGCGCGGTCGCCATGCTGGAGATCGCCGAAAAAGTGGTCGCACACGCCCTCGGCACGCGACGGATGATCGAGACGTCGCTGCCTCGCGCCGGAAGGGCCACGTTGCGCTGGCAGACGCACGAGAAACGCGAGGTGCTTCATCTCCTCCATGTCACGCCGGCGCTCCGCGGCGTCATCCGCGGCGACCAGGTGCAGCCGATTCAGGATCTACTGACCCTCAACGACATCGATGTGGATGTCGCGGCGAATGGCAATGTGAAGGCCGTCCGTCTCGTGCCCGGCGGCAAGGCGCTCACCTTCAAGCAGGGCCGCGGGCGCGTGCAGTTCACGGTGCCGGAGTTGACCGGGCACCAGATCGTGGAGATTTCCTACTAGATTAGCGCCCGATATCGCGCCCCGCTCGCTGGCCACCTTCTGCACGGCAATTGACCTCGACGTCGCTCTTGCCTCCGTGGACTTGCTCAGCCAGTCTGCACAGAAAAAGTATGGCCCCAAGGGCGTACTGAGGGCGCTTGGCTAAAGCGCCTGACAATGCTGGGTGAGGTTGCGATAGTCTAAGCCGCGCTCTTCGCAGACACATCGCTTGGGGGAGAGAAAACTCAACTCGACGGTCGAGTAGAGGTTCCGAAATCGGCCTGATCCATGGACTCTCCGGCTCGGTACTGAAACCGCGGAGTCCATGGGTTCAGAGAAAAGGCGGCCAAAGAGAGGAATGCCGCCTCGGTCAGACTTGGTCAAGGTCCCGAGGTCTTGCCGGCAAAGCGCGCAGAACTGGGCAATTCGACGAGTGTCGTGCTCGGCGGAGAACGGTTGGTCGGGTGAAGTTGGCGGAGGGAGGGAAACCCGACTCCAACATTCTCCCAAGAAACCTAGCATTTCCGCCATTCTCGGAGACCAGAATGGGCCTCGACGTCGAGCGGCCCGACGACCTCCAACGCGGAGTCTTCGCGAGGATACGCCGAACTTCGATCCCGCAAGTCAATCAGTAGCCCGTACCGCGACGGCGACCCCGTCTTTTATTCTGTCACTTGGATGAAGCACGACCTGATCTCCCGCCGACAGACCTGACAAGACCTCCGCCATTCGGCTATTGCGGTGGCCGATCTTGGCGACAGTCACTCGAGCACGACCTTCTCTATCCGCGAATACTGCCCAGTCATCTCCCTGCCGAAACAGCGCCGCCACCGGAACGGTCAACGCGTTTTCTGCATTCCAGAGAGCGACGTGGACGACCACCCGGTAGTCGTTGCCGAGAGCAGCCCAGGCTTCCGGCGGGTCGATTAAATCGACAATCGCTCGGACGCGTTGCTCCTCGA
>JBBDMC010000186.1:1481-12824 GCA_040878485.1 Bauldia sp. | reverse complement strand
AGGAGCGCAACAGCCGCTGGGCCGACTCGCGCCGGCGCTACAACGCCGGCTACGGCGTCCGCTCGCTCGACGACCTCCACGCGGTGGTCGCCTTCTTCGAGGAGCGGCGGGGGCGGCTCTACGGCTTCCGCTGGTTCGACCGCGTTGACTGGAAATCGTGCGCGCCGTCGCTGGCGCCGGCGGCAACCGACCAGGCGATCGGCCTCGGCGACGGGGCGACCGATGCCTTCCAGTTGGTGAAAACCTACGGCGGCGCGCACGCCCCCTACGTCCGCGCCGTCAAGAAGCCGGTCGACGGGACGGTGCTCGTCGCCGTCGACGGGGTTCCGGCAAGCGAGGGCACCGACTGGACCTGCGATCCGGCGACCGGGATCGTGACGTTCGCTCCGGGGGCAATCCCGGCGAACGGCGCCGCGGTGACCGCCGGCTACGCCTTCGACGTTCCGGTGCGCTTCGACAGCGACCGGCTTGACGTCAACCTGACCAGCTTCGCCGCCGGCGACATCCCGACGATCCCGCTGGTGGAGATACGAATGTAGGGTGGGCAAAGGCGCGCAAGCGCCGTGCCCACAGTTGTCGCCGTGGTGGGCACGCTTCGCTTTGCCCACCCTACAGGAACCGAAATGCGCACCATCGATCCCGGCCTTGCCGCCCATCTGGCGACCGGCGTGACGACGCTCTGCCGCTGCTGGCGGGTGGCCCGCAGCGACGGCGTCGTCCTCGGCTTCACCGACCACGACCGGGCGATCGACTTCGACGCGGTCAGCTACGAGCCGCAGTCCGGTTTCGACGCCAGCGAGGACACCGCGGCGGCGGGCTTCGCGGTCGGCGGGCTCGAGGTGCTGGGAGCCCTCGCCTCGGACCGGCTCGATGCGACCGACCTCGCCGCCGGCCTCTACGACGACGCCGAGGTGAGCGTGTTCCTGGTCAACTGGACGACGCCGGCCGAGCGCCATCTCCTGCGCCTCGGCCACGTCGGCGAGGTGACGCGCGCCGACGGCGCCTTCCGGGCCGAGATCCGCGGCCTCGCCGCGGCGCTCGACGAGCCGAACGGGCGGCTCTTCCGCCATACCTGCGACGCCGATTTGGGCGACCAGCGCTGCGGCGTCAATCTCGACGATCCGGCCTTCCGCGGCGAGGGTGCGGTGGCGGCGGCGGCGAGCCGGCGCCGGTTCACCGCCGGCGGCCTCGACGGCTTCGCCGACGGCTGGTTCGAGCGCGGGCGGCTTGCCTGGACGAGCGGCGCCAACATCGGCCGGGCCATGGAGGTGCGCGCCCACCGGCCCGTCGACGGGACAGCGCTAATCGAGCTGTGGCAGCCGATGCATTTCGCCATCGCCGCCGGCGACGCCTTCATCGTCACCGCCGGCTGCGACAAGCTGTTCGCGACCTGCGGCGCCAAGTTCGCCAACGCCGTCAACTTCCGCGGCTTTCCGCACATGCCCGGCAACGACTTCGCGCTCTCCTACGCGCGCACCGGCGACGTCAACGACGGCGGGCCGGTGGTGGAGTGAATGGAGCGAGTAGCGAGTAGCGAGTAGGACCAACGCTGCGCTCGCCCATTCCTTCTATTCGCTATTCGCTATTCCCTACTCGCCATTCCGTTCCTCAAGGATCCGGCATGAACGCTGAAATCACCCGCGCCGCCACTCGCCTTGGCGAAGCCGAAGCGGCTTCGCTCCGGCGTAGCCAGGTCGTCGCCGAGGCGTTGTCGTGGGTCGGGACCCCGTATTGTCACCAGGCCTCGCTCAAGGGGACGGGGTGCGACTGCCTGGGGCTGATCCGCGGGGTGTGGCGCGCCTTGTATGGCGCCGAGCCGGAGACGGTGCCCGGCTACACGCCGGATTGGGCCGAAGCCAAGGGCGAGGAAACGCTCGCCGCGGCCGCGCTCCGCCACCTGGTCGCAATCGCGCCCGACGAGGGCGAGGCCGGCGACGTTCTTCTGTTCCGCTGGCGGGCGAACCTACCGGCCAAGCACGCCGCGATTCTCATCTCTGTCTCCCGGTCGCCCGCCTTAGCCCCTCCGGGGCAACGGCGTGGCTCCTCGCCTCTTGTCGCGCCGGACCGCTTCGTCCACGCCCAGCAGGGGGCCGCGGTCTCGACCGCGACGTTGACGCCGTGGTGGCGGCGGCGGATCGCGTATGCGTTCTCCTTTCCGGGGGTGGGGAACAACAGCGAATAGCGAATAGCGAATAGCGAAATGGCGAATGGAGAGTCGTTCGCTACTCGCTATTCCCCATTCGCTATTCGCTCGGAGGTTTCTGGTGGCAACCCTCGTTCTTCAGGCGGCCGGGGCCGCGATCGGCGCGGCCTTCGGGCCGATCGGCATCGCCATCGGACGCGCCGTCGGCGGGCTCGCCGGCTACGCCTTCGACCAGGCGATCTTCGGCGACAGCCGGGTGCGCGAGGGGGCGCGGCTCGCCGACCTCGACCTCCAGGCCTCGCGCGAGGGGGCGCCGATCCCGCGCCTCTACGGGCGGGTGCGCATCGCCGGCCAGATCATCTGGGCGACGCGCTTCGAGGAGGTGGTCTCGGAGGAGCGCGCGGGCGGCAAGGGCGGTCTCGGCGGCTCGACGACGCGGACCTATTCCTACTTCGCCAACTTCGCCGTCGGGCTTTCAGAGGGACCGATCGCCCGCATCGGCCGCGTCTGGGTCGACGGCAAGCCGTTCGATCTGTCGGCGGTCACCCAGCGGCTTACCCTCGGCGACCGCGAGCAGGCGCCGGACAGCCTGATCGAGGCCAAGCAGGGCGAGGCACCGGCCTACCGCGACACCGCGGTCATCGTCTTCGAGCGGCTGCCGCTCGAGCAATTCGGCAACCGCATCCCGCAGCTTTCCTTCGAGGTCATCCGCCCGGTCGCCGGCGTCGAGCAGAGAGTACGGGCCGTCACCATGATCCCCGGCTCGACCGAGTTCGGCTACGACCCCGAGCCGGTCATGAAGGTGGTCGGTCCCGGCAACCAGGCGGCGCTCAACCGCCACGCCGACGGCGCCGACAGCGACTGGCAGGCTTCGCTCGACGAGCTGGAAGCCATCGCCCCGGCGGTCGACCGCGTCGGGCTGACGGTCGCCTGGTTCGGCGACGATCTCCGCGCCGACGCCTGCACGCTGAGGCCGGGGGTCGTCGACCGCACCACGGTGACGACGCCGGAGAATTGGAAGGTTGCCGGCGCGACGCGGGCGACGGCGCGGCTGGTCAGCACCTTCGCCGGCAAACCGGCATTCGGCGGCACGCCGTCGGACCGTTCGGTGGTGCGCGCCATCCGCGACCTGACGACGCGTGGCCTCGCCGTCACCTTCCACCCGTTCGTGATGATGGACATTGGGAGCGGCAACGCGCTCCCCGACCCTTACGGCGGCGCCGAGCAGGCGGCCTATCCCTGGCGCGGGTCGATCACGCTTTCGGTGGCGCCGGGCGAGCCGGGCTCGCCCGACAAGACGGCGGCCGCGGCGGTCGAGATCGCGGCCTTCGTCGGCACTGCAACGCCGGCCGACTTTTCGCTCAGCGGCGATGACGTGATCTATTCGGGGCCGAACGAGTGGTCGTTCCGCCGCTTCGTCCTGCACTACGCCAACCTCTGCAAGGCGGCGGGCGCGGTCGATGCCTTCCTGATCGGCTCGGAGCTCCGCGGGCTGACGACGGTGCGGGAAAGCGCCAGCGGCTATCCGTTCGTCGCCGCGCTCATGAGCCTCGCCGCCGACGTGAGCACCGTCCTCGGCCCCGGCACCAAGGTCTCCTACGCCGCCGACTGGAGCGAATACTCCGGCCACCAGCCGGCCGACGGCTCCGGCGACGTCCACTTCCATCTCGATCCCTTGTGGTCCGATCCGGCGGTCGATTTCGTCGCCGTCGACAACTACCTGCCGCTCTCCGACTGGCGCGAGGGGAGCGATCATCTCGACGCGGCGCTCTGGGATTCCGGCCGCGACGCGGCGTATCTCAGGGCCAACATCGCCGGCGGCGAGGGCTACGACTGGTACTACGTGGGCCTGGCCGACCGCGACGCTCAGAACCGCACGCCGATCACCGACGGCGCCTACGGCAAACCGTGGGTCTTCCGACCGAAGGATTTCGTCGGCTGGTGGAGCAATGAACACTTCGACCGCCCGGGCGGCGTCGAAACCGCAACGCCGACCGACTGGGTACCGGAGGGCAAGCCGATTTGGTTCACCGAAGTGGGCTGCCCGGCGGTCGACAAGGGAGGAAACCAGCCGAACGTCTTCCCCGATCCCAAATCGGCGGCGAGCGGGCTGCCGTACTACTCGACGGGAACGCGCGACGACCTTGTCCAGCGGCGCTTCATCGCCGCGACGCTCGCCTACTGGGACGAGGACGACGCGGCCTTCGAGGCGACGGCGAACCCGCTCTCGGCGGTCTACGGCGGTCGCATGATCGATCCCGCGACGATTCATGTGTGGACGTGGGACGCGCGGCCGTACCCGATGTTTCCGCTGCTCACCAACGTGTGGGCCGACGGCGGCAACTGGGAGACCGGCCACTGGCTGAACGGCCGCCTCGGGGCGCTGACCGCCGAGGCCCTGGTCGCCCAGCTCCTCGCCGACTACGGCGCCGGCGCGACGGCGGTCGGCGATCTCGATGGCACCGTCGACGGCTTTCTGGTCGGCCGCGTCGGCTCGGCCCGCGACGCGCTCGAGCCGCTGTCCGCGATCCTGATGTTCGAGGGTGTCGAGTCAGGCGAGGTGTTCCGCGTCGTCCGCCGCGGCCGGCGGCCGCAGCAGAGCTTCAGCGCCGGCGACCTGGTCGAGGAAGGGGAGGGGCCGCTGCTTTCCGTCCGCCGCGCCCAGGAGACCGAACTGCCGGCCGAGATCGCCGTCGGCTTCTCCGACTCGCTCGCCGACTACCGGCCGTCGACCGTCTCCTCGCGCCGCCTCGTCGGCGGCAGCCGGCGGATCGAGCTCGCCGACACCGGCGTGGTATTGAGTCACGCGGTCGCCGGCGGCATCGCCGACACCATGCTCCAGGACCGCTGGGCCGGACGCGAGGCGATCAGCTTCGCGCTGCCGGCCCGCGCGCTGGCGGTCGAGCCCGCCGACGTCTGCGAGATCGACCTCGACGGGACGCCGCGGACCGTGCTCCTCACCAAGGTCGAGGACGCGGGCTTCCGACGCATCGCGGCGCGCGCCATCGAGCCCGACATCCTGGCGCCGGTTCCGGCCGCGGCGCGCGCCTTCGCGCCGGCAATCGCGGTGACCGCCTCGCCGGCCGAGGTGGTCCTCATCGACCTGCCGCTGGTCACCGGCGGCGAGCCCGGCGACGCGCCGCGCATCGCGGCCTTCGCCGAGCCGTGGCCGGGGGCGTTGGCGGTCTTCATCGGCGACGCCGAGAGCGGCTTCCTCGCCCGCCAGACGATCGACCGGCGGGCGACCATGGGGACGCTGCTCGCGGCCCTTCCCCCCGGGCCGATCGCCCGCTGGGACCGCGCCAACGCCATCGACGTCGCCCTCTACGGCGGGGCGCTGGCGAGCGAGCCGCAGCTGGCGGTGCTGAACGGCGCCAACGCCGCCGCGATCGGCAGCGCCGCGACCGGCTTCGAGGTCGTCCAGTTCGAGAGCGCCGAGCTGACCGGCCCCAACGCCTGGCGGCTGACCGGGCTCCTGCGCGGTCAGGCCGGCACCGACGACGTCGCCGCGGCCGGGCACGCGAGCGGCGCCCGCTTCGTGCTCCTCGACGCGGCGGCCGGACTGCTCAATCTGGCCCCAGCCGAATCCGGGCTCGGCCTCACGGTTCGTTGCGGGCCGGCAGGCGCCGTCTACGACCCGGCGATCTTCACCGACGTGTTGCTCGGGGCCTCGCGGCGCGGCCTCAAGTGCCTGGCGCCGGTCCGCCTCAGCGCGGTCCGCGACGGCGGCACCGGCGACGTGACCTTCGCCTGGATCCGGCAGACCCGGGGCGGCGGCGACCCGTGGGAGCCGGTCGAGGTGCCGCTCGGTGAAGCGAGCGAGGCCTACGCGATCTCCATTTTCGACGGCGCCGAAGTGGTGCGGACGCTGGTGAGCGGCTCTCCGACGGTCGTCTATTCGGCCGCCGACCAGACCGCCGACTTCGGCTCGCTTCCCGCCGACCTCGCCGTCTTGATCGCGCAATCGAGCCCGACCGAAGGGGCGGGCGTCGCCGCAACGGGATTGCTCCATGTCTGATCCGCTCGAATCCGTTCACCTCAAGATCCCGTATCTCGCCGCGGCGCAGGCGCAGAAGCACGTCACCCACAACGAGGCGCTCCGCCGTCTCGACACGGTCGTCCAACTGTCGGTGATCGACTCGGCGCTGACCGACCCGCCGGCGAGCCCGGCCGAGGGCGACCGCTACATCGTCGCCAGCCCGGCGACCGGCGCTTGGACGGGCGAGGAGGCGGATCTCGCCGCCTTCATCGACGGCGGCTGGCAGTTCCTCGAACCCGACGTCGGCTGGCTCGCCTTCGACGTCGCGGCCGGGGCGCTTCTGGTTCGCGCCGCCTCGGCGTGGGAGGCCGCCGGCGGCCTCCTCGGCGGCACAGTCGACCAGCTCGGCAACAACCCCCCCGCCGATGCCACCAACCGGCTGGCGGTGCGTTCGAACGCCGTGCTGTTCTCCAACGTCGAGGATGCGAGCGGCGGCACCGGCGACGTGCGGTTCGTGGTCAACAAGGAGGCCGCGGCGGACGCCGCCTCGCTGCTCTTCCAGACCGGATTCTCCGGCCGTGCCGAAGTCGGCCTCGTCGGTGACGACGATTTCGTCTTCAAGGTCTCGCCCGACGGCAGCGCCTGGACCGAGGCGATCCGCATCGACAAGGACACCGGCCTGCCGGCGATCCTCTACGACAATGGCACGTCGGGACTGACGGCGACCACCGTCCAGGAGGCGATCGACGAGGTCGCGGCCGGCGGCGGTGGCGGCGGCGCCGTCGCGAGCGTCTTCGGCCGCACCGGCGCGGTGGTTGCGGCGACGGGCGACTATGACGCCGGCCAGGTCGACAATGACTCAGGCGTCTCCGGCGCCACCGTCAAGGACGCGCTCGATGCGCTGAACGGCGGCAAGCAGGCGGCCGACAGCGACTTGACCGCCGTCGCCGGCCTCGCCGCCAACGGCCTGATCGCCCGCACCGGCGCCGGAACGGCGGCGGCGCGCACGCTCACCGGCCCCGCCGCTGGCATGTCGGTCGCCAACGGCGACGGCGTCGCCGGCAACCCGACGCTGGCACCCGCCAACGACCTCGCCGGGCTCGAAGGCCTGGCCGGGAGCGGCATCGCGGTCAGGACCGCCGCCGACACCTGGGCGCAGCGCACCATCACCGGCTCCAACGGCGTGGCGGTCGCCATCGGCGACGGCGTCGCCGGCAATCCGGCGATCGCGGCCGATATCGCCAACGCCACCGATCTTGCGGCACCGGCCCGCGACGACGAGCTGCTGCTTGCCGACACCTCGGCGGCAAGCGCCATCCGCAAGGCCGACGTGGCTTCGATCATCGACCTCGCCACGCCGACCGAGGCGATGGTGGTGGCGTGCTCCGACGAGACGACGGCGCTCTCCGCCGGCACCGCCAAGGTCACCTTCCGCATGCCCTACGCCTTCACGCTCGCCGCCGTCCGCGCCTCGCTGACCACGGCGCAGGCGTCGGGCTCGATCTTCACCGTCGATTTGAACGAAGGCGGGACCACGCTGCTGTCGACCAAGCTCACCGTCGACAACACCGAGAAGACGTCGACGACCGCGGCGGCGGCGCCGGTCATCTCCGACGCGAGCCTCGCCGACGACGCCGAGATCACCGTCGACATCGACCAGATCGGCGACGGCACCGCCAAGGGGCTCAAGCTGACGCTGATCGGGAATAGGGCATAGGCAAGAGGCGAGGAGCGCGGAACGCGCGACCGGGAAATGCAAAAAGTGACCCCCCTCTCAACTCGCCGATCATCCTTCGAGGCTCGGGCTTTCGCCCTCGCACCTCAGGATGAGGAGGGGAGAGCCCCTCATGGTGAGGTGCCCGCGGTAGCGGGCCTCGAACCATGATTTCCTACCTCGCCTATCGCGCTGCCGCCGGCGGCTACTCCTTCGTCAACTCGGAAGCCGAGGCCGTCGTCGCCGCCTTCTCGACCGAGCCCGACGACACGCGCAAGGAACTCATCGACGACACGGTGGGCGCGCTGAAGACGGCGGGCGTGTGGACGAAACTCTATTTTCTGCACGTGATGGCGGCCAACGCCGAACTGAACGCTCTGGTCAACTGGAAGAGCCCCGGCACCTTCAACCTCGTACGGGTCAACTCGCCGACCTTCACCACCGACCGCGGCTTTACCGGCGATGCCGTCAGCATGCACCTGACGATCGGCGCCGAGAGCACCGTGTTCCCGAATGGCAGCCGTGATGACGAGCATCTCGGCGCATGGCAATTGACGTCCGGGACCAACGGCGAGCCATGCCTCGCCAATGTGAGCACCGGGGACAAGCACAGGCTTTTCGTTAACGGTGGGGCGAACGAGCGCCAGGTGCGTGTTTCCGGCTCCACCGAGGCCATCTTCAACGACAACATTACGACCGGTCACGTCGTTGGCCGCCGACCGGATAGCGCCAATGTCTACTCCTATCGCAACGGCACCGATGAGCAGACAGGGGCAATCGCCTCGTCGGCCCCAACTGCAAATTCCCTGGCCCTGTTGCGGAGGAACACCGGCTACAACGCGGCGCAAATCTTTGCCTGCCACGGAGGGCAGAACCTCTCGGCCACCGAGGTCACCGCGCTCTACGACGCGCTGAATGCCTACAAGACCGGCGTTGGGGCATGACGCCGCCTCCCCCCCGATCAAGTCGGGGGGTACGGCGTGACAGGTGTCCTTTTGGCCCCCTTGCCTAGGAGCAGAAACGGATGATCATCCTGACCGCCGCCGAGGCCGACAAGGTGCGCGGCCTGTCGCCGACCGACCCGACGGCGGCAATCGAGCCGGTGCCCCTCAAGCCTGCCCCGGGCTCCGACCCGGGGGACGGAACCTTCCTGCTCAGCGAGCAGGTGCTCGTCGATCCCGCCCATGCCGACGTCCGCCATTTCCTCGCCGCCCTGCCCACGGCCGCCGACATCGACGCGGCCCTGAAATTTGACCCCGGGGCCAAGCCCGAGGACCAGGCGGCGCTCGACGCCCTGGCGCTGCCCACCTGGAAAGACGCCGGCGTCCGCAAGGCACCCTGATGTTCGGGAGTCCCCCCGATCAGGTGGGGCCTCGCCTCTTGACGGCTAACCGGCGGCCCGCCGGCTCGATCGGACCGAACCCCATGAAGACCTCTCGGCGCGGCGCCGCCTTCATCGCCGCTCACGAAGGGATCGTCACCAAGGCCTACCACGACGCCGCCGGTGTCTGGACGATCGGCATTGGCCACACGGCTGCCGCCGGCCTGCCATCGCCGGCGCGCGGCATGACAATCAGCCGCGAGCGGGCGTTCGCCATTCTCGCCGCCGACCTGGCCCGCTTTGAGAAGCGGGTCGAGAAGCAGCTGCCAGGCATCGCGGAGCACGCCTTCGACGGCGCGTTGTCCTTCGACTTCAACACCGGAGCGATCGAACGGGCCGGCTGGGTGCCGGCGTTCCGCGCTGGCGATCGCCTGGCGGCGGAAGCAAACCTCAGGAAGTGGGCGAAGGCCGGCGGCCGCCGAGTGGCGGGCCTGGTCAAGCGGCGCGAGCATGAGGCGCGGCTGATCTTCGACGGCGACTACGGAAGGGCGGCCGAAGCGCTCGACGACGGCAGCTTCGATCCGTCGATCGCGCCGTCGGTCGCGCAGGAAACAGACGATGTCGCAGTCGTCCAGCGCGCCCTCGTCCGCCTCGACTTCTACCGCGGTCCCGTCGACGGGATCACTGGCCCCGCAACCAGGGCCGCCGTCCTCGCCTATCAGAACTCGCACCCCGACCTTGTCGCCGATGGCATTGCCGGGCCGGCGACGCGCGCCTCGCTTACCCGCGACATCGCGGCGCGCACCCGGCAGGTAGAGGTCGGTGGCCTTGGCTTGGTCGGGCTGATCGTCGCCGCCATTCAGGCAATCAGCGGCGATGTCGAGCGCGCTATCGTCCTTGCCGCCGGCGTTGTCGGTCTCCTCGTCCTCGTCGCCTGGCGCTACCGCCACGAGCTCACCCGCGCCTTTTCCAGAACGAAAGGACCTACCCCATGACCGGCTTCACCATCTTCCTAGTCTGCCTCGCCCTCGGGGCGCTTGTCCTGTGGTTCGGGCCGCGGGGCTGGCGCACTACCATCGTCGGCTGGCTGGCCGCCCTCGTTCCGCTGTCGGGCGAGATTCTCGACTACCTCTCCGGCTTCTCGTGGAACGGGGTGCTCGACGGCAAGACCGCCATGTGGGTGGCCGGCGCCATCGGCGTCCTCATGATCGTCTTCAACCGGGTGAACAAAAGCCTCTACGGCTCGACCCCGCGGCTTGCCCCGAACCCCGATCCGGGGGAGGGCTCGTGATGCTGCGCCCGCTCATCCTTGCGGCCGGCGTGGCATTCGCCTCGCCGGCTGCCGCGGTCTGCCTCGACGCCCCGCAGTTTCGCCAGATGCTGTCGCGTTGGGGCGAGACGGTGCGCTACGCCGGGCTCTCCGCCGTCGCCGACAAGCCGACGCCGATCTACGTTTCGGTCGCCGGCGACGGCAAATGGACGGCGTTCTTCGTCTACGAGCGGACGATGGCCTGCGTCATCGCCACCGGCAGCCGGTGGACCGAGAATGGCGCGATTCCCCGGGACGAGCCGAGGCCCGTCCCCGGGCCGGGAGGGTAATCGTGTCCGTCCTCCTCGGCCTGATCCTAAAACTCGCCGGCAGCGGCGCCCTTGACAGGGTGCTGGCGGGCCTCAAGGCGCGCGCCGACGGCGCCGTCGAGCGCGAGCGGATCGACGCTACGGTCGCCATCGCCCACATCAATGCCGAGCTAGCCCGCCGCCAGGCCCAGCGCGATCTCGTCCTCGCCGAGCAGGGGCACTGGCCGACGCGGCTGATGCGGCCGGCCTTCGCCTATCCGCTGGCGGCCTACTACGCGGCGGTGATCGCCGACTCGCTGTTCTGGTTTGACTGGAACGTGGCCGCTTTGCCGGCCCCGATCGGCGAGTGGTCGGGCTGGATCATCTCGGCGCTGTTCCTGGCCGACGCCGGCGAGCGGATCACTCGGACCATCATGCGGCGAGCCCCCGAGCTTTGATTCCGCCCGCCCCGGCGGTCCATATTCAGCGCCTATTCATTTGCCTGGGGTTATGGGGCGGCATGAAGAGGCTGTTTCCTGCGCTGTTGCTCGCCGCCGGTCTCCTCGCCGCCGGGCCGGCCGAGGCCCAGTCGTGCTATTCCGCCGCCCAGGCGCGCGCCGCCGTCCAGG
>JBBDMC010000186.1:0-1471 GCA_040878485.1 Bauldia sp. | reverse complement strand
GGTGAGGGCGTGCCGCGGGCGAGTGTGCTCGGCCGTATCACGGCGGCGACCGGCGGCGAGATCCTGTCGCTGCCGCGGCTGTGCAACATCGGCGGCCGGCTGGTCTACATGCTCAACGTCCTGGTCGCCGGCCAGGTGCGGCAGGTCACCATCGACGGGGCGAGCGGCTCGATCTATTGACCGGGTGGAGGGTCCATGCGGGTTCTGGTTGTCGAGGACGACGTCGATCTCAACCGTCAGCTGAGCCACGCTCTGCGCGAGGCCGGCTACGCCGTCGACAGCGCCCGCGACGGCGAGGAGGGGCATTTTCTCGGCGACACCGAGCCCTACGACGCCATCGTCCTCGACATCGGCCTGCCGCTCATCGACGGCATCAGCGTGCTCGAGAAATGGCGGCGCGACGGGCGGACGACCCCGGTCCTCATCCTCACCGCGCGCGACCGCTGGAGCGACAAGGTGCAGGGGATCGACGCCGGCGCCGACGACTACGTCGCCAAGCCGTTCCACATCGAGGAGGTGTTGGCACGGGTGAGGGCGCTGGTCAGGCGCGCCGCCGGCCATGCGACCAACGAGATCGAGTGCGGGCCCCTCCGCCTCGACTCCCGCGCCGGCCGCGTCACCGTCGACGGCAACCCGGTCAAGCTCACCTCGCACGAGTACCGCGTGCTGGAGTACCTGATGCTCCACCGCGACCGGGTGGTCTCGCGCACCGAGCTGATCGAGCATCTCTACGATCAGGACTTCGACCGCGATTCCAACACCATCGAGGTCTTCATCGGCCGCTTGCGCAAGAAGCTGGCGCCCGATCTGATCGAGACCGTGCGCGGCCTCGGCTACCGCATCGTCGATCCGGGCCATGCGGCCTAACTCGCTCGCCGTCCGCCTCATCGCCGCCGCCACGCTGTGGAGCGCCGTCGCGCTGGTGGCCGCCGGGCTGATCCTCACCTCCCTCTATCGCCAGACGGTCGAAAGCGCCTTCGACGAGCGGCTCAACGTCTATCTGCGGACGCTGGTCGGCAATCTCGCCGCCCAGGATGCCGCCGACGGGCCGACCGACCCCGGCAATCTCGGCGAGCCGCGCTTCGAGCTGCCCTATTCGGGCTGGTACTGGCAGCTCAGCGAGACCGGCGGCGGGCCGGTGGTGCTCGCCTCGCGCTCGCTCTTCTCCGACACCCTCAACGTCGCCGATGGGACCCGCCTCAAGTTGAGCGCCGGCCTGACGTCGGGGGCGCTGACCGGTCCCGACGGGCAGGCGCTGCGGGTTCTGGCGCGAACCATCACCTTCGGGGAGGGCCGGACCTACGACATCGTCATCGCCGGCGACGCCGGCATGATCGGCGACCAGATCGCCTCGTTCCGCGCCAGCGTGATGCTCACCCTGGCGGTCTTCGGCATTGGTCTCATCCTCGCCACCACCATCCAGATCCGCTGGGGCCTCAGGCCGCTCGCCCGGGTACGCCGCGGCTTGGCC
>JBBDMC010000185.1:3430-12878 GCA_040878485.1 Bauldia sp. | reverse complement strand
CGTCGACCGGCCTGTGGAAGACCCAGGCGCCCTCCGGGTGTCGTTGGATCAGCCCGGCCTCCGCGAGCAACCTCAGATGACGTGAGATACGCGGTTGCGACTGACCGAGGATGGCGGTCAGGTCCTTGACGGTCAGCTCGGACTCGCTGAGCAGCGCCAGAATGCGTAGGCGCGTGGCCTCTCCCGCCGCCCTGAGCGCGGCAATCGCCGGTTCGAGGTTCAGCTGCGGTGCTGCGGTCATGGGTCCTCCCGCGCATAAAACATAAAGATATCCTTATGCCTGCCGCCATGAAAATGCAATGGGCGTGGGCGCGAGTGGGCAACACCGGCCTGCCGCGCTCGTCCCACTGACCTGACCGTCCGCCCCCGACTTGACAGAGCGAGGGCATCATTTTACCATATCGTTAAATAACATGTAGGCAACCCTTATGACCACGCCCTCGCTTCCCGCCGTCTTCGCCGCCCTCTCCGATCCGACGCGCCTGGCGATCGTCGAGCGCCTGCTCGCCGAGGGCGAGCGGTCGGCCGGCCTCATCGCTGCGCCCTTCGCCGTATCGAAGCCGGCGATTTCCAAGCACCTCAAGATTCTGGAAGACGCCGGATTGATCGAGCGCCGGATCGAGCGCCAGTGGCGCGTCTTCCGCGTGCGCCCGGAATCGATGCGTGCCGTCGACGACTGGATCGGCCGCTACCGCGCCTTCTGGGAGGGCTCGTTCGATCGCCTCGACAAGGTTCTCGCCTCACAACCGAAGAAATAGGAGACCCCGATGCCCGACGACATGATGAACACCGCCGCCGCGGTGCGCGAAGGCAGCCAAGCGGATCGCACCCTCATCATCGAGCGGGTGTTCAAGGCACCACCCGAACGCGTTTTCAAGGCGTGGACCGACCCCAAAATCCTGGTCGCGTGGTGGGGTCCGGAAGGCTTCAACACGCCGGACGCAAAGCTCGACGTGCGCGTCGGTGGCGCCTGGCGGAGCACCATGGTCGGCCCCAAGGGCGAGGCCCACGTCTGCTCCGGCGTCTACCGCGAAATCGCGCCGCCCAAGCGCCTGGTGATGACCTGGGGCTGGGAGGCCGACGGCAGACGCGGCCACGAGACGGTGATCGAGCTGACCTTCGAGCAGGTCGGCGCCGGCACCCGCATGCGGCTGATCCAGAGCCTGTTCGAGAACGCCGAGCAACGCGACAGTCACAATATGGGCTGGTCGTCGAGCTTCAACGACCTGGAGCGAGTGCTGGGTTGATCGGATTTCCGGCCCACCCCTGACGGCCGTCACTTGCCTCACGGCGCCCTGCCGACCGCACGCCGTCCTGATACCCCGCCAGCCAAACGGGGCCGCTCGTCTGATCTGTACCGAGCCCGGCCGCTGAAATGGACAGTGGCGGGCTGAACTTGTTAGGGTTGCCGGCAGATCAGGCGGCCATGAACCAGCGAATCATACCCACGGACGCGGGCAGCGACGGGGAGGCCAATCGTCGGCCAGAGCAACACGACCCGGTCAGGGTTTGGTTCACCAAGGGAATCTCTTTCTGGGCCGCCTTGTCGACGATACTCGTCAAGGCCCAGCCGAACAGCGTTCTCGAATTCGGCGGCGGCCGCAGCACCACTTTTCTTGCCGACTACGTCGAAGATTTCGGCAAAGTGGGGATCACGATCGAGCAATCCGACGTCTGGCATAAGAAGATCAAGGACGATCTTAAGTTCATGGCGGTCAAGAACTATGCGGTTCACCACGTGCCGGTGACGGCGACGCCGATGGGCCCCGCCTGGTACGACTTCGCCGAGGTCAGCCGGCTGATCGGCGACCGAACGTTCGACATGGTCTTCGTTGATGGACCGGTCGGTGAAGGCCGGCGCAATCCGCACGGACAGGAAATCATCGCCAAGGCGGCCAGAAAGGCGCGGTTGATCATCGTCGATGACGTTCACCGCGGCCCCAATCTCAGGTTCTTTTCCACCCTGACCCACGGCTTCGCGCGTGAAGGCACGTTCTTCTGTTGCTACCGGCAGAACCTGATCGCGCTGGCTGCCGCGGCGGAGTGGATTCCGGTGGTCCGGGACACGTTTCAGTTCCTCAATCTGCCCTATGAGCACCACTTCGCCGACGCCGCATCGATGCTCGAAGCTCGTTGACGGAAAGCGCGGCGCGATATGGCGGGTGTTCGCGGCAAACTAGACATCGTCGGAGACGGGATCGGCGCGGCTGACGCGCGCTGGTCGTTTGACCTGCCGCCGGAGTCATTCACCGAGCACGTACGAAAATCGATTCCGCTCTACGACGAGGGCCACGACCTGGTGTGCCGCTACAGCGACTATTTCGTCGGCACCGGATCGATCGTCTACGACATCGGCACCTCGACCGGGATTCTCGCCAACAAGCTGGCCGACTGGCACGCCGGCAAGCGCGACGTTCGCATCGTTGGCATCGACGTGGTGCCGTCGATGATCGAATATTGCCAATCCCGCTACGCCTCTCAGGCAAACCTGCAGTTCGTCTGCGCCGACCTGGTTTCACACGATTTCGAACCGGCCAGCCTGTTCACCAGCTACTACGTCATCCAGTTCGTCCCGACCCAAGTCCGGCAGAACCTCATCGATCGCATCTTCCAGCGCCTCAACTGGGGTGGCGGGTTCTTGATGTTCGAGAAGGTGCGAGCGCCGGACGCGCGGTTCCAAGATTACGCGACCCAGATCTATGCCGACTACAAGCTCGAGCACGGCTACGACGCTCAAGAGATCGTGGCCAAGACGAGGAGCCTGAAAGGCGTTCTCGAGCCGTTCTCCAGCAACGCCAACGTCGAGATGCTGCAGCGCGCCGGCTTCAAGGACATCATGACGATCCAGAAGTGGGCGTGTTTCGAGGGAATCCTGGCGATCAAGTGAGCCGCATCGCCACCGGTACCGCCGGGCGCGGGCACTGTAACGTGCGGCGTGACAAGAGCCCCGGTCTCGGCTATAGCGACCGCCATGAACCGCGTCCCCGCCAGCTTCACTTTCTGGTTTGGCTATCCGTCGTCCGTGGCGGAGGATGGGGTGCGCGCGATCTGACCGAACCGAAGATCAACGAACCCCGAAGCCGCCAGCCAGCCTGGCGGCTTTTTTTGATGCCGCGGGCCTGGTGAACCCCCAAGGAGCCGGGCCCCATGTCAACCAACACCGACGACCTTCGCATCCGTGAAATCAAGGAGCTGAGCACACCGGATCAAGTGATGCGCGAGCTACCGCGCACTGAGGCCGCCTCGCTCACCGTGCTGCGGGCGCGACGCGCCGTGAGCGACATCCTCAACCGCCGGGATGACCGCCTGGCGGTGGTGATCGGCCCCTGCTCGGTGCACGATCCAGCGGCCGCCTTCGACTACGCCGGACGCTTGGCCGCCCAGCGCCGGCGCCACGCCGGCACCCTCGAAATTATCATGCGCGTCTACTTCGAGAAGCCGCGCACCACCGTCGGCTGGAAGGGCCTGATCAACGACCCCGACCTCGACGGCAGCTTCCTGATCGACAAGGGGTTGAGGATTGCCCGCCGCCTGCTCGTCGCCGTCAACGACCTCGGCCTGCCGGCCGCCTGCGAGTTCCTCGACGTGACGACGCCTCAATACATCGCCGACCTGGTGTCGTGGGGGGCGATCGGCGCGCGCACTACCGAAAGCCAGATCCACCGCGAGATGGCCTCCGGCCTCTCCTGCCCGGTCGGCTTCAAGAACGGCACCGACGGCAACGTGAAGATCGCGGTCGATGCGGTGAAGGCAGCGTCCGAACCGCACCATTTTCTCGCCGTGACCAAGGCTGGCCACGCCGCGATCGCCTCGACCACCGGCAACCAGGACTGTCACGTGATCCTGCGCGGCGGCAAGGCGCCGAACTACGACGCCGGGAGCGTCGCCGCTGCCGCGGCCGAGCTCGAGCGCGCCGGGCTTGCCCCCGTCGTCATGATCGACGTCAGCCACGCCAACAGCAGCAAGCGGCCGGAGAACCAGCCCGCAATCGTCGACGACGTTGCCCGTCAAGTCGCGGGCGGCGATCACCGCATCGTCGGCGTCATGGTCGAGAGCAATCTGGTCGCCGGACGCCAGGATTGGCTCCCCGGACGCCCCCTCGCCTACGGCCAGAGCATCACCGACGGCTGCATCGACTGGGATACTTCGGTCGTGGTCCTGGAGCGGCTGGCCGAGGCGGCGGCGAAGCGGCGCCGGGTTCAACGCCGGGCAAACCGAGCGGCCGCCGCCGCTTCCACTTGATTGCTCAGTGATACCCGCCCTCGGCGCCGGCGCTGACCTTGGCGCGGAAGGTCCAGAACACGAAGACGAAGTAGCCGAGAATGATCGGCAGCATGATCACCGTGCCGATCAGGGTGAAGATCTGGCTGTCGGGCACGGCCGCCGTGTCCCACACGGTCAGCGTCGGCGGCACCAGATACGGGAAGGTCGAGATGGCGAGGCCGAGATAGGAGAGGACGAACAGGCCGACGACACCGATGAAGGGCAGGACCTCGCGGCCGGCCGCCAGGCTCCGCCACACCAGCCAGGCGAGCGCCGCGGTGACGAGCGGTACCGGCCACAGGAAGTAGATGTTGGGGGTGGAGAACCAGCGGGCGGCGATGCGTTCGAAGCCGAGCGGGGTCCACAGGCTGACGGCAGCGATGAAGAGCAGGACAAGAATCAGGAGCGCGCGCGCCTGCCCGCGTGCCCGCGCTGCGAGCGGCCCGTCGGTCTTGGCGATCAGCCAGGTCGCGCCCAACAGCGCGTAGCCGGCGACCATGCCGATGCCGGCGAGGAGCGCGAACGGCGTTGCCCAGTCGAACGGCCCGCCGGCGAAGCGGCCGTCGACCACGGTCACCCCTTGGATCAGGCCGCCGAGGATGATCCCTTGCGCGAAGGCGGCGATGGTCGAGCCGGCGAAGAAGGCCACGTCCCACAGGCGGTGGCGTGGCTTCGACACGAAGCGGAACTCGAACGACACGCCGCGGAAGATCAGCGCCAACAGCATCACGATCACCGGCAGGTAGAAGGCTGGCATGATCACCGCGTAGGCCTTGGGAAAGGCGACCCACAGGCCGCCGCCGCCGAGCACCAGCCAGGTCTCGTTGCCGTCCCAGAACGGCGCCACCGAGTTCATCATCTGGTCGCGTTCTGGTTCCTGGCGCGCCGTCGGAAACAGGATGCCGATGCCGAGGTCGAAGCCGTCGAGGATGACGTACATGGCGACCGCGACGGCGATGAGGACCGCCCAGATGACCGGCAGGTAGAGCTCCAGCATCGTTCTAGCCTCCGCCGAGGATGCGTCGGCCGGCGCCTTCAGCCGCCGAGATCGGCCGAGTGGCGACGCCTTCGACCTCTCCTCTGCCCGCCCCCGGCCCGCTGTTGATGAGGCGGTTCATGTAGAGGATGCCGGCGGCGAAGACGATCGCGTAGACGACGACGAAGAGCACCAGCGTCGCCGCCACCGCTCCCGCCGCGACCGGCGAGGCGGCCTCGGCGGTTCTCAAGATGCCGGTCGCGACCCACGGCTGGCGGCCGACTTCGGCGACCGTCCAGCCGGCGAGGATGGCGATGAAGCCCGCCGGCCATGAGAGGGCGGCAAGCCGCAGGAATGGGGTGGTCGACTCCAGGCGCCCCCGCCACCACAACCACGCCCCCCACAGCGCCAGCGCGATCATTACGAGCCCGATGCCGACCATCAGGCGGAAGGCGAAAAACGGCAACGCGACCGGCGGCCGGTCCTCGACCGGGAAATCCTTGAGCCCGGCAAAGCGCCCGTCGAGCGAGTGGGTGATGATCAAGCTGGCGCCGTTCGGGATGGAGATCGCGGCCTCGTTGCGCTCGGCCGCCTCGTTGGGGAGCGCGAAGAGCACCAACGGCGCCGGCTCGGCGCTGTCCCAGTGGCCCTCGATGGCGGCGAGCTTGGCCGGCTGGTATCGCGCGACGTCGAGGCCGTGCTGGTCGCCGATGACGAGCTGCAGCGGCGCCAGCACCGCCGCCATGGCGGTTCCCATTTTGAGCATTGTGCGGGCGTGTTCGGCGTGCCGGCCGGCGAGCAGGTAGCGAGCCCCGACGGCGAGGACAACGAAAGAGGTGGTGAGATAGGCGGCGGTCACCATGTGGACGAGACGCCAGCCGAAGGTCGGGTTGAAGATGGCGGCGATCCAGTCGGCCGGATAGGCGATCCCGTCGCGCACGACATGCCCGGCCGGGTACTGCATCCACGAGTTGGCTGAGATGATCCAGAACGAGGAGGCGAGCGTGCCGACCGCGACCAGGATGGCGGACAGAACGTGCAGCCACGGCGGCACCCGGTTCCAGCCGAACAGCATCACCCCGAGGAACGTCGCCTCGAGAAAGAAGGCGGTCAGCACCTCGTAGCCGATGAGCGGTCCGACAACGTTGCCCACGACCTCCGAGAAGCGGCTCCAATTGGTGCCGAACTGGTAGGACAGCACGATGCCGGAGACGACGCCCATGGCGAACGAAACGGCGAAGATGCGGGTCCAGAATCGGGCGAGGTCGCGGTAGCGCTCGAGCCCGGTCGACCGCCACATGACGAGGAGCGTGGCGATAAACGCCGAGAGCCCGATGGTGAACGTCGGAAAGATGATGTGGAAGGCGACGGTGAAGGCGAACTGCAACCGCGACAGAATTACGGCGTCGAGTTCCATGCTGCCCTCCTCGACTGGCCGAGCGCTCTTGAGGCTAACACAGCTAACCGCATTGCCAGCATCCTTGCGTGCGCCCTTGATGTGGATCAAGGGCCGGCTCACCCCCGGCGACCCCTCGCGAACGGCGACGACCGGACGGTCAGGCGCCGGCGTAGATGCGCTGCGGCGGCAGGCGGGCCGTGAAGGCCTCGCCGGTTCGGATCGTCCCCGGCCGTTCGACCGAGGCGACCAGCCCGCGCTTGTGCCGCGCGGTCTTCGGGAAGAGGAGGTCGAGCCCGTCGCGCTCCGGGTAGTGCTCGCCGACCGCGGCGCCGGCAGTGCGGCAGGGGCCGTTCTCGGCCTCGACCGTCAGCGCCGCGCCGCTGGCGAAGAGAAGGCGCGTTCCCGGCGGCAGCAGGCGATCGGCGACACCGGCCAAAACCAGGTTGGCGCCGATCCAGCCGGGCGCAATCTCCCGCACCTCCATCGCCGCCGCGGCCAGCGCCAGCTCGTCGGCCGCCACGATCGACACCTGGCGGTCGTTTCTGATCTCGGTGCCGCGCGGATACCACGGCTCGCGCGAGGTCGAGCGGCGCGTCGCGCCGGCGTGAAAATCGCCAACGATGCCGGCAAAATCGAGCCTCAACGCGTCGACCGCGCGAGAGCGGAAATTCTGTCCGTCGGCGAGGAGACAGGAGAGGACCGTGCCGTCGAACTTCAGCGGGGCTGCATCGGTCATCGGGTCGGTCTGCTCTTCCTTAGGGCAACAGCCGGTTATACATCCAATTCGTCAGACGCGAATCGATGCAAGGAGGATCTGGCCGATGAAGGCGGCGAAGCCGATCAGGACCGAGCGCGACCACGGTGCGGCCGTGGCGCGCATCGATGAATTGGTCGTTCGACCGGACGCCCAGACGAACGAGGAACTGGAGCTGTTGTCGATCCCGGTCATGGCGTACGAGGCCGCGCATGTTCCCGACGCGCCGATGGCGCCCGTCCGACTCAGCCCTTGACGGCCCCGGACATGAAACCGCGCACATAGTGGCGCTGAAGCAGAACGAACAGGACGAGGCACGGCAACGCCATGACCACGACGCCGGCCTCAGTGGCGCCGTAGTCAATGGCGCCCATCGTCTGCTGGCGCAGGTTCGCGACCGCGAGCGGCAGGGTCTGCTTGGCGCTGTCGCTCAGCAGGATGAGGGGGGCGAAGAATTCGTTCCACGCCGCTAGGAAGGCGAACAGGCTGACCGTGATGAGGCCCGGTCGCACCGAGGGTAGGAGGATTCGCCACAGGACGGCGAACGTGCCGCAGCCGTCCACCAGGGCCGACTCCTCCAGCTCGCGCGGCACCGCCTCGAACGAGATGCGCATCATGTAGGTCGCAAACGGCAGTTGGAACATCGCCAAGACCAGGCTGAGGCCGGTCAGGGAGTTTTGCAGGCCGAGGTAGTTGAGCAGAACATAGAGCGGGATCAACAGCGTTGCGTAGGGAACCATGAGGATCGCCAGCGTCAGCAGGAACAATGCATCCCGCCCCGGAAACCGGAACTTGGCAAACGCGTAGCCGCCAAGGGTCGACACCCCAAGCGTGACCGCCACGGTGAGGAAGGCGACGAACCCGCTGTTGAAGGTGAACCTCTCCAGTCCCGCACCGAAGTTGTAGAGCGTGGCGTAGTTGCCAAGGCCGTAGCCGATCACCTGGCCGGTGGCGGGTTGCGGGCTCACCGAGGCCACCAGGCTCCACGCCAGCGGGAACAGGAAGATGATCGCCAGCCCCCCGGTCAGCACGTAGAACGGGGTGCGACCGAGCAGGGTCTGGCGCATTGTGGTCATGGTCTCAGGCCCGCTCGGGGTCGCGCAGCGCGCGGAACTGGAACGCGTTCACGACCAGCAGCGCCGCCAGCACGATAATCGAGACTGCCGCGGCGGTGCCGAGGTTCTGCCTCTGGAACGCCTCGCGGTAGATCAGCTGAACCACCGTGACCGTGCGGTTGTCCGGCCCGCCCTTGGTCAGGATGTAGAACTGGTCGAAGGCGAGCAGCGAACCGGTCACGCACAGGATCAGGGCCAGCGCAAGAGACGGCCGCAGCAGAGGCAGCGTGATGTGCCGGAAGATCTGGCCGCGACTGGCGCCGTCGAGGGCGCCCGCCTCATAGACCTCGTCCGGAATGGCCTGCAGTCCGACAAGGAGGATGAGCATGTACAGGCCGGCATACTTCCAGACGATCAGGAAGGTCGTGGACAAGAGCGCGCTCAGGGGCGTTCTCAGGAACGAGATGGGCTGGTCGATCAGGCCCAGGCCCTCGAGGATGGGACTGATCGGTCCGATAGAGGGCGAATAGAAGCCCCAGAACAGCAGCGATGCCGACGCCAGGCCAAGCGCCACGGGCAGCAGGAATACGGTGCGCAGCATCCCCACCCACTTTCCGCTTCCCTGGACGAGGAGGGCCAGAACAAGTCCCAGCCCGATCAGGAGGACGGTGACCAGGAGCGTGTACTCGATGGTGAAAACGACGGCCGGCGTGAACAGCCGGTTGGTGGTGATGGAGACGTAGTTCTTGGGAAAGTTCAGGCCTTGGTCGCCCGTCAAGAGCGGCCAGCTGTTCAGCGACATTCTGATGACAAGCGCGAGGGGAGCCACGAAGAAGACCGCCACGAAGACGATCGTGGGCACCGCATAAGCGACACCCAACAACTGCCGTGTTCTCCACCATCCGAGCTGCCACGAGGCAGTGCGTTCCGGGGCGCTCATGGTCCCTGGAGTCGTGGCCACAGGAGGTACCGGTCCATAAGGCCGTGGGCGTGGTGGGGTC
>JBBDMC010000185.1:0-3420 GCA_040878485.1 Bauldia sp. | reverse complement strand
CCTCGACCCGCACCACGCCGCCGTCCACTACGGATTCAGCGATTCGTTGATCGCATCGTTGTGCGCGTCGATCCGGCTTGGATCGCCAAACACTGCGTCACGAAAGAGCGGAATCCACGGTCCCTGCGGGTCGTTGTAGGTCGCCCCGAAGTTTTTCGCGAAAGGCGTCTGGCCCTTGCCGGCAATCGTGTTGAAGGTCACCAGGCGTGGGTCGGCCGAGCTGTACTTGTTCGCGGCGAGGTCCGGCCGGGCGACGACGTTGCCGCCCTTGGCGACGACCTCGACCTGCGCCTCATCGCCCACCAGCCAGGCCATGAAATTCCACGCCGCGTCCGGAACTTTGCTGTCCCTGGAGATTCCAATGGCGTCACCGCCGACGAACGTGGACTCTCCGCCTTTGATGCCTTTGATCGAAGTCACGCCGATGTCCTCATCGGCGAGCGCCGCGTTGGCCATACCCTGGAGGCTCGCCGGCATCGGCATGATGCCGATGACGCCCCGCGGGAAATATCCGGTCCACGTCGGTCCAGCCTCCGTCTCGGAATCTGGCATCAGCACGGTGCCATCGGCCACCATTTCGCGGAACCCGGCGTAAATCTGCTTCATCGTGTCGCTGTTGAGGTTGGACTCGGTGCCCTCCGGATTCATCACCGGCTGGCCGTCGGCCCAAGAGATCGGCCACCAGGTGAAGACGTTGCAGCCGCCGCAGTTGCCGCCGAAGAACGTGCCGGCGACGCCCCCGCCGAGTTTCCCGACCGCGCGGGCGGCTGCGACGAACTCGCCGAACGTGGCCGGCGGCTTGTCGGGATCGAGGCCGGCGTCGCGGAAGAGCTTCTTGTTGTACATCCAGACTGAGAGATCGACGATGAACGGCAGGCCGTATTTCTTGCCGTCCCAGGTCGACACGTCGATCGCCGCCTGGGCGATGTTGTCCTTGAAGGGCAGGCTTTCGATCCTGTCCGTGATGTCGGTGAACAGGCCCGCCGAGGTCCAGTTCGGCATGAACACGACGTCAGCCGAGAACAGGTCCGGCAGCCCGCCCGCCGCTGCGGCCGCCCCGACCTTGGTCTGGTAGTCGTCGGTGGGGACGAAAGTGACGTCGATCTGGTTCTTGTGCGTCGCGTTGTAGGCTTTGACCAGCGCGTCCGCCCGCGCCTGGGTAGCAGCCCTTGACCACATCGTTATGCGGGTACCGTCGTCGACGCCCATCGCCGCGTCCTGCGCCAGTGCGCCGGCGGGCACCCCCAACACCGTCAGACCAAGTGCAAGCGATACGGCGGCTGTCAGCATGACAGCCCCCCTGGTTCCGAAGCCATTCATTTTCGAACCTCCCTTGGGTCATACTAGCGCGAGCCACGAGCGACTCGACGCCCGGAGCGGTTGTCCTGCGACCGACCACGGCCACGCGGCGGTAAAACGCCTCCAGCAGGAAAACCTTTTCCGAAAGAGAAACTATGCCGAAACATCAGGTGGGGTGCAAGGTCGGTGGCGAGCAGCTCCCCAGCCCCCAGAACGAGCCGCCGCACTCAACCTTTATCGCGTCAGCCGCTTGTACTTCACCCGATGGTGACTGACCGAGTCGGGGCCGAGACGGCGGACCTTGCGATCTCGCTTGCGGAATTAGGCACGGCAGCCTAATCTGCTTCCACTCCCGGTTAGGGAGTGTCCCTTGGAACCAAGAGACATATTGCCCGGATGGGCAGCGGAAAGAAACCTGGACTGGTTTCGGCAGTGGTTGAAAAACTCCAAAGGGATGCTTTTGGCGCTCCCGAGCCGGTCCTCTATCAAGAGGATCGATCAATGACTTCCCAAGTTACCCTCAAGATCGAACAGGGCGGCGAGCAGGTCTGCGGACCTGTGCGGAAAATCATCGGCCTGCTTGGCCCAAAGTCGTTCTGCCATTTGATTGACGTCGCGGATTTATCGGCGAATCCCAGATCCGCGAAGCGGGGGCCAGTCACCCATGACATCGAGACCAGCCTCCAAGAAACACCCGACCTGTTCCCAGCAAAGACCAAGGGAATTCTGCTGGCGTCGTCCTCGTATCGAGTCCTCGAACGCCAACGCTACCAGCTGACGTTCGAAGACACGGACGCGGAAGGACTCCTCGATGGAGGCCACAACGCGCTTGGAATCGGGCGCCACGTCCTAAGGGAAGCCGGCGTGGAAGCCACCGAACTGAAGAAAGTCGGTGATTGGGCTGACTTTGTCACGGCTTGGAAGGCCAAGCGGCAGGCGATTTCAGAAATTGAAGATCTCTTAGACTTCCAGGTGCCGATTGAAGTCCAGGTGCCCGCACACATGCAAGACCAAAGTATCATCGAGGAGTTCCGCACCTCCTTGCTCGAGATCGGCGCGGCACGGAACAACAACGTTCAATTGACCGATGAGACAAAGGCAAACAAGCAAGGCCTGTATGATGAACTGAAAGCATTCTTGCCGGCCGAACTCGCTAATCGGGTTGAATGGAAAGCAAACGAGGGAGGTGAAATCAAGGTCCGAGAAATAGTTGCGCTTTGTTGGATCCCTCTTTCACAACTGACTTTGCCGGACGGAATCCGCGTCAACCCCAATCAGATTTATCGCAACAAAGGAGTGTGCGTCGAAGCGTTCAATAAGCTCCTCCGCCACGAGGCAGTATCCTCAAAGATAGAGGGTGGCTACGAGCGGAGATTGGAGAGCGAGAGCGTTCGATCTGCTCTCCGCGTCGGCGCAAATATGCCCGACATCTACGATCAGCTCGTGAGGCAGTTCCCCGAAGCCTACAACAAGGCTGGTGGCAGCTTCGGGAGAATTTCCGCTGTGAAGATGTACGACCCCGAAAAGGCGAAGGAGAAAAACCCAAAATACTTGCGAAAGATGCCGCATTCTCCATTCTACGGACGCGAGATGTCCTACACTTGTCCTGACGGGTTTGTAGTGCCGCTCTTATATGGCATGCGCGCACTGATACAGGTCAACAGGGACGGCATCGTAACTTGGCGCCGCGACCCAACGGACTTCCTCGTCAGCCACCTCGTTGACGTCATGCGCAGTTACAAGCTGGTGCTCGAACTCGGAACTTTCGATCCTCAGAAAGTTGGAAAGAACATCAGTGCCTATCAGTTTGCCGAGAGCACCATCTCCGCGGTTCTCACCAACAACTGAAGGCTGTTGGCGGCGGTCATACGGGCCGCCGCCGGTGCCTTGCTACCCCCGCGTCAGCCGCTTGTACTTGACCCTGTGGTGGCTGATCGAGTCGGCGCCGAGCCGACGGACCTTGTCGGCCTCGTAGTCGGCGAAGTTGCCCTCGAACCACTCGACGTGGCTGTCGCCCTCGAAGGCGAGGATGTGGGTGGCCAGCCGGTCGAGGAACATGCGGTCGTGCGAGATGATGACGCCGCAGCCGGCGTAGTCCTCGAGCGCGTCCTCGAGCGCGGC
>JBBDMC010000184.1:0-12969 GCA_040878485.1 Bauldia sp. | reverse complement strand
AGCTTCCGGGTCCAGTGACGGACGGCCTGCCGAACCAGAACGATGCTCTGCTCTTCACTGATGACGAGCGGTTCACCGCCTTGGTCTGCCATCCTCGGTCTCCTTGTTCGCTCCCACTGCTTCCCGCAGTACGCGCATGCCTTGATCCATGTTCAGAGCAGTTTTCAAACCCGTCAGCGGCACGCCAAGTTCGACCAGAGTGATGGCCACCGCCGGCCGCATCCCGGCCACCACCGTTTCCGCATCCATCAGCTTCGCAATGGCGGCAATTTCAGCCAGGATGCGCCCCACAAAAGAGTCGACCAGTTCCAGTGCGGAAATATCGATCAGGATGCCCTTCGCCCCAGTCTTGCTGACACGGCTGGACAGATCGTCCTGCAGCGCCATCGCCATCGTCGCGACCCGCCGCGGTCGGCAGCACGCAATGCCAGCCGAACTCGATCGGGCGTCCGAGGATGTTCTTTCCGCCATAGCCGCGGGCGACGAGCTGGGCGCCCAGGCAGATGCCGAGCACGGCCTTCTCGGCCTTGCCGAAGCCGCGCGCCAGGGCGGCGACCTCCGGCAGATAGGGGTGGTCATCGTCGTCGACGGCGCTCTGCGCCCCGCCGAGGATGACGATACCGTCGTAGCCGGCGTGATCGGCCGGGAGCGGCGCGCCCAGCCAGGCCTGGCGCAGGTCGATCTCGGCGCTCGCCTCGACGAGCGCCTGGCCGACCAGGCCGAGCGGCGTTGCGACGTAGTTCTCGACGACGAGGACGCGCACATCCCTCTCCGGTGAGAAACCCTTGCGTTCCAGGTAGCATGGCGCCCGGACGCCAGCGAGGGAGCGAAAGACGATGCGGCTTGGCCAATCAGCGACGCCGGACGGCATGCGCCTCTATGCGATCGGCGACGTGCACGGCTGTGATGGGCTCATCGCCGAGGCGCACCAGAAGATCGCAGTCGACCTCGCCCTCCACCCGATCAGCGACTATCGCATCATCCACATTGGCGACTATGCCGACCGCGGCCCCGATTCGGCGGCGGTCATCGAGCGCCTGGCCGGTCTTGCCGCCACCGACCCGCGGGTCATTTGCCTCAAGGGCAACCACGACGAGCTGCTCGTGGGCTTCCTCTCCGATCCGGCGGGCTTCGGGGCAACGTTCCTGTTCAACGGCGGTGACGCGACGCTTGCCTCCTACGGCGTCCCGGCGAGCGGATTGGCTCTGATCAGGGAGGACTTCCTCGCCTTGTCGCGGGCGCTGCAGGAGCGCGTGCCGGCGGCCCACCGCGCCTTCCTCGAAAGTCTCCGCCTTACCGCCCGCTTCGGCGACTACCTCTTCTGCCACGCCGGGATCAGGCCGGGCGTCGCCCTCGACCGGCAGGACCCGCACGACCTCACCTGGATCCGCGAGGACTTCCTGTGGGACCGCAGCGACCATGGCGTCGTCGTGGTTCACGGCCACACCCCGGCGAACGAGCCGGAGGTGCGCCCCAACCGCATCAACATCGACACCGGCGCGGTCTACGGCGGCCGGCTCACCACACTGGCGCTGGAAGGACGCGCGTACCGGTTCCTCTAGCGGCCGGGCTGCGGGACGATGCGGATGTAGGGCTTCGGCTCCTTCCAGCCGGCGGGCCAGATCTTCTTGGCGTCGTCGTTCGACACCGAGCCGGCGATGATGACCTCGTCGCCGTGTTTCCAGTTCGCCGGCGTGGCGACCTTGTGCTTGGCGGTGAGCTGGAGGGAATCGATGACGCGCAGGATCTCGTCGAAGTTGCGGCCGGTGGTCATCGGATAGGCGATGAAGAGCTTGATCTTCTTGTCGGGCCCGATGACGTAGACGTTGCGGACGGTCTGGTTGTCGGCCGCCGTGCGTCCTTCGGAGGTGTTGCCGGCCGCGGCGGGCAACATGTCGTAGAGCTTGGAGATCGAGAGGTCAGGGTCGCCGATCATGGGGAAATCCGGCGCCCGCCCCTGCGTCTCCTCGATGTCCTTCACCCAGCCCCGATGGCGGTCGACGGGATCGACGCTGAGGCCGATCACCTTGACGTTGCGCCGCTTGAAGTCGGGGCTGAGCTTGGCCATCGCGCCGAGCTCGGTGGTGCAGACCGGGGTGAAGTCCTTGGGGTGCGAGAACAGGATGCCCCAGGAATCGCCCAGCCATGCGTGCAACTTGATCTTTCCCTCGGTGGTGTCGGCCTCGAAGTCGGGGGCGGTGTCGCCGATGCGAAGTGCCATGGTCCTACTCCTCGCGGATTGTTGGTTGCCGGCATGTAAGCGACCGCGCTGGCCGCCCGCAAGGACGGCCATTCACGCGCCCCAGGCGGCTCATGGAAAAAGTAACCTCCGACAAGGCTCGCCGCGCACTCCTGTTCCCGCCTCGCGTCAGGCGGCGACGGCCGGAACCGACAGATTGTCGAGGGCGCCGACGATGTGCTCGGCGAGCTTGTCGATGATCGGCGACTGCGGGCGGTGGGACGAGCGGACGAGACCGATCTCACAGGTCGGCAGACGGGGAAAACCCTCGGCCTCGCCGATCACCCGCATCCCGGGGCGCAGAGCCGACTCGGGAAGCACGGTGACCGCCAGGCCGGCGAGAACGGCGGCCGAGATGGCCGCGGCGTTGGGGCTCTGGTAGAGCACGCGGAACTTCCGGCCCGCCGCCGTCAGCAGATCCACGGCAATCATCCGCCAATCGCAGGGCGGCTTGAAGAAGGCGAGCGGCAGCACCTCGTCCTCGAATACGCCGTGATTGCCCGACGCCACCCAGAACAACGGCTCGCGGCGGACAACCTCCACCGGACCGGCGCCGCAGTTGGTGACGATGCCAAGGTCGATCTCGCCACGGCGCGCCATCTCCAGCAGCGTCATCGATTGCTCGCAGACCACCGACACCTCGACGCGCGGGTTGGAGCGGGCGAAGCGGGCGAGCACCTCGGGGAGAAAGCGGTCGGCGTAGTCGTCGGGGGTGCCGAGCCGCGCGGCGCCCGAAAGCTCCGCCTCGTCGAAGGCGGCCACCGTCTCGTCGGAAAGCTTCACCATGCGGCGGGCGTAGCCGAGAAGGCGTTCACCGTCCTCGGTCAGCTTCGACGTGCGGCCCTCGCGGAAGAAAATCGGCTTGCCGATCCGCTCTTCCAGTCGGCGCATCTGCATGGAAACCGCCGACTGAGTCTTGAAAACCGTTTCGGCGGCGCGGGTGAAATTGCCGAGCTCGGCGATCGCCACAAACGTCCTCAGCTGGTCGAGATCGAGCATGGCCGGCATGGGCGTCCTCCTTCAATCATCAACGATACCGATGATGAACATTAGAAACATTCGTTGGAATGATCAATAGGGAGCGTGCATACAGCAGCGGTTCGCCGGCGCAAAGGTCCCAGACCAGCCGGCGGTGGGGCCCGCCCCTCAAGGAGAAGCACTATGGCTACGACCGAATTCACCACGTCTCCCGCCGGCCCCGTCGCTCGCCTGGTCGCCCTCGCCGAGACCGGTCTCGCCCGCGCCCTTGCGGTGTGGCGCGCCCGCCGCAACCGCCGGTCGGTGGCCTCGCTGCTCGAATGGGACGGCCGGATGCTGAAGGACATCGGGCTCACTCCCGGCGACGTCCGCTCGGCCATGTCGGGGCCGGCCTGGCAGGACCCCTCGAACCAGCTCCGGGCGCTGTTCGGCGAGCGCCGCGTCGGCATCCGCGCCGCCGCCTGGGAGCGGGCGGCGGGGAAGCGCCTCACCGGCCGCGGCATCTGAATCCTGCCAACCCTGTTCCGGAGCCGCCAGTCCCCTGGAGCTCCGATCGACTGGGCCCGCCGCTCGAACTCGGCTGTTGCCGAGTTCGACATCAAGAATGACTAAGTCGGAAACATCCGACTTGGTGCGGCGGGCCTTTTTCAGTGCGCCATCAGAATCGGCAAGGTCATGGCGGCGAGCACGCCGCGCGTGGCGCCGCCGAGCAACATCTCGCGCACCCGGCTGTGGCCGTAGGCGCCCATCACCATCCAGTCGGCGGCCTCGTCGGCGGCGAAGTTGAGCAGCGACATAGCGACGTCGCCAACGGCGTTGTCGACCCGCTTAACCTCGACGCCGAGCCCGTGGCGGGCAAGATGAACGCCGATGTCGGCCCCGGGAGCGCCGGCCGACCATTTCCTCGCCTCCTCGACGATCACCACCAGGACCTGATTGGCAGACTGCAACAGAGGCAGGGC
Organism: Bauldia sp.; assembly: GCA_040878485.1. GTDB lineage: Bacteria > Pseudomonadota > Alphaproteobacteria > Rhizobiales > Kaistiaceae > JBBDMC01. The sequence continues at coordinate 8,790 of JBBDMC010000184.1, read as the reverse complement.
GGCGCGCACGGCGCGAGCGGCCTGGGCGCTGCCGTCCCAGGCGACCAGTGCCCGCTCGGTCCTCAATTCCTTGACGCCGGTGTATGGGATGATCAGGGTCGGGGCCGCGGCATCGAACAGGATCGCTTCGATCAGGGTCTTGCGCATGGGCTCGGGACGGTCCGGATCATCCTGGCCGACGACGACCAGATCGGTCAGGCGGAGGTCCTCGACCGCGCCCTGGAAGCCTTCGCCGGCGACCGATTCGAGCTTACGGCTCTCGTAGGCGACGCCGGCGGCGGTGGCGATCTTGGCAAACGCGACGGCGGCGGCTTCGGCCTCGGCCAGCGCCCGCTCGCGGGCGGCGACGATGAAGTCGGTCGGCACCGGCGCGGCCATCGTGTAGACCGGGATCAGCGGTTCGAAGGCGAGCGCCAGGCCGGTCAGGTGGGCGTCGAGCCGGCTCGCCAGATCGGCGGCGATGGTCGCGGCGCGGCGTTCGCCCGACAGGTCGACCACGACGTGCATGTCGCCGATGGTACTTGCCGATTTCTTCATCTCTTGCCTCCGGCCGGAGTGGGACGATCAGACAGTGGTGGGGCGGCGCGGCCGCCCGCCTTGACGAGGATCAAGGGTCGCAACGGCCGCGTTGGGTCAGTAGGCGTAGGCGGCGAAGACCCGGTCGATGTCTCCCTGCCACTCGCCGGTGAATTCGGCAAGCAGCCGGTCGGCCGGTGTGACGCCGCTGGCCACGACTTCGTCGAGCGACGACAGATAGATCGTCTCGTCGAGGCCCTCTTGGTTGTCGCGGCCGCGGCGGCCGAGGCCGTCACGGGCAAGCGCCAGCACGTCGCGGGCGACGTCGCGGACGGTGCGGTTGCGGATCGGGGCGTCGAGGGCGAGCCGCGGAATCGAACCGCGCAGATCCTCCCGCTCCTCGGCCGTCCAGTCCTTGACGATCTCCCAGGCGGCGTCGAGCGCGACCGAATCGTAGATGAGGCCGACCCACAACGCCGGAACCGCGCAGATACGCCGGCTCGGGCCGCCGTCGGCGCCGCGCATCTCAAGGAAGCGCTTCAGCCGCACCTCGGGAAAGAGCGTCGTCAGGTGATTGTTCCAGTCCGACATGGTGGCGTGCTCGCCGGGGAGCGTGCCGAGCCTGCCGGCCAAAAGGTCGCGGAAGGAGGAGCCGGCAACGTCGTGATAGGTGTCGCCGCGCTTGACGAAATACATCGGAACGTCGAGCGCCCAGTCGACGTAGCGCTCGAAGCCGAAGCCGTCCTCGAAGGCGAACGGGAGCATGCCGGTGCGGTCGGGGTCGGTGTCGCGCCACACCTCGGAGCGATAGGTGCGGTAGCCGTTCGGCCGCCCCTCGGTGAACGGCGAGTTGGCGAAGAGGGCGGTGACCACCGGCTGCAGGGCCAGGCCGACGCGCATCTTCATGACCATGTCGGCCTCATCGGAGAAGTCGAGGTTCGCCTGGATGGTGCAGGTCCGGTACATCATGTCGAGGCCGTGGCCGCCGACCTTCGGCATGTAGCGGGTCATGATCGCGTAGCGCGACTTCGGCATGCGCGGCGTCGCTGCCAGCGTCCATTTGGGCGAGAAGCCGACACCGAGGAAGCCGATGCCAAGCGGCGTGGCGCACTCGCGTACCTGGGCGAGATGGGCATTCACCTCGCGGCAAGTCTGGTGGATGGTGGCGAGCGGAGCGCCGGAGAGTTCGAACTGGCCGCCGGGCTCCAGCGTGATGGCGGCCAGCCCGATCGGGTCGGTCAGGCCGACGATGCGTCCGCCGTCGACGATCGGCTGCCACCCGAGCAGCCCTTCCATCGCCTCGAGCAGGCGGCGGATGCCGCGCGGCCCGTCGTAGGGGACCGGCGAACGGTCATCCAGGGAGAAGCCGAACTTCTCGTGCTCGGTGCCGACCCGCCATTCGGAGCGGGGCTTGCAGCCGGATTCGAGGCTCTCGACCAGCTGATCGCGGGATTCGATCGGCGTCGCGTCAAAGACGTCGCGGGCCATCCATTTAGGCTTTCCGAAGGGGCGGGGTGGGGCACCTTAGCGATGACCCCGATGGCGAGCAACGCGGCGATCAAGGCTGGCGGTCAATGTGGGGCGGGGGCGCGACTTTGCCAATCCCCAATGGCCGCCTGGATGAGCGCCAGGGCGGCGACGGCGGCGGTGTCGGCCCTGAGTACCCGCGGACCGAGCGGCAGCGCGGTGACGAAAGGCTGAGCCCGCAGGAGCCGTCGCTCGGCCGCGGAGAAGCCGCCTTCGGGGCCGACCAGGACGGCGAGCGGAGCGGGCTCTAGCGGCGCCAGAACCGACAGCGGGTCGGCGCCGGAATGATCCTCGTCGCAGAAGACGATCCGCCGCCCGCCTGCGGTCTCCGCCCAGCGGCCGACGAGGTCGGCCAGCGCCACCGGCTCGTCGATCGTCGGGATGGTCAGGATGCCGCATTGCTCGGCGGCCTCGATGGCGTTGGCCTCCATGCGCCGGCGATTGACCCGGGCGATTTGTCCATGGGCGGTGAGCACCGGGCGGAGCCGCCCCGCCCCCATCTCGACCGCCTTCTCGACCATATAATCGAGGCGTGCCTGTTTCAGCGGCGCGAACAGATAATGTAGGTCGGGAGCGGCGGGCTGCCCGCGGACGAGCGCAGCGGCGGCAAGTCGCCATGCCTTGCGCCCGCCGGCAATCAGGCGCGCGGTCCATTCGCCGTCGTCGCCGTTGAAGACCAGAACCTCGTCGCCGTCCTTGAGGCGGAGGACGTTGACCAGGTAGTTCGCCTGGTCGCGATCGAGGTCGACCCCGGCGCCGGCCGCAAGGGGAGCGCGGACGAAGAGGCGTTGGGCGGCGAAAGCGGAAAGGGTCATGGCGACGGCGATAAGCCGAACCGCGACCCGCGGCAAGGCGCCAAGGGTGCTTGACCGCACGTCTGGCGAAGACCTCAAAAGGACGACTGGAGGAGTGAACTGTGGAAGCGAAGACCGAACCAAAGGCAGCTAGCGCCGGAGAACCGCGACCCATCCTGCTGGTCGGGAACGCCGGAGAACCGATTGAGCTGACCGGCGTGAAGCTCGCTGGGTTCTCCGCAGAGAACGCTCGCGCTGGCGAAGTCGTCAGGGTTTGGACGAAGCTGGCTCTTACCTCAGACGAACCGATCTTTCACCGAATGGTGGAGGGGTTGAGCGGGTCACTCGCCGCGCACGCTCAAGAAGCTGGTCGGCCGATCAACTTGACTCGAGCAAGCAGCGTTCTCTTGGTCATCCGTCCAGATGAAACGGCGCACCTGCGGGTCGACTCCGCTGCGGTCGTCATGAACGCCCTCGCCAAGAGCGCCGTGAAAGCCGGTACTCCCGTTTTTGAGCGCGACATCGCGGACGTAACCGAGCTGCGCTTTCCGGCCGTCGACATCAAACCGACCGACCGACTGCTGTACCTGTTCCGCGAGGACTGGCGCTTCGCGCTCTTCTTCGACTTCAACCCCGAGGGCAATCTCTCGCTGGACGAAGCAGCGAGGACGCTCGGCGCGCTCTACCGGAACCTAAAGTACCGACACCTCTACGACGCTCTGTCGAACGAGGTCGTGTTCGGGCGGCTCGTCCAGGCGGGGTGGTTTCCATTCGCGGACATCATCCGACAAGAGTTCAAGTCGCTCGCGCTGGCCTCCGAAGCGGGATTTGCGCTCGACGATGCCGAGACAGAACTATGCCGGAAGTTTGACGACGAGCGCCTGGAACGAATGTTCGCGCGGTGGGTGGCGAAGCCGCATTTCAAGCCGAAAGAGCCCATCCTCCGATCTGCCATCGACGCCTATAAAGCGAAGAATTGGATCTCAGTCTTGAAGACTGTGCTCACCGAGATCGAGGGCATTTTGCAGGAGGCGCATCGGGCATCTACCGGAAGCAGCGCCAAGATCGACCGACTCCTGAAGTTCGCGGTGGAGACAGCAGAGCGAAAGGCAGGAGGCTCCGATACTCTTCTGTTCACGGCCGCGTTCGCTAAGTATCTCGAATCCAACACCTTCGCGCATTTTGACCCGAGCGCCAACGATGTAACGGCCGGTTCTCGCCATGCCGTCGGGCACGGAGCAGCTCGTGCCGCGACGTACACTCAGGTGCGGGCACTACAGGCTCTTCTGACTTTGGACCAGTTCGCATTTTACACGTGATGACGGCCGCCGAGTGGGCGGGAGAGCGCTTGCCCACCGGCGATGCCGCCCCCTCGCCCTTTGCCTCTAGGCTCGGCTTCAGCTCGCCAAGGCAAAGCCCTCTCCCTGCGGGGGAGAGGGGTGGGGGCTCCCGTGGGCAGCGCCCGGTCGGCTCCCTCCCATGACCCCTCACCAACGTCGCCTAAGCCCGCCACGGAAGTCGGGCTTGCCCGACTTCCGTATCAGTGACCGGACCTTGGGCAGGCCCAGGTTCAGGGCGGGCAAGGCGCCGTATCCTCTCCCGTCCGGGAGAGGAGGCGACCCATCGCCGATCGGCTTGACCCGTAACGCGGGAAGCGTCACGTCTTCGCCATGGCCGAGCCAGCCGCCAACATCGCCGAGTACACGGTTTCGGAAATCTCGAACGCGCTCAAGCGCACGGTCGAGGACGCCTACGGCTACGTCCGCGTGCGCGGCGAGATTTCCGGCTTCCGTGGGGTGCACGCGTCCGGCCACGCCTACTTTGCGCTCAAAGACGAGAAGGCGCGGCTCGAGGCGGTGGTCTGGCGCTCAACCCTCCTCCGGCTGAAGTTCAAGCCGCAGGAGGGCATCGAGGTCGTCGCCACCGGCCGCCTCACCACGTTCCCCGGCCAATCGAAGTACCAGATGGTCATCGACGCGCTGGAGCCGGCGGGCATCGGCGCGCTGATGGCGCTCCTCGACGCGCGGCGGAAGGCGCTGGCGGCGGAAGGGCTGTTCGCCGAGGCGCGCAAGAAGCCCCTCCCCTACCTGCCGCGGGTGATCGGCGTCGTCACCTCGCCATCGGGCGCGGTCATCCGCGATATTCTCCACCGGCTCGCCGACCGCTTCCCGACGCGGGTGATCGTCTGGCCGGTGAGGGTGCAGGGCGAAACCTCCGCCGCCGAAGTCGCCGCCGCCATCGACGGCTTCAACGCGCTTGCGCCCGGCGGCCGGGTGCCGAGGCCGGACCTCCTGATCGTCGCCCGCGGCGGCGGCAGCCTCGAGGACCTGTGGAGCTTCAACGCGGAGGCCGTCGTCAGGGCGGCGGCCAACTCGGCGATCCCGCTGATCTCGGCGGTCGGCCATGAGACCGACTTCACGCTGATCGATTTCGCCGCCGACAAGCGGGCGCCGACGCCGAGCGCGGCGGCGGAGATGGCGGTGCCGGTGCGCTCGGAGCTGGTCGCCGGCGTGGTGGCGCTCGGCGGCCGGCTGGTCGCCGCGGCCCTGCGCGCCACCGAGGCCGGGCGACGGGAACTGCGCGCCGCGGCCCGCGCGCTGCCCAGCACCGAAGACCTCTTCGCCATGCCGCGCCGCGTGTTCGACGAGCTCGCCAACCGCATCGGCCTGGCGCTGCTGGCCAACGCGCGCGTCCATCGCACGCAGTACGAGCGCGCCGCCGCCCAGCTCGCTCCCGCCCGGCTCGACCATCTGATCGACCGCGCCCGCCAACGGCTGGCGGCGCTCGCCGACCGCAAGACTCACTTCACCGCCCGACGCGTCGAGCGGCTGAACACGCGACTGGCCGCCGCGTCGAGGCTGCTCGAGGCGGTCTCCTACCGCAGCGTGCTTGAACGCGGCTTCGCGCTGGTCAGCGACCAGGAGGGCATGCCGCTGCGCTCGGTGGCCGCGGTGGCAAGCGGCATGGGGCTCGACATCGAGTTCCACGACGGCCACGTCTCAGCCGTGGCGAGCGGGGCCGCGCCCCCTCGCCGTAGGCGCCGTTCGTCCGACGATGGATCGCAGGGGCGGCTGCTGTAGCTCAGCCTGTCTCAAGCCGCATCACATGGCGGCGGGCGCCGGCGCGGCCGACCTCGGTGAAGCCCGCCTCGGCGAATACCGAAACGAAGCCCATGAAGCGGTAGCTCGGAGCGTCCTCGTCGACCGGATAGGCCTCGACGAGGGTAGCCCCCTCGCCGCGCGCGTGATCGACCGCGGCGGCGATCAGGCGGCGCACGGTGCCCTGACCGCGGAGCCGACGCGGGAGGAAGAAGCAGACGATCGACCAGATCGCCTCGGCCTCCTCGGCGGGCTGGCCGCCGAGATCGCGATAGCTCGCCCGCGGCGCGACCGAAACCCAGCCGACCGGCTCGCCGCCGGCGTAGGCAAGCAGCCCGACCGGAACGCCGGCACCGATCCGCTTCAGCATCTGGCGCTTGCGGCTTCCGCCGTCGTTGTGCTTGGCCTCCTCCGGCGTCCGCCGCCAGACCATGCACCAGCAGTGCTTCGGCGCGCCCGGCGACGCGAACAGGCGCTCGAAATCGCCGCGGTTGTCGGTGGTGACGGGCCGGAAGGTCAGCCGAGCGGGCCTCTTCGGCGGCTCGCGGTTCCCGCTCCGGCGCTTTTCCCTTGGCATGGAAGCGATCCAACACCCAAAGGCGCGCGCCGACAAACCAGCGGCTCAGTCCTTGAGGCTGCGGATATAGGCGACGAGGTCGCGCATGTCGGGTTCCGCGATCACGAAGTTGGGCATCGTCTCGTGCGAGGTCTGGAAGAACGACAAGAGGGCGACGTCCGACACGCCGCGGGTGTTGGCGACCTCTTCGAAGGGCGGCGCCTTGACAAAGGGACTGTCCCAGTCGTCCGGCTCGACGGCGTGGCATTCGGTGCAGTTGACAAGGGCGTAGGCGAGCCCGGCCTGCGGATCGCCGACCTCCTGTGCCGAGGCCACGTGGGCGGCCGCCAGCAGTGCCGCGGCAAGCAAGGGGCGCATGATGAGGCTCCGGTTCATGCCTGGCAGGTTGGGATGGCGGCGAGCGGCCGGCCTTGATCCAGGTCACGACTGGCGATGGGGGCCTGCGCGAATCTCTGAAAGCGTCCGCGACGGCGCCATCGCTTGCGGATCAAACGCGAGATCAATGATCGACGGCTTGCCGGAGGCGACGCAGCGCTCGAAGGCGGCGGCGAAGTCGCCGGTCGCCGAGACCGTCTCGCCGTGGCCGCCGTGGGCGCGGGCAAGCGCGGCAAAGTCGGGATTGACGAGGTCGGTGGCGATCACCCGGCCCGGGTAGTCGCGCTCCTGATGCATGCGGATGGTGCCGTGCATGCGGTTGTTGACGACCACCACGACGACCGCGGCACCGTACTGGACGGCGGTCGCGAATTCCTGGCCGGTCATCTGGAAATCGCCGTCGCCGGAAAAGCAGACGACCATGCGGTCGGGGTGCCTGAGCTTGCAGGCCAGCGCCGCCGGCAGGCCGTAGCCCATCGAGCCCGACGTCGGTGCAAGCTGGGTGCCGTAGCGGCGGTAGCGGAAGAAGCGGTGGAGCCAGCCGCTGTAATTGCCGGCGCCGTTGGCGAGGACAGCGTCGTCGGGAAGGCGCCCGCGGAGCCAGACGACCACCTCGGCGAGCTGCACCGGTCCGGGGTTTTCCACCGGTGTCGACCAGGCGAGATACGAGCGATGGGCGGCATCGGCTTCTCCAGCCCATGGGATCACGGCCGGCGGCTGAAGGCGCTCGAGGGCGGCGGCGAAGGCGGTGGGGCTGGCGTTGATCGGAAGAGTCGGTCGGTAGAGCCGGCCGAGCTCCTCGGCGCCGGGATGGACGTGGACGAGCTTCTGCCGCGGCTCGGGAATGTCGATGAGGGTGTAGCCCGACGACGGCATCTCCGGCAGACGTCCGCCGAGGAGGAGCAATACGTCGGCTTCGCGGATGCGCTCGGCGAGCGCCGGATTGGGGGCGATGCCGACGTCGCCGGCGTAGTTCGGATGTTCGTTGTCGAAGAGCATCTGGCGGCGGAATGAACAGCCGACCGGCAGGGCGAAGCGCTCGGTGAATCGGTGGACGGCGGCGACCGCCGGCTCGCTCCACCGCGAGCCACCGAGGATGACGAACGGCCGGCGGGCAGCCCACAGCATCTTCTGCAGCTCGGCCATCTGGGCGAGGCCGGGATGGGTCTCGACCTCGACCCACGGCCGCTGACTGCGCGCCGCGGTCGCCTGGCGCAGCATATCCTCGGGCAGGACGAGGACCACCGGACCCGGCCGACCCGAGGTCGATTCGTGGAACGCGCGGCTCAGGAACTCGGGGACCCGGTCGGCGTGATCAATCTCCTCGACCCATTTCGCCACCTCGCCGAGGAAGTGGGGCAGGTCGATTTCCTGGAATGCCTCGCGCCCACTGATCGCCCGGCCGACCTGGCCGACGAGCATGATGACGGGAGTGGAGTCCTGGCGGGCAACGTGGAGGCCGGCGGAGGCGTTGGTAGCGCCAGGCCCGCGGGTCGCCATGACGATGCCGGGCCGGCCGGTGAGCTTGCCCCAGGCCTCGGCGGCCATCGCCGCGCCGCCCTCATGGCGGCACACGGTGACGGCGATATCGGTGTCGTAGAGGGAGTCAAGGAGAGCGAGATAGCTCTCGCCGGGAACGCAGAAGACCCGCTCGATGCCGTTCGCCGCCAGCCCTTCGGCGAGCAGGCGGCCGCCGGTCGATCGTTCGGCAAGGGTCATCGGCCGCCCCGCTGCCGGGATCAGACGTCGGTGACCGAGACGACCCGGAAGGTGTGGAGCCCCCCCTCGTCGTCGCGGATCGACACGTACTCGCCAAGAACGAAGCGATGGCTGCCGAGCTTGAAGCCGGATTCATCGCCTTCGTCGCCGCCGATGTCGTAGGTGAAGCCCCAGGAGCCGCCCG
>JBBDMC010000183.1:0-12995 GCA_040878485.1 Bauldia sp. | reverse complement strand
GGGGACGAACGGAAGAGGCTTGCGTCGGCAGCGCCACCCCCTTGCGCTTCCCGACTGTCGCTCACGCCCCCTCCGCCAGCAGGCTCGCCTGGTGGTCGGTGGTGAGCGCGTCGACCAGTTGGTCGAGCGCCTCGCCGGACAAGACCTGGTCGAGCTTGTAGAGGGTGAGGTTGATGCGGTGGTCGGTGACCCGGCTTTGCGGATAGTTGTAGGTGCGGATGCGCTCCGAGCGGTCGCCGCTGCCGACCTGCCCGCGCCGCGAGGCGGCTCGCTCGGCGTCGACCTTCTGCCGCTCCATGTCGTAGAGCCGCGCCCGCAGCATTTGCATCGCCTGCGCCCGGTTCTGGTGCTGCGAACGCGACGCGGCGGTGACGATGATGCCGGTCGGGATATGCAGGATGCGCACGCCGGAATCGGTGGTGTTGGCGTGTTGGCCGCCGGCGCTCGACGCCCGCGTCGTGTCGAGGCGGATGTCTTCCGGGCGTATCGCGACGTCGACCTCCTCGGCCTCGGGCAGCACCGCCACGGTCGCCGCGGACGTATGCACGCGACCGCTCGCCTCGGTCGCCGGCACCCGCTGCACCCGGTGGACGCCCGACTCGAACTTGAGGCGGGCGAAGACGCCTTTGCCGGCGACGTTGGCGATGATCTCCTTGTAGCCGCCGGCCTCGCCCGGGCTTTCCGACAGCACCTGGACGCGCCAGCGGCGCAGCGTGGCGTAGCGCTGGTACATGCGGAAGAGATCGCCAGCGAAAAGCGCCGCCTCGCTGCCGCCGGTTCCGGCGCGAATTTCGAGGATGGCGCTCTTCTCGTCGGCCGCGTCCTTGGGAATGAGTAGCTGGCGAACCGTCTCGGTCAGCTCCCCGATCTGCCGGTCGAGCCGTTCGGCTTCCTCCTCGGCCAGCGCCGCCATTTCCGGGTCCGCCAGCATCGCGTTGAGACCCTCGCGCTCGCGCTCGGCCTGGCGCAGATCGCCGATCGCCAGGTAGACCGGTTCGATCTCGGCCCGCTCGCGGCTGAGCTTGACCAGCGTCTCCCGGTCGATCGGCTGCGACAGCCGCCCGTCGATGTCCTCAACGCGGGATACCAGCGCGGCGATTTTCTCTTTCGGCAACATGGATCGATCGTAACACCGCTTTCGGGGCCGGCGGCCCGCCGCTAATGTGGGACGCCCGCCGCTTCGGCGAAAGCCGCCAGCGCCGAGCGCAGGCTCTCCTCGTTGGACCTGCCGTCGAGCAGGCCGTCGAGTCTCTCGGTGACCTTGCCGGCGTCGAGGGCGAGGATCATCGCCTTGACCGGACCGATCGCCGCCGGCGACATCGACAGCGACCGATAGCCGAGTCCGATCAGCGCCATGGCCGCCAGGGGGTTGCCGGCAAGCTCACCGCACAGCGTCACCGGCATGGCCTCGCCGCAGGTCCGCACGATCGACCTCAGGGCCAACAGGAACGGCCGCGACAATGGATCGAACCGGCCGGCGACCAGCATGTTGCCGCGGTCGCTAGCGGTCATGAACTGCAACAAGTCGTTAGAGCCCACCGAGACGAAGTCGGCGACGCCCGGCAAGCGGTCGAGCTGCCACAGCATCGCCGGCACCTCGATCATGGCGCCGAGCATGAGACGCGCCGGTTCGCGGTGTCCGTGGCGGCGGAGCTGGGCGATCTCGCGGTCGATCATCGCCCGCGTCCGCCGCACCTCGTCGAGCTCGGTCACCATCGGCAGCATGACCCTGAGCTCGCGGCCCGCCGCCGCCCGGAGCAGGGCGCGCAGCTGCATGCGTAGCAGTCCCGGCCGGTCGAGCCCGAGGCGGATCGCTCGCCAGCCCATGGCCGGGTTCTGCTCGTCGGCGGTCCTCAGGTACGGCAGCACCTTGTCGCCGCCGATATCGAGGGTGCGGAAGGTCACCGGCCGGCTCTCGGCCGCGTCGAGAACGGCGGTGTAGAGCGACTGCTGCTCGGCGAGTTTCGGCATCCTGGCGGCGATCATGAACTGCAGCTCGGTGCGAAACAGGCCGATCCCCTCGGCGCCGGACTGGTCGAGATGCGGCAGGTCGACCAGCAGCCCGGCATTCATCATCAGCGCCACCCGCACCCCGTCGCGGGTGATCGCCGGCGCCTCGCGCACCAAACGGTACTGTTCCTGTCGCCTGGCGCGGAAGCGCACCTTCTCGGCGTACGCTGATTCGACGTCGGCGTTCGGCCTGAGATGGACCTCGCCGGCGTCACCGTCGACGATGATGGCGTCGCCGCTCTCGACCAGCGACACCACGTTGCCCGCCCGCCCGACGGTGGCGATGCCGAGGGCGCGGGCGACGATCGCGACGTGGCTGGTCGGGCCGCCCTCCTCCAGGACCAACCCGCGCACGCGTTCGCGGTCGTAGTCGAGAAGCTCGGCCGCACCCATAGTTCTGGCCACGATGATGGCGTCCCGCGGCAGTTCGTCGTGGCTCGGCCCGTGCGGCTTGTCCATCAACACGCGCAGCAGCCGGTTGGTCAGATCGTCGAAATCGTGCAGCCGGTCGCGCAGGAACGGGTCAGTCTGCCGCAGCAGCCGCGCCCGCGTGTCGCTTTGCACCTTCTCGACCGCCGCCTCGGCCGACAAGCCGTTGTGGATCGCCTCGTGCATACGCCTGACCCAGCCGCGGTCGTAGGCGAACATGCGGTAGGCTTCCAGCACGTCGCGGTGCTCGCCGCTCTGGGCGATGTCGTCGCGAGACAGCATGTCGTCGACAAACAGGCGCAGGCCGGCGATCGCCTGGTCGAGGCGGCTCGCCTCCTGACCGGCGTCCTCGCCGATCAACGCCGTCACCACGACGCGCGGCTCATGCAGCACCGCGTGACCGAGGCCGACCCCCTCGCAGAGGCCGACTCCGGAGAGGGCGATGGAGCGCCGGAGCTCCAGCGCCGTGCCCGAGCGTGCCAGGCCCGACAGCTCGCCGACGGCGACCATCTCGGCCAGCACCATCGCCGTTGTCTGCAGCGCCTCCACCTCCTCCTCGTGATAGGTGCGGTGCGCCTTGTTCTGGACGACCAGCACGCCGAGCGTGCGGCCGACCCTCAGGATTGGGACGCCGAGGAACGAGTGGTAGATTTCCTCGCCGGTCTCCGGCAGGTAGCGGAAGGCCGGGTGGGACTGCGCGTCGGATAGGTTGAGCGGGCGCGCCTCGGCGGCGATGGTGCCGACCAGCCCCTGGCCGACCCTCAGCGAGGCGTGGTGGACGGCTTCGCGCTTCAGCCCCTCGGTTGCGTAAAGTTCGAGCATCCCGTCGGAGTGCAGCACATACACCGAGCAGACCTCGGCCACCATGTTGGCCGCGATCTGGGTAACGGTCTTGTCGAGCCGGGCTTGGGCGCTGATCGGCTCCGCCATGATCTCGCGCAGGCGGCGGAGCAGAACCCGCGGCCCGGCGGTTGGACTCCGCATGATCCGCAATCCCTGGGACGCATCGGGCGGGCGGAATTCGGACCGCCTGATCTCTCGGCGCGCTTAGGACGCGCCGGTTAGTCGCCGTCGAGCCCGTATAGCGAATGCAAAGTCCGTACCGCAAGCTCGGTGTACGGCGCGTCGATCAACACCGATATCTTGATTTCAGACGTCGTGATCGCCCGGATGTTGATGCCCTTGGCGGCGAGCGCCCGGAAACAGTCGGCCGCCACCCCGGCGTGGGCCCGCATGCCGATACCGATCACCGACACCTTGGCGATGTCGGACGAGCCCTGGATCACCTGGTAGCCGATCGCGCCGCGCGCCGCCTCCAGAACCGCGCGCGAGCGCTGGTAATCGGCGGTCGGGACGGTGAAGGTGAGGTCGGTCAGCGTACCGTCCTCCGAGATATTCTGGACGATCATGTCGACGTTGATGTTGGCCGCCGCCAGTGGCCCGAACACGGCGGCGGCGACGCCGGGCTTGTCGGCGACCCGTCGAAGCGAAATCTGCGCCTCGTCCTTGGAATAGGCGATACCGCTGACGATTTTCTTTTCCACGATTTCTTCCTCGTCGCAGATGAGCGTTCCCTGTGGACCGTTTTCGGTCTCCGCAGCTTGCGGGTCGTCGAAACTGGAGCGAACGAAGGTCCTCACCCCGTGCACCATGGCCATTTCGACCGATCGCACCTGCAGGACCTTGGCGCCGAGCGACGCCATTTCTAGCATTTCCTCGTAGGAGATTTTTGACAGCCGGCGCGCCCTGGCCACGATTCTCGGGTCGGTCGTATAGACGCCGTCGACGTCGGTATAGATATCGCAGCGGTCGGCGTGGATCGCCGCGGCGAGCGCCACCGCACTGGTGTCGGAACCACCGCGCCCGAGGGTGGCGACGCGGTTGTCGGGCGCCACGCCCTGGAAGCCCGAGACCACCGCCACTTGCCCCACCTTGAGGCGCTTGATCAGCATTTCGCCGTCGATCGCCACGATCCGCGCCGCACCGTGGGCGGCATCGGTCCGGATCGGGATCTGCCAGCCCTGCCACGAGCGGGCGTTGACGCCGATGGCCTGGAGCGAGAGCGCCAGCAGCCCGGAGGTAATCTGCTCGCCGGCGGCGACGACCGTGTCGTACTCGCGCGCGTCGTGGAGAGGTGCGGTCTCCCGCGTCCAGGCGACGAGCTGGTCAGTGGTCCCCGCCATCGCCGAAACCACGACGGCGACCTCGTGGCCGGCATCGACCTCGCGCCGGACGTGGCGAGCGACGTTCGTGATGTGGCGAACGTCGGTGACCGACGTCCCGCCGAATTTCATCACCAGCCGTGCCATTATCCACCCGTCGCCGGTTCTCGCCGGCCGCGAAAAGGCGCGTCTTCATAGCGGCTTGCCCCGGTGGTCGCAACGGCAGCCTCCGATAGGCTAGGGTGTCGCAATGGCCAGCCGAACCGCCGAGCCGACGACCGTCGATGCGGCCGAAGTCGCTCGCTTCTCCGCCCTCGCCTCGACCTGGTGGGATGCCGACGGGCCGATGCGCGCCCTCCACCGGCTAAACCCGACTCGTCTCTCCTGGCTGAAGGTCCAACTCTGCAAGCGCTTCGCCCGCGACACCAAGGACGCCTCCGCCCTCGCTGGTCTGAGGATGCTCGACATCGGCTGCGGCGGCGGAATTCTTGCCGAACCGCTCGCCCGGATGGGCGCCGAGGTGACGGGGATCGACCCCTCGCCGGAGACCATCGCCGCCGCCAAGCACCACGCGGCGGCGGGCGGCCTGACCATCGACTATCGGGCGGCGACGGCGGAAGCGCTGGCGGAAGCCGGCGAGCGCTTCGACGTCGTCACCATCCTCGAGGTGGTCGAGCACGTGACCGACGTCGCCTCATTCGTCGCCGCCTGCGCGCGCCTGGTGAAGCCCGGCGGTCTGGTGATCGCCTCGACCATCAACCGCACCATGAAGGCGTTCGTGCTCGCCATCGTCGGCGCCGAGTACGTGCTCGGCTGGCTGCCGCGTGGCACCCACAGCTACGACAAGCTGGTGACCCCGTCGGAGCTCGCCGCCGCCTTCGGCGCCGCGGGGCTGACGGTGATCGCCGAAACCGGGGTGATGTATGTCCCCTTCGCCGGCGAATGGCGCCTGACCGCCGACATGGACGTCAACTACATGATGGCGGCGGGGCGAACTCAGGGTGATCTCGCGACGGTCAACCTCCCCCTTGAGGGGAGGTCGAAATCGGCGGCAGCCGATTTCGGGAGGGGGTACCATTGTGCTTCAGGAGCGATAACCCCTCCCCAAAACCGCCATTGCGGTTTTGACCCGCCCCCAAGGGGCAGGTTGTTGCACTGGGCTGGCCGCGTTCCCTCAAGGGCAACGGCTTCGTGTGCCAGGAGCGCGCTTAGTGCGCGTGTCTGACCGGCTCGGTCAGGAAGCGTTCTTTCGAGGGCATCAGCGGCGGCTCGTCGATCACCGCGACCGAGGCCTGCCGCCCCTCCAGCATGAGTCTCAGAGTCGCGATTGCCTGGGTGATGCTCTTTTTGTACTCGGCTCCCGCCTCGTCGACGAACGCCCGATCCTTCGGCTTCGGCTTGCCGATCCTGATCTCGATGTGGGTTGCGCCGTTCGGCCGGTCCTCGAGCCCGTAGGTAACGATGACCTTCGGCGCGCCGGGACTTGGCATCAGGACGCTGAGCGTCACATAGTCGAGCGGCCGCCAGTCGAGCACCTCCTAGATGATCGCGTCCTTGCCGTGCATGCAATGGTTCTTGGTGCCGACGCCGCGTCGCCCGTTGGCGGCGTTTTCCAGGACCGCGTCGGTGCTCTGCCATTTCGGCCGGTGGCCGGGGACCGTAAAGTGCTCCCATGCCACCGGCCGCGCCGCGGCGATGTCGAAGTCCCACGTCGCGTGGGAACCGGCGCGTGTCACCTCGGTGCGCCGTCGCTCGTTCTCCTGCTGCCAGGCGTCCTCGAGGTCGCGCAGCCACAGCGTCACGTCGCCGATGATGTCGATGGTCTCGTGATGCTCGACGAGACCCTGCGCCGCAGGGTCGATGCCCATCACACGGATACAGGCGTCGCTATAGGCGCGTAGGCGCGGCTGCCGACCTTCTCGCTCACCGCATTTTTCAACAACCGGTGAACGAGAATCACGTCGCGCCCCGCGAGCTCCTCCCGCCCGCCCATCTTCTGCTTCACCATTTCCCCGTGGTGGACGACGAACTTGAAATCGAGACTGGCCATCGACCGGCAAGCTTCGCACTCGCAAGAGGAGGCCTGCCGGATGCTGCGCATGCGCCGGCGAAACTCGAAATAGGCCGACTCGATCGCATCCCGCAGCAGCGAGCCGTCGACCTTCTCGGTCAGCGCGTAGACGAAGGCCGCGTCGCCCTCGAACTTGGGGAGGCGGAACGGCGGCCTCAGCCCTTTGACCACCGTGTCCATCAAGTCGGCGATGATGTCCTGGGCATGGTCGAGCTCGACCGCGGCGAGAAAGTTCGTGTAGCCGGAAATGTCGGCGATCACGAAACAAGCGGATTCGGGTTTTGGCAGCATCGCAATGACCTCCGGGCATCGGGCAGCCGCAAAACGGCGGCAGCCATTCCCATGATACTGCCACAGCCGTGATCGGGGAGCGGTGGCTGGTGTAGGGCCAGCTTGTTCCCCGGATGCGGTGCGCCGGCGTTCCGATCCGGCTTGCCCTGCTATTCCAGCGAGACAACGACCCTCTCGTTCTTCCCGTGGTCCTCGATCTCCACGAGGTTGCCTCGCGCATCGGGGTTCTCAGACAGCTGGATCAGTTCCTCAAGATCAATGCCTTCCTCCTTGAGGGCCGCGGCTGCCTTCTTGGGAACGAGATGGGACGCAATCTTAAGAACTCCGCCCGGAATTGTGACGGTGGTCGCGGGCCGTTGTTGGCCGCCCTTGAACACCCGAATCTTCAGGTCGGTCATTGCCTGCTCCTGTTGGGCCCACTTGGGCTGACGGCTGAGCCCGGGCCACCGAGGCCGAGACCGCCGGGTTTGACGCCGGTCAATCCTGCTACCTTGCGGTCGACCATTCGATGTAGGCACATACAGCGCCCTCGCGCCACACCTCGGCCGGCGCATGAGGCAGGCCCGGCTTTGGCGTCACCCTGCTCAGCCGCGAGCCGCAGCAGATACACTGCGTCGGCGTGGTCCTGAGGCGCGGCCAGTAACCGACTGAACCAATCGACCTAGCGGCAATCCGACAACTCGTAGTAGTTCGTCACGATATCGCCGCGAGCCTCTGATCTGCCCTGGGTCAACTCGCAGGCGAAACTCCGGCCGGCAACAGGGGCCAGTTCCTTGTAGCCCTTCGGGTCCTCGCTCTCCCAGGCAGTTGAGCGAATCACATAATTCGCCGGGTCGCGTTTCAGGGCGCATTTGATCGCTGCGTACCTGAAGTTGCCGGATGAACCGGCGGTGACCCTGCAAGTGCCAGGTTCGGCCTGTGCCGCCGACACGAGGCAAGACGTGAATATTGCCGCGACAACGGCGATCAGATGTCTGGTGCTCATTTTTCGTCCTCCGGATGGCCACTGACTGCGGGGGCAGCCAGACTGCCATCTGAACGACGTTCATACACCAAGTGTGAACTATGTTCAACAACAAAGTCAATTTCGTTCTTCGGATCGAACACGCCCGCCGCGGCCACGGGCTTGGTCCACAACACGCTCCACAGCGAAAGTGTGAGGCGTCGCTGCTCAAGCATCCGCCGGGGATGCCCCCGATTTCGCCGACACCGCGATCACGGTGAATGAGGCTGTTTTTCGCGCCAGACGGGGTGATTTCTGATAGACGCGTGAGGGGCATCTTGCTCGCTGCAAAGGACGAAATCGAGTTGTTCTCGTGCGCTCATAAGCTCGGTTGCCGCTGTGCTCATCCCTGCTGAGCCGGTGATGAGGGTTGTCAATGTCGGCAAACGTTACGACGCAGCGAATGGCAGTCTGCTCGCCCTCGATGCTATTTCCTTCGACGTCTATGACGGTGAAATCATATCCGTGATCGGACCGAGCGGTTGCGGCAAGACAACTCTGTTCAACGTCATGGGAGGCCTGGTTGACGATTACACCGGAGAGGTCCTGATTGATGGCCGTCGTCGGCATACGCATCGTCAGATCGGCATGGTCTTCCAGGAAGAGTCGAACTTTCCGTGGCGGACGACGCTTGAGAACGTGGCGTTTCCACTCGAAGCGATGGACATCCCGCGCAAGGATCGGATCGCCAAGGCTCGGCATTTCATCGAGCTCGTCGGCCTCGGCGGGTTTGAGAACCAGTACCCCGACGAACTTTCCGGCGGCATGCGCCAGCGCGCGGCGCTTGCTCGTGCCTTGGCATTCGAGCCCCGAATCCTCTTGATGGACGAGCCGTTCGCCGCACTTGATGCCCAGACCCGCTTGCTCATCGGCGACAAGGTCCTCGCGCTCCGGCAGGAACTTCGACAGACAATGCTACTCGTCACCCACAGCCTCAACGAGGCCGTTCAGCTTTCTGACCGCGTCGTAGTTCTCACCGGTCGTCCCGGCCGCGTGCGACGCATCATCGAGATCGACTTGCCCCGGCCCCGCTCATCCGACATTGTAGGCAGCGCACGTTTCGCCAATCTGGTGGGCGCCATCTGGCAAGACCTCAGGGACGAAGCGAACGCGGCGATGGCGCGAAGCCAGACGGCCTCCTAGCACTCCGCTTCCCCGGAACAAGATGACCTAATGTCTAGTGACATTCCGGAGCGGACAGGGAGCCGCCCGGGCGGCAACAATCTGCCACCGTTTGCGAAGAATCTCTTGATCCTCCACACCCCATCGTTCCAGGACGTTGGCGATTGGGCGATCGTCAAGCAACGGATCGAGGATCTGGCGCCGGAAATCGAGGTGCGGATCGGGACGAATTCGAAGCCCGATCCCGGCAACCGCGACTGGCAGATCACACGACCCTCGCTGGTCTTCTCACCCTATCGCCTTTTGGCCTATCGGCCTCTCGGCGGGACGGTTTACGCCGGGAGGAAGATGAGCAAAGTTTTGGAAATCAGGCGGATGACCGAGATGGGCCTGCCTGTCCCAAGAACGATGGAACTCGTGCCGGGGCTCCCTTTGGCCGCCGAAGACTGGGGCGAGTATGTCATCGTCAAGCCAATCAACGGCTTCCTCGGCCGCGGCGTCAGGCTTGTGCGCAGAGACCGTGTCGATGCCCAGTTCTCCGAGTTGACCGAGAACGGCCGGCAGAGGATGCTGGTCCAGCCTTACATCGCCCATGTCGATGAGGAAGGCCGTCCGCGGGCATACCGGGTCCTGACCATGTTCGGCGAACCGCTCTACCAGAGCCAATGGCGCTGGAGCGAACGGTTGCGGCCGCTCTTCGAGATTGCCGCAGACCCCCACGGCAAGGTGGCGACGAACGCAAGCGGAGTCTCGCGAAAGGGTGGGCTTTGCGTTGTTCCCGACGTCCTTGCGCTGGCACGCCGCGCAGCGGCCGCCTTTCCCGAAATTCCTTGTCTCGGACTGGATATCGTCCGCCGGACGGATACCGGCCAGCCGTGTATCATGGAAACCAATCCGAGCGGCTTCACGTGGCACTTGTCGTCGCAGTACTCGCGGCGTGACGCCTACGACAAGGATTTCGCATCGGCGAAGTACAGCCAGTTCAACGCACTTGAAATCGTTGCGGAAAAGCTGATCGAGAGGACGCGGAGCGA
This sequence comes from Bauldia sp., assembly GCA_040878485.1. Lineage (GTDB taxonomy): Bacteria > Pseudomonadota > Alphaproteobacteria > Rhizobiales > Kaistiaceae > JBBDMC01. The sequence goes on along the minus strand of JBBDMC010000183.1, from coordinate 2,873 downwards.
GGCGTCCTGATGCCACCGTCGTACCCCAAACCTGCGTGGAGAATCCTTCGATGATCAGGGCAAGCATCAGCGGCGCCGTAGCCGCAAGCCTTCTGGTTCTGGTGGCGCCAGCAAGCCATGCCGCTGAACGGCTCGTCGTCTCGAGTGGGCATCAGGGCGGATGGGACTCGCTCGTTACCGCGTTCGGTGTTCGCAAGGGCATCTTTCAAGAGCAGGGCCTCGATGTTGAAATCGTCGACATCGATACGGGCGCGCCGATGCTGCAAGCGGTCGTTTCGGGCAGCATCGACGTCGCGATCGGGGTCGGAATGCCGGGCTTTATCGGTGCCGTGATGAAGGATGCACCCTTGAAGATGGTCTCAGCCAACTTCACGGGAGCGCCGGACCTTGGATGGTACGTGCGCGCCGAAAGCCCGATCAAGAGTTTTGCGGACATCGCCAGGGACAATACCGTCGGTTACTCGAGCAACGGCTCGTCGACGCAGATAGTCTTGCTGGCCTTGATGAAGCAGGCCGGAGTCGACGGGCAGCCGGTGGCCGCCGGAAATGCAACTGCCACGCTCACGCAAGTGATGACCGGGCAGATCGACGTCGGCTATGACGGAAACGGCGGTATGGGGATCTCGGAGTTCCAGCGGGGTGACGTGCGCTTCATTGGCAGCGGCGCCGATCTCGAGTCATATCGCGATCAAACTGTCCGGGGCATCGTCGTGACCGTTGAGACGCTCGCAAAGCGGCGCGATGCCCTGATCGATTTCCTCGCGGCCTATCAGCAGGCCATCGACTGGATGTACCAGGATCCGGTTGCCTATGAATGGTTCGCCGAGGCGATCAAGACGTCGGTGGCGGAAGCGAAGACCACGGTTCAGCGCATTTACCCTCGGGCGGCCCTCCAGCTCGGCCCAGTTCAGGGCCTCGATCGCACGATCGTCCAGAGCGTCGAGTTCAAGAGAATCCCCGCGGCTCCGACCGCGGAGCAGATTGCCAAGATGTTCGAATACATCGGCCCGTCGCCAGCCGGAAAGTAGTGTCCCGCCAGCAAGCGGATGCGCGCGCCCCGTGCCATTGAACGTCGGTGGGCGTCGGCTCAGGCAGCAGGCATTGTCCTGGGCTTGGGGCTTCTCATCGAACTCATTGTCCGGCTAGGGTTGGTGCACTCGTTCCTCATGCCGGCCCCGAGCGCCGTGCTCGCCAGCGTCCCGATGCTGGTTGGCGAGGAGCGGCTCCTTCAGCGCTTCGGCGCGACCGTTGGCGAAACATTCGCGGGGGCCGCGGTCGCGGCGGTTTTGGGCGTGTCGATAGGCTGGCTGCTTCACCGCTTTCGGTTGATCCGCCTAGCTTTCATGAGCTGGGTTGTTGGCATGGCCGCCGCTCCGCTCATCCTCCTCTATCCCCTTTTCCTGATCTTCTTCGGCCGCGGCCTTGGGGCGATCATTGCGATGAGCGCGACAGCGGCCATTACTCCGATCATCCTGAAGACCTGCGAAGGCCTGGACGGCGTCAGCCGGGTTCTGATCGACGTCGGTCGAAGCTTCGACCTCACCGGTGCACGGCTCTTCTGGCGCATTTGCCTGCCGGCGGCGCTGCCGACGATCGCCAGCGGAATCCGATTGGGCTTGGCATATGCGCTGGTGGGTGTCGTGAGCGTCGAATACCTCACCAACTACGGCGGACTGGGCGAACTGATCACCGATCTCTCGGACCGCTACGAGATGGCGGCGATGTACGGCGCAATTCTCTTCGTCATGCTGGTGAGCTCCGGCTTTCTTGCCATGGCGGAGGCGACCGAGCGCTGGATGAGACCGGGATGAACCCAGGCCGCCCTGGCTCGGCGAGCCTTCGCCTGCTCGCCGTTCTCGGCATTGCATTCGTATGGGAGGCGTTGGGCGCCTCGAACATTGTCTACCCCGGCGTTCTACCCTCCTGGATCGCGATCCTGTTCGAGCTAGGCGACCTTCTTTTGTCGTCCGCGTTCTGGTTCGCACTGTCGGTCACCCTCGCGGAAATCGCTCTCGCGCTCGCATTGGGCGGCGGCGCCGGCATCGCAATCGGCATCCTTCTCGGCCTTGGCCGCAATCTCGGCGGCGCGCTCGAGCGCTATGTTCACTATCTGGCGTCGACCCCAAAAGTGGTTTTCCTGCCGCTGTTCTTCATTCTGTTCGGCATCGGCAGCCCCTCCAAAGTCGCAATCGGCGCCTTCGCATGCAGTTTCCCAGTGATCCTCGGCACCGCTTCCGCCATGCGCTTCGTCAAACCGGTCTTCATCCACGTCGGCGCCAGCTTCGGGCTCTCACCGTGGCAGATGCTGGCGAAGGTCTACTTGCCATCGCTGCTGGAGTCGATCGTCACCGGATTGCGCGTCGCTCTGGGGGTTGCATTCTCGGCCTGCTTGATCGCCGAAATACGTGTCTCGACCGCGGGCCTCGGCTCTCTGATCATGGCCAGCTACGATCGCTCGCGCTTTGCCGAGGTTTACGCCCTTCTGTTCGTCATCATCGGATTTGCAATCACAGGGAACACGCTTCTGGACCGTCTGAGCCGCCGACTCGACAGACGGACCGTTCTTCCTAGAAAGGTCCCACTCAGTCGACCACATTCTTGACGTCGGAGACGTGCCAACGGCCACCTCGGGCAGTGCGGACGTCGGCGGCTAAGTGCGTCAGCCAGGCCACGAAGGTCCCTGACGCCCGCTGTTCGCAGCGAGTCGATGATCGGAAGGCCGCCGCCGGCGGCCTAGTTCCGGTCCTCCGGCAGAACCGGCAAGGGCTGGAAGGCGATGCCCTCTTCAGCCAGCGCCTTGGCATCATCGCCGGTCGCTTCGCCGTAGATGCCGCGCGGCTCGACCTCGTTGTAGTGGATCTTGCGCGCCTCCT
>JBBDMC010000182.1:0-13104 GCA_040878485.1 Bauldia sp. | reverse complement strand
GATCGAGCGGGCAAGGGCAGCCGCCGGTCACTTGGTCAAGGTCGAAATCGAGGTCGGCGATCTCGGCGAGCTGACCCAGGCGATGACCGCAAGTCCCGACGCCGTGCTCCTCGACAACATGGCCGTGGCCGACATGGAGAAGGCCGTCCGGCTGGTCGCCGGCCGCGCCATCGTCGAGGCGTCAGGCAACGTGACCGTGGAGTCGGTGGCGGCAATCGCCGCCACCGGCGTCGACCTCATCTCGTCAGGCTGGATCACCCACTCGGCGCCCGCCCTCGATCTCGCCCTCGATGTGCGGACGGGCTAGCTTGCGAGCGTGTGAGGAATGCCGACCCCTGGACGCCTTCCGGCGCGTGGTTCGAGGCTCCGCTTCGCGGAGCACCTCACCATGAGGCGCTTGGCTTGCTCCATCAGCGGCGGCTGCGCTGGTGGAGGCCACCCGCCTCCTCATCCTGAGGTGCGAGGACCGCGTAAGCGGCCGAGCCTCGAAGGACGCGCCGGCGTTGATCCAGCGCGAATTCTTCACAGGCTGAGAAGCGGGAATGTCGGCCGATCAATGAGCCGGCCTCAGCTCCAGCCGCCGCCGTAGGTCTTGTAGAAGATGTGGCGGCCGAGCTTCTGCATCTTCTTCATGCTGCGCGCCCACCGCGGCTTGACGTAGACCGCGTGATAGTGGGTGGCGGCGCCGACCTCGCTTAAATAGAGGTTGCGGTCGTCGTTCAGCACCTTGCGCGCCAGCGCCTGTGCTTCGGCCCACGCCCGCATGTCGCTGATCCGGTCGCGGATGCCGTCGCAGGCGAACGAGAACTGGCAGCGGTTGCGCTTGTCCTTGTTCTGATAGACGACGCCGCAGATGGTGTTGGGGTAGGCCGGGTTCTTCAGCCGGTTGAGGACGACCTGCGCGACGGCGATGCGGCCCTGTTCCGGCTCGCCGCGCGCCTCGAAGTAGATGGCCGTCGCCAGGCACTTGACCTCGCTCGCCGATTTGGCGCTCGCCGGGATCTTGGCGTTCAGCCAGGCATGGTTGGCGTCGATCTTGGGGTCGAGGATCAGTCGCTCGCCCTTCTGACCGATCACCGCGTCGAACGGCTTCTCGGCCTCGACCATGTCGTCGCTCGGCGCGTAGGCGAGGAGCACCGGGGCCGGCGCCACGGCGGGATTCTCGGCCGGCACCGGGATCGGCATCGTGACCTGCGGCTCGACCGCCGCCACGCGGTGGCCTTCCGGGTTGGGCAAGGTGAAGGCGATGCGCCCGACGCCCGAATCGGCCACTGCCGGGGCGAACAATTCGGCCGACCCGATGACGCCGGCGCTGATCCCGCGCTTCCGCTCCGACGCCAGCCGGTCGGCCTTGCCGGCGCGGTTGACGTCGGCTGTCGCCGATCCGGTGATGATCGGATCGACGTCGCGGTCGACCCTGATCGTGGTGGCATCGGGAACGCCGGGGCCGATCAGCGCGGCAAAGGCCCGTCGCGTGGCGCCGCTGGCCTCGCGCACGACCAGCCTCAGCTGCCAGCGCTCGCCCTGAGCCACCCGGTCGGTGAATCGGGCAAGGGCGTCCTGATGGGCCGTGGTCTGAGTGGACAGGGCGAAGAAGATCCCGGCGAAGGCCAACCGGGTGGGCCCGATCCGCCTACGGGCCTGCTGACGCCGTCTCCCCCGTGCGACCAACGCCTTACTCCACGCAACGTCAACCGTTCAGCGCCACCGATCCGTCGACCGGATCGAAGCCGTAGCCCCGTCGCCAAGTGATGCTGGATTAACCTTGAAACTCGGTTAATGCCGGTCAAGCGATTGCACCCATCGCCAGTTGAGACTCTGAACCGGGCGACAATGTGGGCAAGACGCGGCGCCGACATGGAATGATTGAGGCAGCTCTCGCCGCCCTTCGGCGCCTCCCGAACGGTCAGCCGCGCGCACCAAGACGGAAACCCGGCGCCGGCCGTTCCTTGAGGATTTCCCGGCGGAAGCGGAAGAGCGCCGCCGGCCGGCCGCGACCGGCCTGCGTCGATTGGCCGGTCGGCTCGACCAGCGCCGCGACCTCGACCAGCCGCCGGAAGTTTTGCTTGTGGAGGTGCCGGCCCGAGATCGCCTCGACGGTGCGCTGTAGCTCGGTGAGTGTGAACGTCTCGTCCATCAATTCGAACACCACCGGCCGGTACTTGAGCTTCGCCCTCAGCCGTGAGATCGCCGTCGCCAGGATGCGCCGGTGGTCGAAACGCATCGCCACGCCGGCGGCCTGCCGGTCGACGATCGGGCGGCCGTCGCGCCCGGCCTCGACCAGGAGGCCGGCCTCGTAAAGCAGCTCGTAGCGGTCGAGCACGCGCTCCTCGTCCCAGCGTTGCCCGTCGCCGAAGGCGAGGCGGAATCGCTCCATCCGCCCAAGCGGTCGCCCGTCCGCTCGCCCGCGCGGCTCCGCTTGCGCCCATCGCGCCAGTGCCGGCAGAAGCGTCTCCACGACCGGCGGCCGGCGGTCGCGCCAATCTTCCCAGGGGAAATACTCGTACCACGGCCGCCACGCCGCGCCGGCCCTGGCGAGCGCCTCCGGCGGCGCGTCGACCGCCCGCGACAAAGCCAGGTAGCCGACCGAAACCACGTGCGGGCCGCTGTCGCCCGGCATCGCGTGGCGGCCGCGGTCGCCGAAGGTGTAGAGCTGCTCGACATAGCCGAGCTTGAGCGCCGTCTGCTCGGCGACCCATGCCCTCAGCCCCGCCTCGAAGGTGCGGTGGGCGAGTGGATCGAATGGCCCGAACGGCAGTCCGTCGGCATTCTTGCCGCCGGCGTCGCCGGCGGCGGTGGTGACCAGGATCAGCGGCTGCTGTTCGCGCACCGCAACGATCGCCGCGTTGAGACCGATCTCAATCGGCGGTCGTCGCGTCCGCTTCATCCATCGTCCTCGACGGCGAGTGCGAACGGCACGCCCTGGATGGCGAGTTCGCCGCGCCCGATCTCGGCCACCGCCGCGACCATCCGCCCTTCGCGGCCGAGCATGCGATCGGCGAGGGCGACGAGCCGCGCGTTGGGTGTGGCGAACGATGCCGCGGCGCGCAGTCGCGCCGCGATCCTTCGCTCGTCGCGTTGGGGGCGCGTCACGCAGACCGCGATGAACGCCGCCGCCGTCGATCGGCTGATTCCGGCGAAGCAGTGGACGACCATCGGTCGGTCGGTGTCCCAGGTCGCGACGAAGTCGATGAGCTGACGCACGTGCTCCTCGCCCGGCAGGACCATGCCGTCCATCGGTTCCGTGATGTCGTTGATGCCGAGGAACAGGTGGTTCTCGGCGGTGATCGAATCCGGTCGCACGACCGGGGTGTCTTCATTGATCAGGCTGATCAGGTGGCTCGCCCTGGAGGCGCTGACGCTGACTGAAACCTCCGACAGGGGGCAGACGAGGACGAACGGCATCGTGCTTCCTATGTGACATCGACAAGGCTGCTAATCTAGGACGGACCGCGGTTCAGGTCACCTGGCGGCGGCGGCGGCGATGACCTTGAATCGCCGCAAGAATCGGCGCTCGGCGGTCTCCGCCGGCCACGGATCGAGCCCCAGGCGGCCGGGATCGACGCCGCGTGGGGGGCCGAAAAAGCGCGTTGCCTCGGCTTCGGCGAAGCCCGCCAGCCGCGTTGCCTCGAGGTGCGCCGCGATGCGGTCAGCGGCCTTGATCTTTGCGGCCAGCGGCTTCGGCAGCTCGGGCGGCAGGCCGAAGCGGCGGTGGATGGCGCCGAGCAGACGCTTCTCGACCGCCCGGTATTCGCTGCCGAGCAGGACCTTGAACGGCGAGATCAGGTCCCCGATCACGTACTCGGGCGCGTCGTGGAGCATCACCGCCAGCCGGCCAGCAGCGCCGATCTCCGGCGCCATCTCGCCCGCGATCGCCTCGACCAGCAGGGTGTGCTGGGCGACCGACAGCGCATGCTTGCCGCTCGTCTGGCCGTTCCAGCGCGCGACGCGGGCAAGACCGTGGGCGATGTCCTCGATCTCGATGTCGAGCGGCGACGGATCGATCAGGTCGAGCCGGCGTCCGGACAGCATGCGCTGCCAGGCGCGGGGTGGCTGGGCGGAGCGCGGCGTCATGGCGCCGGGTCCCGGTCGGCAGCCGCCGGCCAGCCGAACCGCGCCCATTCGGGGAGCGCCAAGGTGATCGTCGTTTCGCCCGCCGTGACCGGCAGGCCGGCGTCCATCGCCTCCCGTGCCCGGTCGAGCCGGACGAGGGCGAGCCCGATCTTGGCCGCCGACGACATCAGTGTTCCGAGCCGCCGGTCGCCGCCCATGATCGGCGTACCCGCCGGGGGAAGTGGTCCGCCGCTACGGGCGATGACCGTTCTTCTCCGCGCCGTTCCGCGATGCTCCATCCGCGACACCACCTCTTGGCCGATGTAGCAGCCTTTGTCGAAGTCGACGCCGCCAAGCTGGTCCATGTCGGCCTCGTGCGCGAACGGCTCGCCGAAGGAAAAGTCGATGCCGCCTTCCGGAACGCCAAGGCCGATGCGGTGGCGGTCATAGTCGGCTTCGCTCGCCGGCGTGAAGTTGCCCGCCGGCGCTTGGCGGCCGCTTGCGATCGCCCGCCAGCCGAGCGCCGCAAGCCGCGGATCGGGCGCCACCACCCCGTCGACCGGCGGCTCGCCGTTCCCCCAGCCGGCCAGCACCCGGCGCTCGTCCGACAGCTCGTCGATCGTCACTTTCGCTCGCAGGCGGTAGAACGTCAGCCGCTTGACCAGATCGCCGACCGCCGGGCGCGCGAGGTCGATCAGAAAGCGCTCGCCGTCGCCGAACACGATGAAGTCGAAGAGAACCTTGCCCTGGGGCGACAGAAGCCCGGCGTAGACGGCGCGCCCGGGCCGGACGCCGCCGACGTCCGCGGTGACCAGGTCGTTCAGGAATTTGGTCGCTCCGTCACCGCCGACCGCCACCACGCCGCGCCGCGTCAGTTCGGCGATCTTGAGACCGCTCATGGTCGGGCTTCCCGCTTGCATCGCTCCCTCGGCTTAACTAAGCGGAGACGCCGGGACGGGCAAGACCGCCGGCAGGGAGCGAGTTTTGCCGGTGGCGGCCACCTTCGAGGTCGTCTTTGCCAACGCCACCGTCGTCAACCACGACGGCGTCGGTATCCGCGACGTGGCGGTGAGCGGCGGCCGCATCGCCGCCATCGGATCCATCGACCCGCGTCAGGCCGGCGAGACGGTCGACTGCGCCGGCCTCCACCTGCTCGCCGGCGTCATCGACACCCAGGTCCACTTCCGCGAACCGGGCGGCGAGCACAAGGAGGACCTCGCCAGCGGCTCGCTCTCCGCCGTCATGGGCGGGGTCACCGCCGTCTTCGAGATGCCCAACACCAAGCCCTTGACGGTCACCGCCGGGGCGCTCGCCGACAAGGTCGCCCGCGCCAGCGGCCGCATGCACGCAGACTTCGCCTTCTTTGTCGGCGGCACGCGGGACAACGCCGGGGAAGTGCAAGAGCTTGAACGGCTTCCCGGCGCCGCCGGAATCAAAATCTTCATGGGCTCCTCGACCGGCGATCTTCTCGTCGGCGACGATGATGGCCTCAGGGCGATCCTCGTGAACGCCCGGCGTCGCGTGTCGGTCCATGCCGAGGATGAGCCGCGCCTTGTCGAGCGCCCGGCCCTCCGCGTCGAGGGCGATCCGTCGTCCCATCCGGTCTGGCGCGACGAGGCGACCGCGCTCACTGCCACCGAGCATCTCACCCGCATCGCACGCGAGACGGGAGCCCGCGTCCATCTCCTCCACGTCTCGACGGCCGCCGAGATCGATTTCATCGCCGGTCACAAGGACTACGTCTCGGTCGAGGTAACTCCCCAGCATCTGACCCTCGACGCCGGCGCCTATCGCCGCCTTGGGACCCGGCTGCAGATGAACCCGCCGATCCGCGAGGCGCGCCACCGGGAGCGCCTGCGGGATGCGGTGAGCCAGGGTATCGCCGACGTCATCGGCTCCGACCACGCACCGCACACCCTGGCGGAGAAGACTCAGCCCTATCCCCGGTCGCCCTCCGGCATGCCGGGGGTGCAGACGCTGGTGCCGGTGATGCTCGATCATGTCGCCGCACGCCGCCTCACCATCCAGCGCTTCGCCGATCTCACCTCCGCCGGCCCGGCCCGGCCGTTCGGTATCGCCGGCAAGGGCCGCATCTCCGTCGGCTACGACGCCGATTTCACCGTCGTTGACATGAAGCGGCGGGGGTGATCACCGACCGCTGGATCGCCTCGCGCTCGGGCTGGACGGCGTTCGACGGCATGGCGGTCACCGACTGGCCGGTCGGCACCGTCGTCCGCGGCAGGCGGGTGATGTGGGAAGGCGAGCTCGTGGCGCCGGCGGTTGGCGCGCCGGTGCGCTTCGCCGAGGCGCTGCCGCGCCGGCCAGGCTAGCGTGCCGACCGCGGCGATCGTCGCTCGTTTCGCTCGTTTCGCCGGAGCGACTTTCCGGCTATATCCGACTGGGGGAGGGGGCCAAGGACCGTGCACGTTCAGAGCGTCTTCCTGTTCGATCTCGACGGTACGCTGGTCGACAGCGTCTACCAGCACGTCCTCGCCTGGAGCGAGGCGCTCGCCGCGGAGGGGATCGAGCTTTCCGTCTGGCGCATTCACCGCAAGATCGGGATGAGCGGCGGTCTGTTCACCGACCAGCTGCTGCGCGAGACCGGGATGCCGATCGGCGGCGATCGCGTCGAGCGGCTGCGCCGCCGGCACGCCGACGCCTACCGGCGCGCCGCCGCGACGATCAGGCCTTTGCCGGGTGCGCGCGAGCTGCTCGCGGCGCTGACCGCGGCAGGCATCCCCTGGGCGATCGCCACCAGCGGGCGCATGGAGACGGCGGCGCCCAATCTGGCGGCGCTCGGCGTCGATCCGGCCAAGGTTCCGGTCGTCACCCGCGATCAGGTCAAGTACGCCAAGCCCGATCCGGATCTGTTCCTGGCGGCCGCCGAGCGGCTGGGCGCTCCGATCGAAAGCGCGGTGGTGGTGGGCGACAGCATCTGGGACATGCTGGCGGCGCGCCGCTGCCGCGCCCTCGGCGTCGGGCTTCTGTCCGGTGGCTACGGCCAGGACGAGCTCGAGCGCAGCGGCGCCGTTCGGGTATACGAGGACCCGCGCCAACTTCTCGAGCACATCGACGAGGTTGGCGGCCGCCGCTGATCCTCCGCCGCGTCGGTTGGCGAAGCCGAGTGAAGCATGAAGCTCTCCATCGTCGTCGTCAGCTACAACATGGCGCGCGAGCTGCCGCGAACCATCCGCAGCCTGTCGCCGCACATGCAGCGCGGGATCGCGGCCTCCGACTACGAAGTGATCGTGGTCGACAACGGCTCGACGCTGCCGTTCCCCGCCGAGGAATGCCGGCGCTGGATACCCGATCTCAGGATCGAGCTCATGGCGGCGGCGACGCCCTCGCCGGTGCCGGCGGTCAATCGCGGGCTTGAGCTGGCGACAGGGGAGTTGGTCGGCGTCATCGTCGACGGGGCGCGAATGGCTTCTCCCGGGCTTCTTGCTACCGCCCTCCTGGCGGCGAGGCTGCACGACCGACCGGTCATCGGATCGATGACCTTTCATCTCGGCTGGAGCGACCAGATGACGGGCAGCCGGAGCGGTTATGACGCCGCCGCCGAGGACGCGCTTCTAGCCTCCTCCGGCTGGGAGGAGGACGGCTACAACCTGTTCAGGATTGCGACCTGGATTTCGATGCGAGCGAGGAGTTGGTTCGATTGGCCGGTTGAGACCAACGCGATCTTCTTGCGCCGCGACCATTGGCGCGCCCTCGGCGGCTTCGATTCGGGCTTCGTCTCGCCGGGCGGCGGATTGGCCAACATGGACGCTTGGGGCCGCGCCTGCATCGATCCTGGGGTGTGCGTCATCATGCTCCTCGGCGAGGGAACCTTTCACCAGGTCCACGGCGGCGTGACTAGCAGCGAGGCGGGTTTCCTGGAGTGGTGGCCCATCTTTCGCGACGAGTATCTTCGCCTCCGCGGCAGGTTCCTGCCCGCGCCTGGGTTGCCGCCGATTGTCGTCGGGCGTCTCAGCCGGGGGGCGCAGGAGTGCCTCGAAAGGCGGGCGAATCCGCCGCACCAGTGGCGGCGCTGACTGGCCCGCCGGCTTGGTTGAGTGCCGGCGCGCCTTCGGCAGGCCGGCCGCGACCGTCGCGCCGATCAGTCGCCGGCGATGAAGTAACGCCAGGTGCCGTCAGGGGCGATGCCGGCCCACGAGAACGGGTAGTGACCGTAGGTTTTCATGTCCTCGTAGTCGCCGGCATAGACGAGCTTGAACAACTCAACCAGCTGTCGTGGCGTCAGCTTGTCGACCGGGTAGCGAGCGAAGTAGGGCCACACGTACATCTCGTCCGCCGTTCCGACGTCGACGTGGACGTAGCCCGCCTCGAACACCTCGATCAGGATCGCCAGGATCTCGCGGCCCTCGGGGTCGCCCGACAGCGACTTGAGATAGGCGATCGGGTCGGGGACATCGCCATGACTGAGGATCGGCGGCTCGCCGTTGGCCTCGAAGATCGGCTTGAGATTCTCGGGGTCGCCGGTCCAGGCCGCCGCCATGATCTGCTCCCTGAGGCGGCGGACCGGCGTTGGGAGTTTCGCCGGGTCGTATTCGACCACCGCCACGTCCGCGTCGGGCGGTAGCGTGGCCGCGCCCGGTTCGCCGGTCGGGCCGTCAACCGGCGGGTCCTGGAGATCGTCGCTGACCGCCTCGTCCGGCGGAGCGATGATGGTCTCGGTCTCGACCGACCGTCCCGTCGGCTCGACCGCGATCGCCACCGTCATCGGAGCGAAGGTGAAAACGGCGCAAACCAACCAGGCGAGGCTCGACCAACGATGGTTTTCCCCCATGGCCGACCTCTAGCACGGGCCACGACAGGCCGTTCCGTTGGGTGCCATTGTAGTGGATCGGGCCGTCACCGGCCACCGGTGGCAGGGATTACTGGACCGATCGGTCGACGCTGAACTCCAGCGCTTGGACGCGCTTGGGCAGCCCCTTGGCGAGTTCGGCGACGGCGTCCTCGCCGTAGACGGAGATGAGATCGGCGAGCGCCGTGAACAGCGCGACATGGGCGACGATCTCGGAATCGACGCCCTCGGCCAACGCCCCATCCCATGCTTCGCTCAGATAGGCGAGGGCGAGCCGTTTCTGCCGAGCGATGGAGGCCTCCTCGCTGCCTTGCCCGAGGGGCTCGATCGCGTGCGCCGTCATGTCCTCACCCACCCGCCCCCAGACAGGGTTAATTTGACCGGCGACGCTAACACGAGGGTCGGGCAAGCACGAGCCCGATCGTCAAGAAGAGGTTAACGCTCACTTAAGAATCCGCGGCCTTTTCGTAACCGTTGGTTAATCATTCGGTCTTGCCGAAGCGCGCCGTGATGTCGGCGGCGATGCGCGCCCCTTCGTCGACGTAGCGGCCGACGGCGACCTCGGCTGCCGGCGTGCAGGCGCGGTAGACCGAGCGAAAGCTCTCGTAGCCGCGGTTGAAGCGGTCCACCATCCGCGCCTGGCGGAGCTCATCCGGTTGCTCGGCCGCGATCAGGGCCTCCATCTGATCGCGCCAGCGGCCGCCCTCGCGGCTGTCGCAGAGTCGTCTCAGATAGTGGAGGGCGCCGAGAATCTCGGAAAGACGCAGCATTTGCGTGTCGTAGGGGAGGGCCGTCGGGTCGGCTTCCTGCGCCCGCGGCGCCTGGCCAGCCGGGATCGACAGGGCGATCACAGCCGCGAGCAACGCCGCCAGCAGACGCCATTGCTTCGATCGCGCCATTATCGGCCAGCCAGCTTGACCAGAACCCGCGCCGTTCCGTCGGTGAGGGGCAGGCGCCGGAGGTCGGCCGCTGCCACCCATTTCACCTCGGCCGCGTCGTCGCCGGCGGCCAGGCGGCCCGACCGCACCTCTGCCTCAAGCACCACCAACACGTAGTGGCTGCCGAGAGTCCCGTCATCGCCGCGATCGATAATCTCGACCACGTCGACCCACTTAAGGTCGTCGACGGCAAGGCCCGTCTCCTCGCGGACCTCGCGCGCCGCCGCCTCGGCCAGGCGCTCGCCGGGCTCAACCTTGCCGCCGGGGAGGGCCCATTGGCCGGCGGCCGGCGGCCGGCCGCGGCGAACCAGCAGAACCGACCGGTTGCGCCTGAGCAGCACGCTGACGCCGAGAATCGGCGGTTGCGATCGGGTCACCGTGTGGGCCACCATGGCCGGCACGGTAGCCGGTGGCGGCGAGGCCGTGAAGCGCGCTCCCGCGGCGCGCGAGTCATCGGCAACATCGGGGGGAAACCCGGATCGACCATGTGCGGACGCTACACCTTGACCGCAACGCCGGAGGAACTCCAGGCGCTCTTCGGCTACCTCGATTCCGAACCGCAGCCGCCGCGCTACAACATCGCGCCGACTCAGCCGATCGCCATCGTCCGCGAGGCGGAGGGGGCCTGCCGCCTTGCCCTCGTCCGTTGGGGGCTGGTTCCGTGGTGGGTCGAGGACCCGGCCAAGTTCAAGCTGCTCATCAACGCCCGCGGCGAAACCGCTCAGCGGACTCCGGCTTTCCGCGACGCCATGCGCGCCCGCCGCTGTCTCGTCCCGGCCTCCGGGTTCTACGAGTGGCAACGCATCCAGGGCAAGTCGAAGCAGCCCTATTGGCTGCGCCCCCGCGCCGGCGGGCTGATCGCCTTCGCCGGCCTCTGGGAGCGATGGACCGACCGAGCGGGCCAGGCGATCGAATCGGGCTGCATCTTGACCACCACCGCCAACGCCACCGTGGCGCCGATCCACGACCGCATGCCGGTGGTGATCGGCCCGAGGGACTTCGACCGTTGGCTGAGCGGCGGCGAGCGAGCGGCAGGTGGCGAACTGCTGGGACCGCCGCCGGCCGATCTATTGGAGGCCGTGCCGGTCGGGACCCGGGTCAACAAGGTCGACAACGACGATCCGGGCCTGATCGAACCGGTGCCGGCCGCCGCAACCGGTGGCTGAAAGGCTCCCGGCGCGACCTCTGCCGGCGTCAGCGCATTTGATCGTCTTTGGCCGACACCGGCCCCGGAGCTCCGGCCATTTGCTGAATGGCGGCGACCAACTCGGGAATGGCCAGGCGCCGGTACTGGGCGATGAGCGCAGCCTCGCGCTCGAGCTCGGCCCGCGATTGGAAGGGGCGGAAATCGAAGGATTCCTTGAGGATCGTCACAGGCCAGTCTCTCGAATCAGCAGCGCTTGGGCGAGGGCAATCGCCCGCGATTGCGGCGGAAGCGTGTTTGTCCGCGCCGATCCGGCCCCCTACCACGCGTATGATTTCGGATCGGTTATCGCCTCCCGGCGGCTTGCCGCCTGGAGGCCTTTCACCGACCTGACGATCCACCAGACGACGCTTAAAAGCAGCCCCACCAGGCCGATGAGGACGACGACGAGGATGCCCGAGACGATGACGAAGGCGAGCCCGATCGCCGCCTGCCTGAACTGATACTCGTAGTGGCTCGCCCACACGTCGCCGCCCTGCGAGCGGTTGAGCAGCGCCATGACGAAGCCGACGATGATCGGCACCGCCCCGAACGCCGGCACCAGGCCGGCGAGGTAGAGGATGTAGATCAGCATCACGTTCTCGCGGCCGGGATGCAGATAGATACTGACGACATCGAAGGCCGACTCGGCACGATGCTCGGCGGACTCCGCCGCCTGCTTCTTCTCGTCGTTGGCCACGGTCAGTCTCCGCTGGTTGCCTCGCCCCCGCTGCCCGCATCCATGCCGGGCGCCGTCGGACACGAAAGGAACGCGTCAGAATAGCCCGGTTTGTCGCCGAGGTCATCTGGACAGGCCCGACGATTGTGCCATCAATGGCCCGCAACGACGGTGACGGACGATGCGGCGGCGGACGAACGGCCGGTTGGCGGAACGGCGATGATGTCAGCGTTACGCGAGCCCCGCTCGTGGCTGTCGGACGCGAGCGCGCGACTTGCCTCGCTCTCCGTCCCGGTTCTCGTCATCACCGCCATCAGCCGGCGCACGCGGCTGATCGAGGCCGCCCCGACCTATGCCGCGATGGCGGTGGGATTCGCCATCGCCGCGCTGGCGGTGATCGCCGCCGTCGCCGCCTTCATGGCCATCTGGCGCGACGGCCGCCGCGGCACCGGGTCGGCGCTCTACGGCTTCGTTCTGGGGCTCCTGGTCCTGGCGATCCCGGCGGTCGGAGCCTGGAAGATCGTGACCTATCCGAGACTGACCGACATCTCGACCAATCCCGACGATCCGCCGCCCTTCTTCCGAGTGCCGCTCGACCGCACGGCGGACGATGCGCCGATCGCCGACCCCGAGGCTGAAGCGATCGCGCTCCAGGCCGAAGCCTATCCCGACATCGTTCCCCGCCACTATCCGGTGGGCACGGCTCGCGTCTACGAAGAGGCCAGGGCCATCGTCACCCGGCGGCGCTGGACGCTCCTCGACGCCAGCACGCCCTCGGAGACCAACGAGGCCGGCCGCCTCGAGGCCGTCGCGGTGACCCCGCTGTTCGGCTTCCGCCACGATGTGGTGATCCTGATCCTCCCCGACGGCGACGGGACGCTGGTCGAGATGCGCTCGGCCGCCCGCAACGCCGCCCACGATCTCGGCGCCAACGCCGAGCGCATCCGGCGGTTTTTCGCCGATCTCGAGGGCGCGTTGCAGGGAGTGGGCGGCGATTGAATGCTTGCCACCAGCCCGCCTTCGCCCTTCGGGCTTCGGCGTTGCCAGGCAAGCCGGAACTCTCCGTCCCCCTCCGCTCGCTGAGCTACGGGGGACACTCCTTCGCCTCACGCAGCTTCGAGCGACTTGCTGGCGCAAGCCACCCGAAGCCGAAGGCGAAGCGTGGTCGGAGTGGCAGGATTTGAACCTGCGGCCCCCTGCTCCCGAAGCAGGTGCGCTACCAGGCTGCGCTACACTCCGCCTGCCGTGCGGCGTCTTATAACGGCGGCCCCCCGGAGCGACAAGGAGCCTTCTGGGCTTGGCGCGCCGGACCCGCCGTTGCCCCTCTCTCCGCCAGCCTATATAGGAAGCGCGCGCCCGGAGCCCTCTCACCCGGCGGCCGGACGGCGATGGGGCGTGGCCAAGCGGTAAGGCAACGGGTTTTGGTCCCGTGATCCCAGGTTCG
>JBBDMC010000181.1:0-13780 GCA_040878485.1 Bauldia sp. | reverse complement strand
GGATCGCCAGGTTGACGTGGGCACCCGGATAACCAGGGTTTTGCAGCAGGAACGTTCGCAACTGAAGCTCCGCTTCGATGAATTCGCCAGCCGCCATGGCAGCAACTGCCTGCTCATAAAGTGTTTGCACTTTTGGCGGAATCCCGGCGCCGGACTTAAGCGAGCCGCCCGTTGCTGCCGGCGCAGGGTTCGGAGGCCCGGACGCACAGCCGGACACGAGGATCGCAGCCAGGACGGCGAGGAGCACGGCCTGCATCCCATTGTCATTCGGGCGGCGCCTAGAAGAGTGACGTGACGACATCTTCGCTCCGTTCCAGCTTTGCGTAACGCGCGGGCACCATAGCGGCCAACGCCGAGAAACTGCGGCGGACCCATTCATCGTATACGCCCTCGGCAGAGCGAGCGGCGTTGACCTCGAACAGTTCTATGGCCTTTTCTTCGAAGGGAAAAGCTTGCTCTTCAAGAAGCAGGTCGTATTGTTCGAGCGCTTCAGTGTCCATGTCTCGAGGCCGTTCTGATTCCATCAGGTCCCGGCTGAACTGTTGATACACCTCGCCGAGCCTGTAGGTTGCAGCGGTCGTCACTTCCGCAACGCCGTACTCTGCCGCCTTTCCGTATGCTTCAAGAACGTCTTCCATCAGCGCCTTTTTACGCTTGAGACTATCTGCCAGGGGTTGCGAAATAGCTGCACCAACGAAGCGCTCACGGACGGGCTCAGCCAGCGTGAGCGTGGCTTTGGCAGCCAGGAATCGCGTGCGGTCGGAGCGTTCCGCGCCCGCGCCACGGTCAGCGGCGCCGGGGAGCTCATCCGCCAGTCGGAGCTTTCGGCCGAAGAGCTTCGCCGCAACGTGACCTCGCCGAACGGCACCACCGCCGCGGCACTCGCGGTCCTGATGGCGGCGGACGGCATGGCGTCGCTTCTCGCGCGTGCCGTCGCCGCCGCCGGCCCGCCAAGCGGCGTTCGCAGGAGCTGTCGCGGTAACCGCGTGAACCCTACGCTGTGCGGCGCAGCGGCACCGGTTCCGGCGGCGCCACCGGCAGTCGCACCGAGACGATCGTTCCGACCCCTTCCAGCGAGCGGATGCGCATGGCGCCGCCGTGGAGCTGGGCGAGCGACGAGGTGATGGCCAGGCCGAGGCCGGAGCCGCGATGGCTTTTGGTGAACTGGTTGCCGACCTGCTCGAACGGGCGGCCGAGCTTCTTGACCGCATCCCTCGGGATGCCGATGCCGGAATCGGCCACCGAGAAAAGGATGGTCGAGCCGGTCGAGCGGGCGCGCACCCGGATGCGTCCTCCGGCGGGGGTGAATTTGACCGCGTTCGACAGCAGGTTGAGCATGATCTGCTTGAGCGCCCGCCGGTCGCCGATCATCCTGAGATCGCGTCCAGCCTCCGAGTGCACGGCGATCTGCTGCGCCGCCGCCTGAGTGCCGACCACGCGGATCGATTCCTCCACCAGATCGTCGAGGATCAGCTCCTCGACGGCCAGGATCATCCGCCCGGCCTCGATCCGGCTCATGTCGAGCACGTCGTTGATGACGCCGAGCAGGTAGGTGCCGCTCTGGTGGATGTCCTGGCAGTACTCGATGTACTTGGGCGAGCCGAGGGCGCCGAACATGCCGGACTGCATGATCTCCGAGAAGCCGAGGATGGCGTTGAGCGGCGTCCTGATCTCGTGGCTGATGTTGGCCAGAAACTCGGACTTGGTGCGGTTGGCTTCCTCGGCGCGGTCCTTCTCCTCGGCGTACTTCTCGGCCAAATCGACCATCTGCTGGGCCTGTTGCTCGAGCTTCTGGCGCGAGGCGCGCAAGTCGGCGATGGTCGCCATCAGCCGGCGCTCGCCATCGATCAGCTTGCCTTCGTGGCGCTTGAGCTGGGTGATGTCGGTGCCGACCGAGACGAAGCCGCCGTCCTTGGTCCGCCGTTCGCTGATCTGCAGCCAACTCCCGTCTTCGAGCTGCAGCTCGAAGCTGCGGGCGCCGTCCTCGGGCGCGCCTTCGGTGACGATCTGCGAGCGCACCAGCGGCTTGCGGCCGGCAGCGATCACCTCGGCGTAGGCGGCGCCGGCGGTGAGCACGCCGTCGGGAATGCCGTGCAGCTGTTGGTACTTGGAGTTGCACATCACCAGCCGGTTGTCGGCGTCCCACAGCACGAACGCCTCCGAGATCGTCTCGATGGCGTCGCTCAAGCGGATGTCGGCGGTCCGCGAGCGCTCGACCAGGCGCATCTGCTCGGTCACGTCGACGGCGATGCCGATCAGGTGCGGCTCGGCGGTGTCAAGATCGACGAGCTCGGCCCTGACCCTCAGCCAGATCCACCGTCCATCGGCGTGGCGCATGCGGAACATGCGGTCGACGGTCGTCTCGCCGGCGTTGTGGAGCGTCTCGACCAGCGCCAACAGGTCGCCGTCGTCGGGATGGATCAGGCGGCTCACCTCGCCGAAACCGAGCAGCGCGTCGCGCGGGGCCAGGCCGATGAGGTCGAACATCGAGCGCGACCAGAACATGCGCGCCCGCGACAGGTCCCAGTCCCACAGGCCCGAGCGGCCGCGGCCGAGCGCGGTTTCGAAGCGCGACTGGATCTCCAGGTAGATGCGGTCGGCCTCGCTCGCCCGCGACGACTGCGCGAAATAGCCGTAGAGAATGACCAGCAGAATGGCGCTGGTGCCGACGAACACGGTGACATTCAGCGAGACGTTTGCCCGCCAGGCGCTGAGCACGGCGGCCGTCGGCTCGACCACGGCGACGGCGCCGAGCGGTGGGTCGAGGTGATGGAGCGCGGCGAGCGCCGGCTCGCCGTCGGCGAGGCCGATCTCGAGCACGCCGGCCCTGGCGCCGAACGTGGCGAGCAGCTGCGCTTCGCCGATGATGGTCGTCAGCGGTTGGCGGGCCTCGGCGGCGTCGTCGGGAGCCGCCGCCAGGACCAGGCCGTCGGCGTCGGTGACGTAGATGTGCCGGCCGTTGGCCGTCGCCCCCGGCGGCAGGATGTCGGCCAACAAGTTGAGCGCGTCGGCGCGCGCCAGGACGCGGCCGCCCCCGGCGTCGGTGAATGCGGCGCTGACCAGCGACGCGACCATGCCGATCGTCCGGCGCGCGTCTTCCTCGCGCTGCACCTTCTGCTGATAGAGCTCGACGAAACGGGCGAGGCCGACGATGGCGAGGAAGATGAAGATGAGGATGGGGATCAGGCGCCGCAGCACCGGCTCGGCGGCCACCAGCTTGCGGTAGGCGGGACCGGCGAGGAGGCGCGCGTGCCCCGAGATCCCGGGGCCGGACAACCTCCCGACGCCGGAAAAAAGCAAGCGTCTAGCGATAGATGGGCGAGCCGCGTCTGCCCGCGCCATGCCAAGCCCCTTTGAATTCGCCCCATCATTTCGGGAGACGCCACGCCCGAATCAGTTTCATTTGAATCGACGCGAATCGGGTTGTCCAGCGGGCGCCGGACGGAATATCACCGGTGTGGCAATCGTGCCCAATGCCGGGCGAGTCTAGCCAGTTTCTCGCGACAAATCAGAGACTTGGATGGCGTGGCGAAGCGCCCTTTCGGCTGCGGCGCGACGGCCGGGCCGCGGGCCGGACGCGGTCATCGGCGTCATCGCCGGCGAGAGAAACGGGATGGCGCAACGCGTCGAGGGGCTCGAGCAGTTCAAGGATGCGCTCGCGCATCCAGCGGTGCTCGGCGTCGCTGGTATGGCGCCTATGCCAGTAGAGTGCGAGGGGGACCAAGGGCATCTTGAACGGCAAGGCGTAGATGCGCAGCCCAAGTTGGCTGGCAACCGAGTGGGCAAACCGGTCAGGTATCAGCCCGAGCAACTGGGTCTGCGCGACCACGCGCGCGACGCTGAAGAAATCGGGCACGGTCAGCACGATTCGACGTTGGCGGCCGATCTTGGCAAGGGCTGCGTCCTCCCGGCCAGCCAACTTGCCCTCCGGCGAGAAGAATACGTGGGGCATATCGCAGAACAGCCCGATTGGTATGGTCTCGCGGTCCTTGACGCCGGCGCGGGTCAGCCGCTTGTTCCGCTTGCACGCTACGACCGTTGGGGACGCGTGCAGGGCGAGGGCGTGGTCCATCCAGTCAGGGGGTTCCTCGTCGGCCCTCAAGACTGCCATGTCGATGCTGCTTTCGGCCAATTGCTGCGCGAGGCGGTTCGGATTCGTCGGCAGCACTTGGAACCGGATGCCCGGTGCACGCTTGGACAGGAGGGCCATTAGCCCGGGCAACAGCGTTTCCGAGAGATAGTCGTCTCCGGCCAAGCGAAAGAGCCGCGTCGATCGGGCGGGGTCGAAAGGCGCGCCGCCGGACAGCGTCCGTTCGATGCGGGCGAGGGCCTGGCGCAGGGGCTCTTCGAGGGACTCCGCGAGAGGAGTGGGAACCATCCGGTTTCCTTCCCTCACGAAGAGGGGATTATCCAGGACTTGCCGTAGCCGCTTGAGCGCCGCGCTGACCGCCGGCTGGCTGAGGCCGATGCGTTCACCTACGCGCGTGGTATTCCGCTCGTGCAACATCGCGTCGAGGACGCGCAGAAGGTTCAGATCGAGCGAATTCCAATTCACGATACGAATAGCTCGCATATGGATTATTCATTTCGTTTATTCTATCGCCACTGGCACAGTCTCGTCCATGCCACCGGCCGGCGGCGCCACGCGAAGATCGAAAAGCGGAGGCCGTGCCATGAATGTGCATGCGACCCCGGAGCCGGTAACGACCCTGGACTGGAACGATCAGACGTACAGAATCCTCCTGACCCAGAATGAATCGAACGGGCGGATCGGAATATTCGAAAGCATTTGCCCGCTAAACGGCGGACCTCCGCGCCACCTCCATCAAAAGGAGGACGAGACCTTCTACGTCCTCCGCGGCGAGATGGTCTTCTGGTTGGACGGCGCGACGATCACCAAGGGTCCGGGCGAAGTGTTTCTCGCTCCTCGCGGGAAGGAGCACACGTTCACCGTCGCCGGATCCGAGCCGGCCCGGTTCCTGGTTCACCTGACGCCCGGGGGCTTTGAGGGTTTCTTTCAGAGTGCAGCCGCCCGCAACCTCAGAATCCCCGAGGACCTGGACGCGATCACCAAACTGGCGGCCGACTACAGCATGATAATTACCGGGCCGCCGCTGCGCGCCTGAACGGCGGCCCCAGAGGCGTCGCCGCGGCCGTCAGGCGAGCATGCGGGTGACGATGTCGCGGCTGTCGGGCGACAGATCGTCCACCGCCGCGACCCGTCTCAGCGCCCGCTCGGCGAGCGCCCGCCGCCCGGATTCGAGCGCCCGCCACGAGCGGAAGCTGATGAGTAGCCGCGCCGCTGTCTGCGGGTTGCGGCGATCGAGATCAACGACGAAGTCGGCGACGAAATCGTAGCCGGCGCCGTCGGGCCGGTTGAACTGGGTCTGGTTGCCGCTGGCGAACGAGCCGACGAGCGATCGGATGCGGTTGGGGTTGGTCATGGAAAAGGCCGGGTGGCCGAGGAGTTCGCGCGCCCGGTCGAGCGTTTCGACGGCCGGGACCATCGCCTCCAGCGTCAGCCACTTGTCGAGGACCAGCGGGTTGTCGCGATAGCGCTGGTAGAAGTCGGCGAGGGCGGCATGGCGCTCGCGGAGCGCCGAGCCGGAAAGGATGGCGAGCGCGGCTGAACGGTCGGTCATGTTGTCGGCGGCGCGGTAGCGCCCGACGACCTTGTCGATCGCGGCCTGGCCATGGTTGGCGACCATCAGGTCGAGCGCGGCGTTGGCAAGCGCCCGGCGCCCGGCCGACGCGGCGTCGGGCGCGTAGGCGCGGCCGTCGCCGAGCCGCTCGAACAGCCCCTCGAGGCGCCCCCCGACCCGGTCGGCGATCAGCGCCCTGACCCGATTGCGGGCGGCGGCGATCGCGTCGGGATCGACGTCGCGGCCAACCTCGCGGGCGATGTCGGCCTCACCCGGGAGCTGGATGACCTGGGCGCGGAAGGCAGGATCGAGGTCGGCGTTCTCGGCGACGTCGGCGAGCCCGTCGATCAGTTTGGCGTCGCAGGCAACCGGCTCGCCGCGGGCGGTCGCCGCGCTTGCCGCGATCAGCGTCCGCATGGCGAGCGTCTGCGCCGCCTGCCAGCGGTTGAACGGATCGGCGTCGGTCCTCAGCAGGAACAGGAGGTCGGCCGGCGGCAGGTCGATCGACAATCGCACCGGCGCCGAAAAGCCGCGCAAGAGCGAGGGGACTGGACGCGAGGCGACGCCGTGGAAGACGATCGTCTGGCTCGGTTCGGTCAAGTGAATGACGTCGCCGGCGATCCCAGCCCCCTCGGGCCGCTTGAAAGCCTGGTCGTCTCCATTCGCCCCGACCAGGCCGAAGCGGATCGGGACGTGCATCGGCTTCTTGACCGGCTGGCCCGGAGACGGCGGCAGGCTTTGGCCGAGGGTCAGCGTGTAGGTTCGCGCCCGCGCGTCGTAGCTGCCCTTGGCGGTGACCTCGGGCGTCCCCGCCTGTTCGTACCAGAGCTTGAACTGCCTGAGGTCGGCCCCGGCGGCCTCGGCGAAGGCGGCGAGAAAATCCTCGATCGTCACCGCCTGGCCGTCGTGCCGCTCGAAGTAGAGGTCCATGCCGGCGCGGAAGCCGTCCTCGCCGAGCACGGTCTTCAGCATGCGCACCACCTCCGCTCCCTTCTCGTAGACCGTCGGTGTGTAGAAGTTGTTGATCTCGTTGTAGAGTTCCGGGCGGACCGGGTGGGCGAGGGGGCCGGCGTCCTCGGGGAACTGGCGCGCCTTGAGCGTGCGCACGTCGGCGATCCGCTTCACCGCCCGCGACCGCATGTCGGAGGTAAACTCCTGGTCGCGGAAGACCGTCAGCCCCTCCTTGAGGCAGAGCTGGAACCAGTCGCGGCAGGTGATGCGGTTGCCCGTCCAGTTGTGGAAGTACTCGTGGGCGATGACCGCCTCGACGTGGGCGAAGTCGACGTCGGTCGCGGTCTCGGGGTCGGCCAGCACGTACTTGTCGTTGAAAATGTTGAGACCCTTGTTCTCCATCGCCCCCATGTTGAAGTCGGAGACGGCGACGATGTTGAAGACGTCGAGGTCGTATTCGCGGCCGAACGCCGTCTCGTCCCAGGCCATGGCGCGCTTCAGCGACTCCATCGCCCAGGCGGTGCGCGCCTGCTTGCCGTGCTCGCAGTAGATGTTGAGCCTGACGGCGCGCCCCGAACGGGTTGTGAAGCCGTCGGCAAGGACGCCGAGGTCACCGGCGACCATGGCAAAGAGATAGCAGGGCTTCGGGAACGGATCGTGCCAGACGGCGTAGTGCCGTCCGCCGCCGAGGTCGCCGGCCTCGGTCAAGTTGCCGTTGGCAAGCAGCACCGGCGCAGTCTTCCGCTCCGCCTCGATGCGCGTGGTGTAGACCGAGAGCACGTCGGGCCGGTCGAGGAAATAGGTGATGCGGCGGAATCCCTCGGCCTCGCACTGGGTGCAGTAGGTGTCGCCGGATCGGTAGAGACCCATCAGCTTGGTGTTGGCGGTGGGGTCGATCGCGGTGACGATCTCGACCGAGAAGGGGCCGTCGGGAACCTCGCGGATCACCAGCTTGCCGGGCGCGGCCCGATAGCGGTCGGGGGCGAGCGGCCGCCCGTCGAGCGCCACCGAGTCGAGGGTTAATTCATCTCCGTCGAGCGCCAGTTCGGCCGCCTCGGCGAGCCGGTGCAGCGAAAGCCGCGCCGTGACGAGGGTCCGCCTCGGATCGAGGCGGATGGTGAGATCGACCGCGTCGACGGCGAAATCGGGGGCACGGTAGTCTGCCAGGCGAACGGCAGTCGTCTCAGTTTTCATGGCTCTCGCGTCGGCTGGATGGCGGGCGTTCACGGTCAATGACCGGACGCTGGCATTCGCGTCGTTTTGCAGGCAAGCCGTCCTGATTGCAATCGCTGAGACGGACGGGCCAATCAACTTGCGCGGAAGGGCCCAGCGCCAGGGCGCGAGCGCACCCGCCGGCGCCCTCAGAACCGCGTGCCAATGCGTCCGAGCACGGCGTGAAACCGGGCGTCGACGTTGAACACCTGCGCGACGCTGTTGGAATCGAGCGCCGACATGTCCGCGGCGCCGAGGCTGAAGTAGCCGTATTCGACACCGAGAATGTGGCGCCCGAGAAGCACGTCGACCCCGCCGCCGACGGTATATCCGTGCGCCCAACCGTTGCCGGACCAGCTCCCAGCGGATGGGGCGCTGGCGTCCACCAAGCTCGCCGAAACCCCCGCGCCTGCGTATCCCGCCTTGGCGTAGAACAACCAGTTGTCGGCCACCACGCCGATGCGGCCCGTCACTGTCGCGACGAAGTTGACATTCACCTCGAACACGTCGTCGGCGAGGACCCCGCTGTAGCCGAATCCGGCATAGTTGGCGGAGGCTTCGACACCGACCAGCAACCGGCCCATCTGATAATTGTAACCGCCGAACGCGCCGGCCAAGAAACCGTCCATATCGAATGTGCCGTACGATTCGCCGGGCCCCAGTTCGGGCCAGCCACCGCCGGTTGCCGTGACCCCCAGCGACGAATTGCCCCATGCCCGGCCACCGTGAAGGCCGGCGTAGAGTCCGCTCCAGACTAGGTCGAATGACGCCGGCACCAGCGAAGGCGCAGCGGAGCTGGCCAAGTCAGTGGCGTTGGCCGGTCCGGCGAGCGACCCGACGATGATCGCGGCATACCAGATGGGCTTCATCAACCAGCCTCGTATAGCCGATGACCTGCGTTCACGAGGTTAGACGCAACGCCGCCGCGCGGCTGTGACGGATATGCACCAATTGATCGGAATCGATAGTCTGCCCAACGATGTGGCGGACGTCGGGCGGGAATCTGCTGTCTTGCCGGCGGTCGCCAAATTACTAGGATCGGAGCGGCGGGCGGCTTCGTCAAGCCCGCCGACGAGCGTTACGGGGAGCGAGGGGCGCCCGCTCATGTACATCGGCATCGACATCGGCACGTCTTCGGTCAAGGCCGTGCTGATGGACGATTCACAGAATATCCTGGGCAGCCGGAGCGCGGCGCTGGAGGTCTCCCGACCGCACCCCGGCTGGTCGGAACAGCATCCTTCGATCTGGTGGCAGGCGACCGAGGCGGTCCTCAATCAGCTCGCCACCCACCATGCCCAGGAGCTTGGCGCGGTCAAGGGGATCGGCCTCTCCGGCCAGATGCACGGGGCGACGCTGCTCGACGAGACCGACCGGGTGCTGAGACCGTGCATCCTGTGGAACGACGGCCGCTCGGACAAGGAAGCCGCCGAGCTCAACGAGGCAGCCAAGCGCATCACCGGCAACCTCGCCATGCCGGGCTTCACCGCCCCGAAGCTTCTCTGGGTCAAGCGCAACGAGCCCGAGATCTTCGCCAAGGTGCGCACGGTGCTGCTGCCCAAGGACTATGTCCGCTTGCACCTGACCGGCGACAAGGCGAGCGACATGTCGGATTCAGCCGGCACGCTGTGGCTGGACACCGCCAAGCGCGACTGGTCGAAGGAGATGCTGTCGCTGACCGAGCTTGACCGCTCGGCGATGCCGCATCTCTACGAAGGCAGCGCCGCCACCGGGGTGGTCCGGGCGCGGCTGGCGGCGCGTTGGGGCATGCCGGCGGGCGTCATCGTCGCCGGCGGCGGCGGCGACAACGCCGCCTCCGGCTGCGGCGTCGGCGCCGTGGCGCCGGGCACCGGCTTCATCTCGATCGGCACCTCCGGCGTGATCTTCGTCACCGCCGACCGCCACCGCGCCAACCCGAAGGGGGCCGTCCATGCCTTCTGCCACGCCATTCCCCGCACCTGGCACCAGATGGCGGTGGCGCTGTCGGCGGCCGGCTCGCTCGATTGGCTGGCGCGGGTGCTGTCGGCCGAAGCGGGAGAACTCGTCGGCGAACTTGGCGACAGCCCGACCGGGCCGTCGACGCTCCGCTTCCTGCCGTACCTCTCCGGCGAACGAACGCCACACAACGACGTCGCCATCCGCGGCGCCTTGGTCGGCCTCGACCAGAGCCACACCCGCCGCGACCTCACCCAGGCGGTGCTCGAAGGCGTTGCTTTCGCCTTCAAGGATGGCTTCGACGTCCTCACCGTACCGCTCAAGTCGCCGAAGCGCCTGATCGCCGTCGGCGGCGGCTCGCGCTCGCGCTATTGGCTGACCGTGATCGCTACCGTGCTCGGGCTGCCGATCGCGGTCCCCGCCGATGGCGACTTTGGCGCCGCGTTCGGCGCCGCGCGTCTGGGCATGATCGCGGCGACCCAAGCCGACCCATTCGCCGTCTGCACGCCACCGCGCATTCGCGAGACCATCGACCCGGTGGCGGCGTTGAGCGAAGCCTACAGATCGGCCCATGCCGCCTATCGCAACCTCTATCCGGCCATCAAGGAGGCGCTGCCGCAATGAGTTCTCGTTTCTTCACCCTCAAGGAGCCCGTTGCCAACCAGGGCAAGCGCGCCGGCGATGCACTTGCTTTTCGCTGGTATGACCCGGACCGCAAGGTGTTCGGCAAGCGGATGGAGGACCAGCTCCGCTTCGCGGTCTGCTACTGGCACTCCTTCGTCTGGCCGGGCACCGATCCGTTCGGCGGCGAGACATTCCGGCGCCCGTGGCAGGCGTCCGGCGACCCGATGAAGCAGGCACGGCTGAAGGCCGACGTCGCCTTCGAGATGTTCCGCCTGCTCGGCGTT
Organism: Bauldia sp.; assembly: GCA_040878485.1. Lineage (GTDB taxonomy): Bacteria > Pseudomonadota > Alphaproteobacteria > Rhizobiales > Kaistiaceae > JBBDMC01. Next base: position 3,135 of record JBBDMC010000181.1, on the reverse strand, counting down.
CCCTTCTTCACCTTCCACGACCGCGACATCGCGCCGGAAGGCAAGACGCTGGCCGAGTCGAACAAGAACGTTCGGACGATCGGCGAGGTCTTCGCCAAGAAGATGGAGAAGGCCAAGGTGCGGGTCCTGTGGGGGACGGCGAACCTGTTCTCCAACCGCCGCTACATGGCCGGCGCCGCCACCAACCCCGACCCGGATGTCTTCGCCTACGCCGCCGCGCAGGTGAAGAACGTGCTGGAGCTGACCCACGAGCTCGGCGGCGCCAACTACGTTCTGTGGGGCGGCCGCGAGGGCTACGAGACGCTCCTCAACACCGACATCAAGCGCGAGCTTGCCCAGCTCGGCCGCTTCCTGACCATGGTCGTCGAGCACAAGCAGAAGATCGGCTTCAAGGGCACCATCCTGATCGAGCCGAAGCCCCAGGAGCCGACCAAGCACCAGTACGACTTCGACGTCGGCACCATCTACGGGATGCTCAAGGCCTACGACCTGGAGAACCAGGTCAAGATCAACATCGAGCAGAACCACGCCCTCCTCGCCGGCCACACCTTCGAGCACGAGATCGCGCTCGCCGCCGCGCTTGGCATCTTCGGCTCGATCGACATCAACCGCGGCGACTACCAGTCGGGCTGGGACACCGACCAGTTCGCCATGAACATCCCCGAGCTGGCGCTGGCTTGCTTCTACATTCTCAAGGCCGGCGGTTTCTCGACCGGCGGCTTCAATTTCGACGCCAAGATCCGCCGCCAGTCGATCGATCCCGACGACCTCATCGCGGCCCACGTCGGCTCGATGGACGCCTCCGCCCGCGCCCTCCTCGCCGCCGAGGCGATGATCAAGGACGGCAAGCTCGATCGCTTCCTCGCCGATCGCTACGCCGGCTGGAACGGACCCGAGGGCAAGGCGATCCTCGCCGGCAAGCGGTCTCTCGACGATCTGTCGCGCGCCGTGCTCAAGCGCAATCTCGAGCCGCAGCCGAAGAGCGGCAAGCAGGAGTACCTGGAAGGCCTGCTCAACACGTATCTCTAACAAGCGCCGGCAGACAGGCGCATTCCGGCGGGAGGATGGACATGGCAAGGAATTTCGAACCGAAGTTCATGAAGATCGGGGTGCTGACGGCGGCGCTGCAGGAGCTGACCCCGCGCAAGGTCCGCGACCCGGATCCCGACCGCGCCATTGAGGAGTGGCTGGAGTTTGCAAGCGAGCTCGGCGTCGACAACATTCAGCTGTCCGCGGCGCTCCACCCTTCCGAGTCCGACGTGCCGCCGGAAGCCATGCTCGATCCGGTCGCCAACACGCTCGACCTCCGCAAGCCGTTCGACAAGGCGCGCGGCAAACGCGTCGAGGCGGCGCTGAAGTCGACCGGCATCGGCATTTCCGACATCGGCTACTTCGACAACATGCTTCATCACGACGCCGCCGTGCGCAAGAAGAAGATCGACTTCATGCTCCGCGTGTTCGATGCCGCAGCGCTGCTCGGGCTGAAGGCGGTCTGTGGTTTCGTCGGCCGCAACCAGCAGCACTCGATGGACGAGAATCTCGGCGACTTCCAGGAGCATTTCATCCCGCTGCTGAAACAGGCCAAGGCGCGCGGTCTCGTTTTCGCCGTGGAGCAGTGCCCGATGCCGGGCTGGACGGTGAGCGACAACTGGCACAACAACATCGCCTACACGCCGGGCACCTGGATCATCCTGCATGGCATCGCCGAGAAGAACGGCGTCGGTGACCAGTTCCGCATCTACTACGACCCATCGCACGCGATCCTGATGGGCCAGGACACGCGCTCGATCTTTCAGGTGCTCAAGGATGAAGGCTACGGCTTCCTCATCCACGGCTTCCACGTCAAGGGTCAGGTCATCAACTCCAAGGGCGTCGCCACCTGGGGCTACGGGGGCCAGACCGTGGAGCGCGGCGATTGGAAGAAGGGCAAACCGTCGTCGAACGCCGCCGATCATCTCAACGCCTGGAAAAAGCAGGTCGTGCTCGCCGAGCACGAGCTGCCCGGCACCGCCCGCCACGATCCGCTGGCCTATCTCCAGAACCGCACGGTCGACTGGCTCGACCACCAGCTCGCTGCCCGCGAGCTGCTGCCCCTCGATGTCGCCAGGACGCAGCTTGTCGTCGAGCACGAGTATCCGGCGGCGCGCGTGCAGGACAAGAAGAAGCTGAAGCCGATCCTGCAGGGCTCGATCGCCTTCACGCGCAAGATCGACGAGGCGGCGGCGTGCATGTACGCCCTTCAGAACCAGGTCCTGGCGGCGCAGAACATCCCGGTTCAGGGCATCGGCAGACAGGCCTATCGCTCGTGACGGAAACGGGTATGCATAGGCGTTCGGCATAGCGAGCGGGGAGGGCGACATGGTTCAGGGGAGAAGCGACGCCAAGGGCGATAGCGGCCGTATCCGCCTCGGCATGGTCGGCGGCGGCCAGGGCGCCTTCATCGGCGCCGTCCATCGTCTGGCAGCCCGCATGGACGACCACTACGAGCTGGTCGCCGGCGCGTTGTCGTCGCAGCGGCCGCGCGCCATCGCCTCGGCGCTCGAGCTCGGCATCGCCCGCGACCGCGCCTACGGCACTTTCGAGGAGATGGCCAAGGCCGAGTCCAGGCGCGCCGACGGTATCGAGGCGGTGGCGATCGTCACCCCCAACCACGTGCACGCTCCGGCGGCGAAGGCGTTTCTCAAGGCCGGCATCCACGTGATCTGCGACAAGCCGCTATCGCTCACCGTTGCCGAGGCGCGCGACCTGGTGCGGGCGACCAAGCGCAGTGGCAAGATCTTCGCCCTCACCCACAACTACACCGGCTACCCGATGATCCGTCAGGCCCGCGCGATGGTGGCGGCGGGCGAGCTCGGCGAGCTTCGCGTCGTCCAGGCCGAGTATGCTCAGGACTGGCTGACCGAACGGCTCGAGGCGACCGGCCAGAAGCAGGCCGAATGGCGGACCGATCCGCAGCGCTCCGGCGCCGGCGGCTCGATCGGCGACATTGGCACCCACGCCTACAACCTCGCCTGCTTCGTCAGCGGGCTGACGCTGGAATCGCTGTGCGCCGACCTCACCACCTTCGTCAAGGGCCGCCGGCTCGACGACAACGACAACATCCTGTTGCGCTTCAAGGGCGGCGCCAAGGGCATG
>JBBDMC010000180.1:0-13795 GCA_040878485.1 Bauldia sp. | reverse complement strand
ATCGTGCGCGCCCGCGGGGGGGTCGTCGTCTTCGCCGATACCGCAGTCCACGAGCTGCCGACGCCGGCGGAGATCGCCGACATCGCCGAGGAGGCGGCGGGGGTGGCGCGCCGTCTCGGCTACACGCCGCGGGTGGCGTTCCTTGCCTACTCGACGTTCGGGCAGCCGGAGGGCGAGCGGGGGCGCAAGGTGCGTGACGCGGTCGAGATACTCGACAAGCGTCGGGTCGACTTCGAATACGACGGCGAGATGGCGGCGGATGTGGCGTTGAACGCCAAGGCGATGGCCGCCTATCCGTTCTGCCGGCTGTCGGGGCCGGCAAACGTGCTGGTCATGCCGGCCTACCACTCGGCGGCGATCTCGACCAAGATGGTGCAGGAACTCGGCGGCTCGACGGTGATCGGGCCGCTGCTCGTCGGTCTCGACAAGCCGGTGCAGATCGTTTCGCTCGGCGCCATGGACTCCGACATCGTCAACATGGCGGCGCTGGCGGCGTTCAACATCGGCGGCTGACCGCGGCCGCGTTCATTCTCGATCATCTGGCGAACTTATCCCTTGCGCGTCACGCTTCGTCGGCTATGCTCATTTAACCGATCGGTTAAAAGGAGGATCGAATGACCGCGCACGGAGCCTTCCACTGGAACGAGCTGATGACCCGCGACGTCAAGAAGGCCAAGGACTTCTACAAGAAGACCCTCGGCTGGACCTACGACGACATGCCGATGGGCGACATGTATGGGACCTACACCATCGTCAAGGCCGGCGATCAGATGGTCGCCGGGATGTTCAAGATGGAGGGACCGATGTTCGACGACATGCCGGAGACCTGGTTCACCTATGTCGCCGTGGACGACCTCGACAAGCGGCTGAACAAGGTGAAGGAGGCCGGCGGCAAGGTGATGCGAGAAGCCTGGGACGTTGCCGGCGTCGGCCGCCTTGCCATCGTTGCCGCCCCCGGCGGAGCGGCGCAGGGCTGGATGGTGCCGGCGCCGGGGAGCATGTAGGCCGGCCTGCTATCGTCCCGGACATGCCGCGCACGCATGTCCGCACCTACGGCCTGACCCACATCGCGCTCGCCGTCGACGACGTCGGGCGCGCGGTGCGCTTCTACGAACAGATCTTCGGCATGGTCGCGGTGCATCGCGCCCCCGCCTTCGCCCAACTCAGACGCCGGGCACGCGCGACGTGCTGGTGCTGGAGAAATCGGACGACGACCAAACGACGCGGCGCGCGGCCGCAGGTGTGAGGCACTTCGGCTTCCGGCTGGTCGATCCCGCCGACATCGATGCCGCCGCGGCGGCGATCGAGCGCGCCGGGGGCACGATTACCGACAAGGGCGAATTCGTGCCGGGCGAGCCGTATGTCTTCTTCCGCGACCCGGACGGCTGCGCGGTCGAGGTGTGGTACGAGATTCCGACGCGGATCGACCCTGCGTATTCAGCGCTGCGGGCTCACCCGCCGGAGCGTCAGATTGATGCGGCCGCCGTCGGCGAACCAGTCGGCGAGCAGCGTCGAGGTGGCGGGGTAGATCTTGTCGACGCCGTGGAAGGCGAGGCGCGAGGCTCCACCAAGGACGACCACATCGCCGGAGGAAAGCTTCAGTGAACGGGTCGGGTCGGTGCGCTTCACGCCACCGACTCGGAAAAGGCAGGTCTCGCCGAGAGAGATCGAGACGACCGGCGCTGAAAGATCCTCCTCGTCGCGGTCCTGGTGCAGGCCCATGCGGGCGGTCGCTTCGTAATAGTTGACGAGGCAGGCTTCCGGCGGATGGGGATAGCCGGCTACGTCACGCCAGACGTCGAGCACAGTCTCCGGGATCGGCAGCCAAGGCTTGCCGGTGACCGGATGCGTCGCCTGATAGCGGTAGCCGCCGTCGCGGTCCGACACCCAGCCGAGCGGCCCGAGATTGGTCATGCGGACCGAGAACGGCTTGCCGGTGCGCGGCATGACGGGGGTGAAGAACGGGGCAGCGGCAGTCGCGCGGCGAAGCTCGGCGACGAGCCGCTGCTGTTTGGTGGGGTCCAGAAACCCGGCGTGAAGCCGGCAGCCGGGCGCAATCTCGATCAATGGGGCGGGAACACCTCCTGCGGCACCGGGTAGTAGTTCCACCAACCGATCCAGGGAACGTCGGTGGCGCCGAAATCGTACTGGTAGACTAGCCAGCCCTTCGGCGTCAGCCGCAGCAGGGCGGACACGGTGTAGCCGAACATGTCGTTCTCCCAGGCGGTCTGGTAGCGGGTGTAGAGGTACTCGACGGCGCCGCCGCCCGGACGCTGGGGAGTGAGGCTCATGAAAGCCCATTCGCCGAGCACCCTCATGTCGTTGACGACGAACTCGACCGGCTTGCCAACCTCCGCCTCGACCATCGGGCGGACGGCGTCGAGGATCTGGGCGCGGAGCGGCGAGCCGGGGGGCGGCGTCATGGCCTGGGCGAGGGCCTCGCCGGCAGGCTCGGCGGTGACCGCGATCAGGCCGGCGAGGATGGCGCCCGACAGGCGCCGGAGCGCCAAACGTCTGCGAACCCACGGCATATCGACCTCCCCTCGTCTTCGGCGGCTTGCGGCCGATTTCCCGCCTTCTTATATACGCCGAGAACCTCGGCCGCGGGGGCCTTCCTCGACAGCGGCTGCGAATCGCGTCAGGGGATCGACCGGGGGCCCGAAGGGGACCCGCTTCGGTCTGCCGACAAGGAGAGACAGGCACATGGCTAAGGTGATCGGTATCGACCTCGGCACGACCAATTCGTGCGTCGCCGTCATGGAGGGCAAGGCCGCCAAGGTCATCGAGAATTCCGAGGGCGGGCGCACCACGCCGTCGATGGTCGCCTTCACCGACGAGGCTGAACGGCTCGTCGGCCAATCGGCCAAGCGCCAGGCGGTCACCAATCCCGAGCGCACCTTCTTCGCGGTCAAGCGCCTGATCGGCCGGCGCTACGACGACCCGATGGTGGAGAAGGACAAGCATCTGGTCCCCTACAAGATCGTCAAGGCGCCGAACGGCGACGCCTGGACTGAGGCCGACGGCAAGAGATACTCCCCCTCGCAGATTTCGGCCTTCATCCTGCAGAAGATGAAGGAAACGGCGGAAGCCTATCTCGGCCAGAAGGTCGAGCAGGCGGTGATCACGGTTCCGGCCTACTTCAACGACGCCCAGCGCCAGGCGACCAAGGACGCCGGCAAGATCGCCGGGCTGGACGTGCTCAGAATCATCAACGAGCCGACCGCGGCGGCGCTCGCCTACGGCCTCGACAAGAAGGAAGGCAAGACCATCGCCGTCTACGACCTCGGCGGCGGCACCTTCGACATCTCGATCCTCGAGATCGGCGACGGCGTGTTCGAGGTGAAGTCGACCAACGGCGACACCTTCCTCGGCGGCGAGGACTTCGACATGCGCATCGTCGACTATCTGGCCGACGAGTTCAAGAAGGAGAGCGGTATTGACCTGCGCGGCGACAAGCTGGCTCTGCAGCGGCTGAAGGAGGCCGCCGAAAAGGCCAAGATTGAGCTGTCGTCGGCGACGCAAACCGAACTCAACCTGCCATTCATCACCGCCGACGCCAGCGGGCCGAAGCACCTGACCATGAAGCTCACCCGCGCCAAGCTCGAGGCGCTGGTCGACGACCTGATCCAGAGGACCGTGGGCCCCTGCAAGGCGGCGCTCAAGGATGCCGGGCTGTCGGCGGGCCAGATCGACGAGGTCGTGCTGGTCGGCGGCATGACGCGCATGCCCCGCGTCATCGAGACGGTGAAGAACTTCTTCGGCAAGGAGCCCCACAAGGGCGTCAACCCGGACGAGGTCGTGGCCATCGGCGCCGCGATCCAGGCCGGCGTGCTGCAGGGCGAGGTCAAGGACGTCCTGCTGCTCGACGTGACGCCGCTGTCGCTCGGCATCGAGACGCTGGGCGGCGTGTTCACGCGCCTGATCGACCGCAACACCACCATCCCGACCAAGAAGGGCCAGGTGTTCTCGACCGCCGAGGACAGCCAGAACGCGGTCACCATCCGCGTCTTTCAGGGCGAGCGCGAGATGGCGGCCGACAACAAGCTGCTCGGCCAGTTCGATCTGGTCGGCATCCCGCCGGCGCCGCGCGGCGTGCCGCAGATCGAGGTCACCTTCGACATCGACGCCAACGGCATTGTCAACGTCTCGGCCAAGGACAAGGGAACGGGCAAGGAGCAGCAGATCCGCATCCAGGCGTCCGGCGGTCTCAGCGAGGCCGACATCGACAAGATGGTCAAGGACGCCGAGGCGCATGCCGCCGAGGACAAGGTGCGCCGCGCCCTGGTTGAGGCCAAGAACCATGGCGAGGCGCTGGTCCACTCGACCGAGAAGTCGCTCAAGGACTACGGCGACAAGGTCTCGCAGGCCGACAAGTCGGCGATCGAGGCGGCGGTCGCCGGGCTCAAGACCACGATGGAAGGTGACGACGCCGAAGCGATCAAGGACAAGACCAGCGCGCTGGCGCAGGCGGCGATGAAGCTTGGCGAGGCGATGTACGCCGCGAGCCAGACCGGAACCGGGGCGGCCGGCGGAGACAGCTCGGGCGAGCAGAAGAGCGAAGACGTGGTCGACGCCGACTTCGAGGAAGTCGACGACGACGACAAGAAGAAGTCGGCCTAAGCCAGCCAGCCTGCGGACACCCCATGAACATCAACCTTCGCCCGGCACGCCCGGCGGACGCGGAGGAGATGGCGCGGTGGTTCGTCGACCTAACCGAGCTTGCGCAATGGGGCGGGCCGGAGGTCCGCTTTCCGCTGACCGACGACCAGCTGGCGGCGTGGATTGGAGAAGGCGCGAAGGCGCGGCCGCGCACCTGCTTCACCGCCCCCGACGGCACAGACAAGCCGATCGGTCACGTCCAGTTCCTCCATGACCGGGCGCGACTGTGGGTGCGCATCGGTCGCTTCGGCGTGGCGCCGGCGCGCCGCGGCGCGGGCTTCGGGGCGGCGCTCTTCGACGAGGCGGTGAGGATCGCCTTCGCCGAGATGGAAGCCGAGACCGTCGAACTCGGAGTGCTCACCACCAACGACAGGGCACGCCGTCTTTACCTGCGCGCCGGTTTTCGCGACGAGAGCGCTGCGATGGGTTCCTGGGTGGTCGACGGGCGAGCTTACGCGATGAGCACCATGGGTCTGACGCGGCCGGAGTGGCTTCGACTGGGGCGCCCGACTCAGGGCGCAGCAAGGGTGGCTTGAGTGGCCAGGGCCGACTTCTACGACGTGCTCGGCGTCGCCCGAGACGCAGACGACAAGACGCTGAAGGCCGCCTTCCGCAAGCTCGCCATGCAGCACCACCCGGACAAGAACCCGGGCGATCACGACGCCGAGGTCAAGTTCAAGGAAGTCAGTGCCGCCTACGAGTGCCTGAAGGACCCGCAGAAGCGGGCGGCCTACGACCGTTTCGGCCATGCCGCTTTCGAGCACGGCGGGCCGGGCGGCACGGGTGGCTTCACCAACGACTTCACCGCCTCGATGTCGGACATCTTCGACAACATCTTCGGCGACATGATGGGCGGCGGCCGGCGTGGCGGCACGCGCTCCGGCCGCGAGCGCGGCGCCGATCTGCGCTACAACATGGAAATCTCGCTGGAGGAAGCCTTCGCCGGCAAGACCGCCGAGATCGAGGTGCCGACCAAGGTCACCTGCAAGACCTGCTCTGGCGACGGGGCCAAACCCGGATCGGCGCCGAAGACCTGCGCCACCTGCGAGGGGCACGGACGGGTCAGGGCGTCGCAGGGGTTCTTCTCGATCGAGCGAACCTGCCCGACCTGCCAAGGACGCGGATCGGTGATCTCCGACCCCTGCCCGGAATGCCGGGGCGCCGGACGGGTGACCGAGGAGCGCAAGCTGTCGGTCAACATCCCGGCCGGCATCGAGGACGGCACGCGCATCCGGCTCGCCGGGGAGGGCGAGGCCGGCTTGCGCAGCGGGCCGGCGGGCGACCTCTACATCTTCCTGTCGATCCGGCCGCACGAGTTCTTCCAGCGCGACGGGGCCGACATCTTCTGCCGCGTGCCGGTGTCGATGACCACGGCGGCGCTCGGCGGCGAGTTCCAAGTGCCGACCATCGACGGCGGCAGGACCCGCGTCAAAGTTCCCGACGGGACGCAGACCGGCAAGCAGTTCCGCCTCAAGGGCAAGGGCATGCCGGTGATGCGGACAGCCCGCGTCGGCGACATGTACATCCAGGTCGCGGTCGAGACGCCGCGCAACCTGACGCGGCGTCAGCGCGAGCTCCTGCAGGAGTTCGAGCAGGGGTCGTCGGCCGACAACAACCCCGAGTCGACCGGCTTCTTCGCCCGGGTGCGCGATTTCCTCGAGGGTCTGGGCGGGTGAAGCCTCCGGCCCGCAGAACGCTGCGGGCTGCCTCTCCCAGAGGGAGAGGGCCTCAGCTCTTAGCGAGCAACGCGAGCTTAGGGATGAAGGGTGGGGGGTTACAGCCCTCTCCGGATAGCGCCACAACCCCTCACCCTTTTCGCGTAGTTCGCTTGGCTCTCAACGCTCAAAGCCCTCTCCCTCTGGGAGAGGAGGCGCGCGTTTTTGCGAGCTGGGCGTCCTAATCATGACCGCCTCCGATCACCTCCGCTTCTTCCTGACCTGGCTGAGGAGGCCAAGCGTAACCGGCGCGGTCAGCCCGTCGGGATCGGCGCTGGCGCGGGCCATGGCACGGGAGGTTGCCGCGGACGGCGACTGGCCGGTGCTCGAGCTCGGCCCGGGGACCGGCCCGGTGACGGCCGCCCTCATCGAGCGCGGCATCGCGCCGGAGCGCATCGTGGCGGTCGAGTTCAACCCGGATTTCTGCGCCCTGCTGGTTGAGCGCTTCCGCGGACTGAGCGTGGTCGCGGGGGACGCCTACGACCTTGACGGGACGCTGCCGCCGGGCCTCGCCGGGCCTTACGCGGCGGTCGTTTCCAGCCTGCCGCTCCGCAACCGTCCGCGACAGGAGCGCCGGCGGTTGATCGAAAACGCGCTCGACCGCGTCCTCCCCGGCGGCCGACTGATCCAGTTTTCCTACGGGCTCGGCCCGCCGGTCGCGGCCGCTCCCGGACGGTTCACCGTCGAGCGGACGGCGCTGGTGCTGGCCAACCTGCCGCCGGCACGGGTGTGGGTCTATCGCCGGCCGGCGGGTTGATGCCGACGCCCGGCGCGACAGATGGTGGCGGAAGCCAATCGCCGCAGGAGTAGAGGAGCGATGCCCTCAACCAAGGTCCTCGTCTTTGCCGGCTCGGTCCGCGCCGGCGCCTTTTCCGGCAAGCTCGCGGCACTCGCCGCCAAGGAACTGGCGCTCGCCGACGCCGAGGTGACCCACCTCTCGCTCGCCGACTATCCGCTGCCGATCTATGACGGCGACCACGAGGAAGAAAAAGGGGTTCCCGACAGCGCCACCCGGCTCGCCAAGCTCATCGCCGCCCATCACGGCGTTTTCATCGCAACGCCGGAGTACAATCACTCGCTGCCGCCGTTGCTCAAGAACGCCATCGACTGGGTGAGCCGGGTCAGGCACACCGGGACCGTCCCCTACCGCTACAAGGTCTACGCCCTTGGCGGCACCTCCGACGGGCGGATCGGCGGCGCCCGGGCGGTGATCGATCTGAGGAAGGTGCTGGCGACGGCGGTGCGCGGCATCGTCATCCCCGAGCGGATCGAGGTGTCGATGGCGCAGAACGCCTTCGATGAATCGGGCGTGTTCGTCGACGAGGCGCAGGCGAAGCTGCTGAGGGCGGTGGTCAAGAGCCTGGTCGAGTTCGCGGGGCGGCTGGCGGACCGCGGCTGATCCCACCGACCACGCTTCGGTCGGCGGGTGGGCGCGAGATCGACGGTGATCCCGCGATCACCGGCCCTTGACCCGGCCCGCCGCCTGCCGCAACACATCGGCATGCCCTTGCTTCCGGCCCGCGACCGGCTGATCGTCGCGCTCGACTTTGCCAGCGTCGCCGAGGCAGAGGCAATCGTTGACCGCCTCGGCACAGCGGCCTCGTTCTACAAGATCGGGCTGCAGCTCGCCTTCGCCGACGACGGACTGGCGTTTGCCGAGCGTCTGGCCAAATCGGGAAAGAGGGTCTTTCTCGACGTCAAGCTGCTCGATATCGACAACACCATCGCCGGCGCGATCAACAGCGTCGCGTCCATGGGCATCACCTTTGTCTCCGTTCACGCCTACCCGAAGGCGATGCGCGCCGCGGTCAAGGCGCGCGGCAACACCCGCTTCGGGCTGCTCGGCGTCACCGTGCTCACGTCGATGGACGACGACGACCTCGCCGCGGCGGGCTACGCCAAGACGGTGGCCAAGCTGGTCGGTCGGCGCGCCGCGGACGCACGGGCGGCCGGCATGGACGGCGTCGTCGTCGCCCCGGCGGAAGCCGCGTCGGCGCGGCGGGTGCTCGGAAGCGGCATGGTGATCGTGACGCCCGGCATCCGTCCGGCAGGCGCCGAGGCGGGAGACCAGAAACGGGCGGCGACGCCGGAAGCGGCGGTTCGGGCCGGCGCCGATTACCTGGTGGTCGGCCGGCCGATCACGGGGGCCGACGATCCGCTCGACGCAGCAACGGCGATCATCGCGGAAATCAACCGCGCGGCGACGGCAAGCGAGGGGCAGTGATGGCCAAAGGCTACTGGGTGATTCGGATCGACGTGACGGATCGGGCCAGATACGACGCCTACCGGACCGCCGCCAACGAGGCCCTGCGACCATACGGCGGCCGATTTCTTGTCCGCGGCGGCTCGTTCGAGGCGCCGGAGGGGCGCTCGCGATCGCGCAATGTCGTCATCGAATTCCCGAGTTACCAGGCGGCGGTCGACTGCTACCATTCGCCCGAGTACCACCGCACCAAGGCCATGCGTAAGGGCATCGCCGAGTTCGATCTCATCGTCGTGGAGGGCTACGACGGCCAGCAGCCGTGACTTCGGTTCGCTACCTCTGATCGCCCCTGCTATAGGAAGCCGGGAGAGGCGCGATGAGCGACATGAAGCTGGTGGTGGCCGGCGCGGCGGGGCGCATGGGGCGGACCCTGATCAGGGTCATCTCGGAGATCGAAGGGGTGAGCCTCGGCGGTGCCATCGAACGGCCCGAGGCGCCGGAGATCGGCGCCGATTCGGGCACGCTCGCCGGGCTCGGCGCCAACGGCATCCGCATCGCCGCCGATCCCCTCCCCGCCTTCGCCACGGCCGACGGCGTCCTCGACTTCACCCAGCCGGCGGCCACCCTCGCGCTGGCGGAGATCGCGGCGCAGGCACGCATCGTCCACGTCATCGGGACCACCGGCCTGTCGGCGGCCGACGAGGAGAAGATCAAGGCCGCCGCCCGACACGCGGTGATCATCAAATCGGGCAATATGAGCCTCGGCGTCAACCTCGTGGCAGGGCTCGTCCGCCAGGCGGCGAAGGCGCTCGACGCCGACTTCGACATCGAGATCCTCGAGATGCACCACCGGCACAAGGTCGATGCGCCGTCGGGAACGGCGCTGCTCCTCGGCCGGGCGGCGGCGGAAGGGCGCGGCATCGAGCTCGATCGGCATTCGGTGAGGAGCCGCGACGGCCACACCGGGCCGCGCCAGCGCGGCGACATCGGCTTCGCGACGCTGCGCGGCGGCTCGGTCGTCGGCGAGCACAGTGTGATCTTCGCCGGCGAAGGCGAGAGCATCGAAATCGGGCACAGCGCATTCGACCGGGCGATCTTCGCCCGCGGCGCGGTCAGGGCGGCGCTGTGGGGGCGCGACAAGAAGCCCGGGCTCTACTCCATCGCCGACGTGCTCGGACTCGCCAACTAGGGACTCCTCATGGACCGCCTGCTGGTGCTCGTCCGCCACGGACAGAGCGAATGGAACCTGAAAAACCTGTTCACAGGTTGGCGCGACATCGACCTTTCGCCGCAGGGGATCCAAGAGGCGCACGCGGCAGGCAAGGCGCTTAAGCAGAAGGGCTTCACCTTCGGCGTCTGTTTCACCTCGGCGCTGAAGCGCGCCCACCGCACCCTCGACATCATGCTCACCGAACTCGGGCAGACGGGCCTTCCGATCACGCGCGACCAGGCGCTCAACGAGCGCGACTACGGCGATCTTGCCGGCATGAACAAGGACGAGGCGCGGGCCAAATGGGGCGAGGAGCAGGTGCACGTCTGGCGGCGCTCCTACGCGGTGGCACCGCCGGGCGGCGAGTCGCTCCGCGACACCGGGGCGCGGGTGTGGCCGTATTACATCTTTCGCATCCAGCCGCGCGTGCTGAGGGGCGAGAAGGTGTTGATCTCGGCGCACGGCAACTCGCTCCGCGCCCTGATCATGGCTCTCGACGGACTGACGCCGGACGAAGTGGTCAGGCTCGAACTCGCCACCGGCGTGCCGGTGGTCTACCGGCTCAACGCCGACGCGACGGTTGCCGAGAAGACCGTGCTCGTTCCGTAGGAGCGGTCAGCTAATCTGATTATCGTATTGCCTAATACTGTTATCTATGCCGCTACCCCCGCTTCCCAGCCAAGGATGGCGCGCTTGCGGGTGAGGCCCCAGTGGTAGCCGCAAAGGCCGCCGCCCTTGCCGAGCACGCGGTGGCAGGGGACCACGAACGAGATCGGGTTCTTGCCGACGGCGGCACCGACGGCGCGGGCGGCCTTTGGCCTGCCGATATGGGCGGCGATGTCGGAATACGTGGCGGCGCCGCCCATGGGGAGCTTCAACAGGGTCTCCCAGACGCGAATCTCGAAATCCGAGCCGATCATGACGATCCTGAGAGGCCGCTCGGCGTGCCAGGCGGCCCGGTCGAAGATGCGCCGCGCCGTCGCTGCCGTGGCGTTGGCGTCCTCCAAGTAGGTCGCGCGCGGCCAGCGAGCCCTCATGTCGGAGAGCGCTGCCCGCTCCTCCCCCGGATCGGCGAAGGCGAGGCCGGCGAGGCCGCGGTCGGTGACCATGACCAGGGCCGAGCCGAACGGCGAAGGATGGAAGCCCCAGCGGATCACCACCCCCTCGCCGCGTGCCTTGTAGGCTCCCGGGGTCATCGCCTCGTGGGTGACGAAGAGGTCGTGCAGGCGCGCTGGTCCCGATAGGCCGGTCTCGTAGCTCGTGTCCAGGATCGAAGCCGACCGGTCGAGCAGAGAGCGGGCGTGGTCGAGGGTCACGGCCTGGAGAAACCCCTTGGGCGTCAGGCCGGCCCAGCGGGTGAACAGGCGCTGGAGCGCCAACGGCTTCAGCCCGACGTGGGCCGCGATCCGCTCGAGCGAGGGCTGGTCGCGCCAGGCGCGCGAGATGAACTCGATCGCGCGGCGGACGATCTCGTAATCCGATATCGGCGCACCGGCTTGACGGGCGCGCGCGGTAGCGGGCGGGGCGGCGTTCATCGCAAGGTCCATCGGCGTGCTCCCCAGAGGATAGCCGACATCTAGGTCGCCGACGTCGCCCGAGCCACCCGATTCTTGCACGGCCTCAGGTGCGGGCCGAGCGCGCTTCGGCGAGCGCCGCAGCAAGCGATCCGGCCAGCTTCGCGCGCGCGTCGGCGCCGAGAAATCGGCCGACCTCCAAGCGGTGACCATGGGAAGCAAGGCAGAGGCGGACGACGCCGAGCCCGGGGCGGCGGGCGACCTCGAGGCGAGCCCAGTGAGGGTTGATCTCGCTCACCAAGACGCGACCGCTGGCGGTGGTCCGGCGAACGGTGAGGCGGTGGCCGGTCAATGTGATCTCTTCGGCCTGCCCGGCGGCCCAGTAGTTCAGTCGGAAGGCGAGATAGACAAGCAGGACGTCAAGGCCGAGGAACCCCGGAACCGGCCAGGCGCCCGCGGCCCAGAACCCGGCGCCGATAACCACTGACGGAGCGGCCAGCCCAACGATGACGATGCGAAGCTGCGAGCGGGCGAGCGAGCGGTGCGGCGTTAGCACGGCGCTGAACAGCGGCGGCGCTTCGGCAACGGCGTTGGCAGAAGTCATGAGGGGTCAGTATAGAGGATGCCCGGACCGTGAACAGGACGCGCGAAAAGACGGGAGCGGACGGCGATGGGCGAGGCGGTTGAGGAACGAGGCTGAAATGGCGGCCGGAGCGAAGCCGCGGGCGCGGCGCCGGCTGCCGGCGGCATCGGTCAGCGAGATCTTCCGCCGCTTCCAGGCGGCGGAGCCGGAGCCCAAAGGTGAGCTCAACTACACCAGCCCGTTCACCCTCCTGGTCGCGGTAGTGCTCTCGGCCCAGGCGACCGATGCCGGGGTCAACAAGGCGACGCCTAAGCTCTTCGGCAAAGCCGACACGCCCGAGACGATGGTCGCCCTCGGCGAGCCGGCGATCACCGAGTTGATCCGGACCATCGGCCTGTTTCGAACCAAGGCGAAGAACCTGGTCGCCCTGTCGAAGAAGCTCGTTGCCGAGCACCGAGGCCAGGTGCCACGCTCGCGCGAGGCTCTCGAAGCGCTCCCAGGAGTCGGGCGCAAGACCGCCAACGTGGTGCTCAACACCGCCTTCGGCGAAGCGAGCATTGCCGTTGACACCCACATATTCCGGGTCGCCAACCGCACCGGCATCGCCCCGGGACGCAATCCGCTCGAGGTCGAGCAGGGGCTCGAGCGGGTCGTGCCGGAGGGCTACAAGCGCCATGCCCACCACTGGCTGATCCTCCACGGCCGCTACGTTTGCAAGGCGCGCAGGCCCGAGTGCCTGCGCTGCCTGATCGCCGACCTCTGCCGCTATCCCGACAAGAGCATGTGAGGCGCGGTTGCGCGCCGACCGCCCGCCGGTATAGTCGCGCCGCCTGTCGCCGCCGCCTCAGCCCGGCCTTCATGAGCCAGCCTCAGTTCGACGTGCTCGGAATCGGCAACGCCATCGTCGACGTGATGGCGCGTGCCGAGGACGACTTCCTGGTGAACCAGGGGCTCGCCAAGAGCAGCATGCATCTCATCGACGGGGAGCGGGCGGAGGCGCTCTACGCCGCCATGGGCCCGGCGATCGAGGCCTCCGGTGGTTGCGCCGGCAACACCGCCGCCGGCGTCGCCTCGTTCGGCGGGAGGGCGGCGTTCATCGGCAAGGTCGCCGACGACACGCTCGGCCGCTTCTATCGCCACGACATGCGGTCGAGCGGCGTCCACTTCGCGACGGCGTCGCTCACCGGCGGCGAGCCGACCGCCCGCTCGATGATCCTGATCACGCCGGACGGCGAGCGGACGATGAACACCTACCTCGGCGCCTGCCAGGCGCTGGGGCCGGACGACATCGACGAGACGCTGGTCGGCGCCTCGGCGATCACCTACCTCGAGGGCTACCTGTGGGACCCACCGCAGGCCAAGCAGGCGTTCCGCCGCGCCGCAGCCATCGCCCACAAGGCCGGACGCCAAGTGGCGCTGACACTTTCCGACGCCTTTTGCGTCGACCGCTATCGCGCCGAATTTCTCGACCTGATCCGATCGCGCACCGTCGACATCGTCTTGGCCAACGACTCCGAAGCGAGGTCGCTTTACGAGACGGCGAGCCTCGAGGCGGCGGTCGCGGCGCTTGGCCGCGACGCGGCGCTGGCGGCGGTTACCATAGGAGCCGACGGGGCATTGGTGGTGACGCCGCAGGGCGTGGAGAGCGTGCCGGCGACGACGGTCGACAGATTGATCGACCTCACCGGAGCCGGCGACCTCTTCGCTGCCGGCTTCCTCTACGGAGTGGTGCGCGGCTTGGCGCTTAGCGACGCGGCGCGGCTCGGAGCCATCGCCGCGGCGGAGGTCATCGGCCACGTCGGGCCGCGGCCGGAGGCCTCGCTGAGCGACCTCGCGCGCCAGGCCGGCTTCGCGCTCTAGGTGTCGTTGCTATGGAGGTTGTTCACCCGGGACTTGGGAGTAAGGCTGTGG
>JBBDMC010000179.1:0-13803 GCA_040878485.1 Bauldia sp. | reverse complement strand
TAAAGCGCGGCGGTGAGTACACGGCCGCCTTCGAAGTACTGGCTGCGGTACATCTCCTGCCAGAGTGCGCCGACCCTGAACGGATCGCGCCCGACCGCGAACTCGGCGAAATGCTCAATCGCTCCGATCACCGCCTTCTCGCGCCCGGACAGCCCGGACTCGCCCCAGCCGACGATTCCCTCGTCGGTCTCGACCTTGACGACGAGCTGGTTGCGGATTCCGACCCACACCGGGAAAGGGCGGATTGCGGTGATCTTCATCGATTGCGGGTCCGGCGTGAAGGCGGCAAGATTACGCCCAGGGTTGCTCGCCGAAGAAGCTGGAACCCGGCTTCAGGTGCGCCCGCGCGACATCTTCATTGAGCGTCAGCCCGTGGCCGGGTCGCTCGTTCAGGTGGATGTAGCCGTCGACGATCGTCGGCTCGCCCTCGACAAGGTCGCCCCACCATTCCACGTCATGAGCGTGATACTCCATCACCAGGAAGTTGTTCATGGCGGCACAGACATGGGCTCCGGCGACCGTTCCGATCGGGCTCGCGACGTTGTGGGGCGCGATCGGGATGTAGTAGAGGTCGGCGTGGTCGGCGACCTTCTTCGCCTCAGCCAGACCGCCCATCTTGGGGATGTCGGGCGCAATGATGCGCGCCGCCTGCTTTTCGATCAGCTCGCGATAGCCGTGCTTGCGGTAGAGGTTCTCGCCGGTGCAAATCGGTGTGCGCGTCGAATGCGTGACGTGGCGCTGCGCCTCGATGTTCTCCGGCGGCACCGGATCCTCCAGCCATAAGAGGTCGAACGGTTCCAGCGCCTGAGCCAGCTTGATGGCGTCGTTGACCCCGAACTTCCAGTGCGCGTCCATGGCGACCATGACATCCGGCCCCACCGCCTCGCGCACCGCGCGGACGACGTCGACCATCCACGTCATCTCCCGCGAGCCGATCGTTCGGTTGAACGGCTCGAACCACCGCCTGCGGGGATGGGGGTCGTTGGAGATGTCGATGGTGTAGGGATTCGGAGTGTCGAGATCGAACTTGATGGCGCTGAAGCCTTCGCCGACCACCTCGCGTGCTCTTTTGGCATAGTCGGCCGGATCGGGTGTCTCGCCGGCGTGGCAATCGGCGTAGATGCGGATTTTGTCGCGGAAGCGTCCGCCGAACAAGGTCGAGATCGGTGCCTTGAGCACGCGGCCAAGAAGGTCCCACAGGGCGATCTCAATGCCGCTGATCGCGGTCACCGTGGCGCCGGCCTGCGACCCTTCGCCCGACAGGCATCGGATCATCACTTCGACCAGCCGGTTGATGTTGACCGGGTCCTCGCCGATCAGCAGCGGCTGCGCCTTGTGGATGAGTTCGGCAACGCCGGCCCCCCAATAAGCCTCGCCGAGACCGGTGACGCCCCCGTCGGTGGCGACCTTGACCAACACCCACGGGAAATTTCCCTGGATGACCGCCGTCCGAACACTCGTTATCTTCACTGAATTCCCCTTTTTGTCCGTCGGCTTTCGTCTCCGGAAGGCCGCAAGGCTCAGGCAATCCGCAAGGCGCGACGAGTGGCGGCAACCACTAGTCGGCGACGGTCAAGGCCTGTTCTGTCGCTCCATCGAAGAGGTGCATCTTCTTCTGGTCGAACTCGATCCAGACACGGTCGTCCGGCTCGAGGCGGACGTCGGGAGTGACGCTCACCACGACGACCGAAGAACCGAGATAGACGTGTGCGAAAGTGATGTCGCCGGTCGGCTCGACGGTGTAGACGCGTCCCGGAATCGCGCCCGCAAGAGCTTCGTGATGGAGCTTGATCGTGCTATGGCGCGCCCCCACGATCACCGAGCCGTTGCTCGAGCGCAGGGCGTTGCGCGCGTTCTCCGGCGACAGCTCGTAGCTCCAGTCGTCCTCTCCTCGCACCGCGGCCCCCGATCCGGTGGAGACGACCGTGGCGGGAATGAGGTTCATTGCCGGGCTGCCGACGAAACCGGCGACGAACGTGTTCACCGGCTTGGCGAAGACCCGCTCGGGCGCGTCGTACTGCTGCAGCACGCCGCCGTGCATGACCGCCATCTTGTCGGCCATGGTCACGGCCTCAAGCTGGTCGTGGGTGACGTAGATGACGGTGGCGTTGAGGTCCTGGTGGAAGCGCTTCAGCTCGGCCCGCATCTGGACCCTGAGCTTGGCGTCGAGGTTGGACAGCGGCTCGTCCATGAGGAAGGCGCGCGGGTCGCGCACCAGAGCCCGGCCGAGCGCCACGCGTTGCTGCTGGCCGCCCGACAATTCGCGCGGCCGTCTCTCGAGTAGGTGCTCGATGTGAAGCAGCTTCGCCGCGGCGAGCACCTTCTGCTCGATCTCCGCCGTCGGCAGCTTCCGCATCTTGAGCGGAAAGGCGAGGTTCTTGAAGATGGTCTTGTTGGGGTAAAGCGCGTAGTTCTGGAAGACCATGGCGATGTCGCGATCCTTGGGATCGAGATCGTTGACCAAGCGGTCGCCGATGTGGATCTCGCCGTCGGTCAGTTCGATCAGCCCGGCAATGAGATTGAGCGTCGTCGTCTTGCCGCAGCCGGACGGTCCTACCAGGGCGACGAAGTCGCCGTCCTCGACCGTCAGCGAGACGTGATCCACGGCCAGGATGTTGCCGTAGCGTTTGACCACCTCCCGAAGCTCAACCTCGGCCATCGCCAATCCTTACGAGCCCGCGGCCACAACCACGATGCGCCGGGAGCGGTCGCGACTACGCCTTGACCGCGCCCTCCGTCAGCGCGCGGACGAAGTACTTCTGCAGGACCAGGAACAGCACCACCACCGGCACGCTCATCAAGAATGTTGCGGCCATCAGCCCCGGCCAGTCGGTGGCGAACTCGGCGAAGAAGCGCTGGATGCCCACCGGCAGGGTCATCTGCTTCTCCTTCGACAGGAAGGTGTAGGCATAAACGTACTCGTTCCAGGCGCCGATGAAGGAGAAGATCGAGGTGGCGATGATGCCCGGCGAGGAGAGCGGCATGACGATCAGGAGGAAGGCCTGGAACCGCGTCGCGCCATCGATCCGCGCCGCCTGCTCGAGCTGGATCGGGATGTTGTCGTAGAACCCCTTCAACAGCCAGATCGAGAGGGGCAGACCGAAGGTTAGATAGGTCAGGATCAGCGATCCGTGGGTGTTCACCAGCCCGAGCCAGCGCATCAGGATGAACAGCGGCACCAGGAAGACGACCGCGGGAAACATGTTCCTGAGCAGGACCGAGAAAAACAGGAAGGTGCGGCCGGGGAAGCGGAAGCGAGAAAAGGCGTAGGCCGCCGGCACGGCGACGATGACGGCGAGGATGGTTGTCGCCAGCGCCACATAGAAGCTGTTCCAGAAATAGCGCAGGAACTCTTGGCCGACCGAGTTGGAGGGATCGAGCAGCTTGATGTAGTTCTCGAGCGTTGGCTCGGCCGGCCACCATTGCGGCGGATACTGCATCGCAGCGAATTGCGACTTGATCGACGTCAGCACCATCCACGCCATCGGCATGACGGTGAAGATCAACAGGAAGGAGAGGAACGCCCGACCGGCCCAGCGCCACCAGTCGATGGGCTTGCGCGTGATCGCCCGCTCGCCGGCAATCGCTGACGCCGTCATCCGGCCCTCGCTTCGTCGCCGCGTGTCAGCGCCTTCACGTAGAGATAGCCGAGCGCCATCATGACGATGAACAGGATCACCGCGTAGGCCGATGCGACCCCCCACCGCTGACGCCCGAAGGCGAGCTGATAGATCTGGGTAATCCAGATGTCCGAAGCGCCCGCCGGGCCACCGCCGGTCATGATCCAAGGGATGATGAAGGAATTGAAGTTGGCCACCATCAGCAGCAGCACGGTGACCATCGAGATGCCCTTGAGGTGCGGAAAGGTCACGTGCAAGAAGCGCTGCCAGGTATTGGCGCCGTCGACCTGCGCGGCGCGCAGCAGCTGTTCGGGCACCGTCTGCAGGCCGGCCATCAGCATGATCATGGCAAAGGAGAATTCCTTCCAGATGTTCACGACGATCAGCGACGGCAGGACGGTATAGAGGTTGTCGACGAAGTTGATCGGCTTGTCGGAAAGGCCGAGCTGGACGGCAAGCGCACCGATGACGCCGAAGTCCGAGTGGTAAAGCCATTTCCAGACATAGGACGCGGCAACGGCGCTCACCACCCAAGGAATGAGGAAGATGGCGCGGAGGATGCCCCGCCCGACGAACTCGCGGTGCAACGCCAGCGCGGCGAAGAGCCCGAGAAGGAAAGCGAACAGGGTCGACGAAATCGTCCAGATCAGGGTGTTTATGGTGACGTCGCGAAAGGACGCGCTGGTCAAGATCGTCCCATAGTTATCGAGCCCGACAAAAATCTTATCCCTTATCTGAAGGTTGGCCGGCGTCTTGAAGAAGCTGAGCTCGATCGTGTAGTAGACGGGGTAGGCGATGACGACCAGCATCACCACCAGTGCCGGCAAAACATAGAGGTAGTCGGCGCGGTGGTTGACGATCCGCCGCAGGATGCCGACACGCTTGCGCGTCCTCACCGGCGCCAGCCCGGCAGTCGCCTGTCCCGTTGCAATCGTCACGGGCCACGTCCCTTTTTGAAACTGAAGGCGCCGGCAGCACGAATGCTGCCGGCCCCTTCCGGGGGCAGGCCTACAAGCCGCTGACGAGTTCTTCGACTTTGGCGGCCGCGTCTTCGGCTGCCTCATCGACCGTCATCTTGCCGGTCAACGCGTTCTGCAGCATGTCCGGGACGATGATGTTCATGATCTCCGGCGCTTGCGGGATGACCGGGAACGGGATGCCATTGGGCAGCATCGAGGTTGTGACGTCGAGGAACTTGATGGTGTCGAGGCGTTCCTTCATCCATTGGGTCTTGAAGCCGCGCAGGTTACCGGGGTTCGACCCGACCCACGACAGCTTGGTCGACCATTCCGGGCTGGTGTAGAAGCAGATCAAGGCCTTCGCCGCCAACTCGTCCACTCCGCCGTCGACGTACTCTGCCTTGACGAGGTGGATGTTGGAGCCGCCGAACACCACGGCGCGGCGCGCCGGGCCCTTCGGGATGAGGCCGTAGCGCATGTTGGCCACGACTTCGTCGGCAACCGCCTTGTCGGCGCCGGTCGCCTTGCCGGCGAGATCGAGCATCCTGGCGTATTCGGACGGGTGGGCGATCATCATGCCGAGCTGGCCGGCGATGAACGGGGCCTGGTTTTCGGCCTGGGTGTTGGTCAGCGCCGAGGTCGGCACCGACTTGTCACGCACGTACATGTCGTAGGCGGCCTGGAGTGCGGCCTTGGCACCGTCGTTGTTGAGGCCGACGGTATCGTAGGTTGGTGCCGCATCGGCTTCGTCCAGCGCCGCGCCGCCATAGGCCCAGAGCTGGGGCATGAAGCGGAACGGGGTGTTGCCGGCATTCTGCTTGGCCACCAGGCCATAGCCGGCAACGCCGAGCTTGTCGTGGATGGTCTTGGAATAGGCGACGACGTCGTCCCACGTGGCCGGCGGATGCTCGGGATCAAGGCCCGCATCGGCGAAGACCTTGGCGTTCCAGATCATCGCCATGGTTTCGTTGTTGGTCGGGATGCCGTAGGGCTTGCCTTCCCAGGTCACCGACTTCATGGCGCCCGGCCAGAAGTCGGCGGAGTTGTATCCGGCGTCCTCCGGCTTCAGCTCCTCGAAGTACCCCTTCGCGGCGAATTCGACGCCGCCGAGGATCTGCAGTCTCGTGACCATCGGGCCGGCGTTGCCAAGCAAGGCGGTGCGCAGCTTGTCGAGCAGTTCGTTGTAAACGATGTGCTGCGCGTCCGTCTCGATGTTGGGATAGGCCGCCTTCCAGGCTGCCCAGAACTCGTCGTCCATCCGATGCGAGATTTCCGGATCGGAGTCGACCGGCCCGGTCCACCAGAAGCTCACGCGCCCCTTGTAATCGAGCGGGGTGACCTTGCTGCACTCGGCGGCGGTGTCGAATTCTTCGGTCCCGGCGATGCTCTTGACGTATTCCGGCGACCACTTGGACAAGTCGATGCCGCTATCGGCGGCCGGCGCGCCGGTCGCGCCCAGCAGCTGTGCGACGATCAGGCCGGCGCCCGCCGAAATGTAGCTTCGATAAGTCATTGTGGCGTTCCTCCCGCTGTTTGAGTTTCCGTTTATTGTTCTTCTTGTCTTGTTCTCGACGGTAACAGCGGGCGATCCCTCCGACAAGGGTTCGTTTGTCGTCGGCGACGTCGGATTACAGTGTCAGGTGACGTTGGATTTGCCATCTGTTAGCTTCGCGACGTCGGGCAGTACGGCACCGGTTCACGCCGACCGTGTCTCACGAGGGGCTTCCCATAGTGAAGATCACCGACGTCAAATGCGCCGTGATCGGGAAGAACCCGATCGTCCGCATCGTGACCGATGAAGGCATCAGCGGCTACGGCGAGGTCGAGCAGTACAAGCCCTACCTCAAGCCGTTCATCATGCACTTCCGCGAGGCGCTGGTTGGCCAGGACCCGACCAATGTCGAGCGGGTGATGGTGCGAATTCGCCAGCGCGGCTCCTTCAAGCCGTGGGGCGCCGCCGTCAGCGTCATCGAGCACGCCCTGTGGGACATCGCCGGCAAGGCGGCCAACCTGCCGGTCTACAAGCTCCTCGGCGGTAAAGTGCGCGACCGGGTGCGAGTCTACAACGGCGCCATCCGGGTGCCGTTCAAGTCACACAATCCCTCCGACTACGCCGAGGACGCGCGGCGGATGAAGGCGCTCCCCGAGAAATTCAGCTTCGTCAAGCAGGGCATCGCCTTCCACAGCGGAATGAAGCGCGAAGTGCCGGACTTCTTCTTCGGCGAAGCTGAGAAGAGCCCGTTCCACGGCGCGCTCGCTTCCGGCCTTCTGACCGAACGCGGCATGAAGCACATCATCGCCTGCGTTGAGGCCATGAAAGAGGTTCTCGGCGACGAAGTCGGCCTCGCCCTCGACTGCGGTCCAGGCTGGACGGTGCCGGATGCGATCCGCTTCGCCCGCGCCGTCGAGCCCCTCAACCTGATGTGGCTCGAGGACATGCTCACCGGCGACTACGTGCCTTACGTCAACGCCGACGTCTATCGCGACTTGACCCAGGCCACATCCACCCCGATCCACACCGGGGAGCAGATCTACCTGCGGCAGAACTACAAGGAGCTGATCGAGCGCCACGCGGTCAATGTGGTCGGCCCCGACCCATGCGACGTCGGCGGTATCGCCGAGCTCAAGTGGATCGCCGAATACGCCAACCTGCACGGCATCCTGATGGCGCCGCACGGCACCGGCAACGGCCTCCTCGGTCTTGCGGCGCTGGTCCAGGTCTCGGCTACCCTGCCCCACAACTTCATTGCCTTCGAGTATCCGATCGGCGATCCGAAGTGGTGGTACGACATCGTCGATGGCCTGCCCAACCCGATCGTCAAGAACGGCATGATCGAGGTCTGGGACCGCCCCGGCATGGGCGTTGACATCATTCCGGAGAAGGCGAGGCGATACCTCTCGACCGAAGATGCTGGGTTCTTCGATTGAAGCCTGGCCCGGGGCCGGAAGAGAACCTTGAAGCGGGGGGCAAGCCAGCGTGATCAGCACCAGTGACATAACCCGGCCGCCCAGAGAGTGGACCGAGGCCATCCGACACATCGGCGCCGCCACCGCCAGCAGCACGCTCAACAAGATGGGGGTGCGCAATCCCTTCATCGTCGGCCCGGTATCGCGGAGCCCCGGGAAGGTCGTCGCCGGACCGGCGTTGACCCTGCAGTTCATGCCCAAGCGCGAGGACATGTACGGCGTCGACGAATACGCCGAGCCGGAAAAGCAGTTGCACCGGCATGTGCTCTATCACGCGCAGCCGGGCGACATCGTCGTGGTCGACGCGCGCGGTGACCTCAAGAGCGGCGTCTTCGGCGACATGATGCTTACCTATTTCAAGGGCAAGGGCGGCGTCGGCATCGTCATCGACGGGTGCATTCGCGACTACCCCAACGCCAAGCGTCTGGACCTCGGATTGTGGGTCCGCGGACTGACGCCGAACTTCCACACCCAGACCGATCTGATGCCCTTCGCGGTCAACGGGCCGATCGCCTGCGGCGGCGTGCTGGTCATGCCCGGCGACATCATCGTCGCCGACGATGACGGAGCGGTCGTCGTTCCGGTCAAGATGGCGCCGGAGCTGATCAAGCAGGCCTCCGTCCATCACGAATGGGAGCAATTCTCGCGCCAGCGGCTGTTCGAGGGCGGCGATCTCCGCCGCTACTACCCGCTCTCCGAGGAAGCCCGTCCCGAATACGAAGCCTGGCTGAAGGCACAGAAGAAGTCGGACTAGGCCTTCCTTGCCGGCGCCACCGCAATCCTCCCGTTGGCGCTCTGGCGAACGAGGCCAAACTCGTGGCTGACGAGGTAAAACGGGTTGCCGAGTCCGAGCTTCCTCGCCTCGCCCGGATCGTCCCTCAACGCGAACGGCTCGATCAGGCTGTCCTTGACGCCGAACACCGCGTCCGAATCGAGGTACTCATCGCCGGCGACGAAGATGTGGGTCGTCACCGGCTCGAAGCCCGGCGCGCCGATGATGAAGTGGATATGCGCCGGTCGCATCGGATGCCGTCCCATGGCGAGCAGCATCTTGCCCACCGGTCCATCGGTCGGAATCGGGTAGGACGACGGCTTGACCGTGCGGAAGAAGAAGCGCCCGTCGGTATCGGTGGTGAACAGACCGCGAAGGTTCATTTCCGGTTGGTTCGGATCCTGGATGTCGTAGAAGCCGTCGCTCGACGTCTGCCAGACATCGAGGAGCGCGCCCCCGATCGGCTGGCCGCTCTCGTCGACCACCCGGCCCGCGACCAACGCGGGGTTGCCTTTGCCGTCGAGGCTGATCGAATCGCCCATCTTGCGCTTCGGGGCGCCATCGACGTGGAAGGGCCCGAGCACCGTCGATTCGGTCGCACCCGACGGTTTGCGGTGGTTGATCGCGTCGACCAGCATGGAGACGCCGAGCGTATCGGACAGGAGGATGAACTCCTGCCGCTTGTCGTCGCATTTCTGGCCGGTCGCGGTCAGGAACTGGATCGCTGCCATCCACTCGTCCAAGGTCGGCTCGACCTCGCGCACGACGGCGTGGAGGTGTCTCACCACCGAGGTCATGATCGCCTTGAAGCGCGCGTCCTTGGCGTTGGCCATGCGCTCGATGACCGCGGCGGTTGCCGTCTCTTCGTTGAAGTCGCGCATCGGTTCTCCTCCCAAGCAAGGTGAAACAGCGAAGAGCGAGTTGCGAATAGCGAGTAGGACGCGGCTTCTCTTTTTCCCTATTCGCTATTCGCTACTCGCCGCTTTCGGCCTCCGCCCACGCCAAGCGTCGTCGAGAAGCGCCCGGATTGCGTCGCGCTCGAGCGGCCGCGGGTTCCAATAAGGGTCGGCGACCGCGAGATCGGCGGCCTGGTCGAGGCCGGCCTCGGGCATTCCGATGGCGCCGAGCGCCGTCGGCGCGCCGGCGGCCTTCGCCATGTCGAAGAGCCCCGCCGCCGCGTTCTTGACCCCCAGCGCCCGCGCCACCCGGCCGATCGCCTCGGGCGCCGCGGCCGCGTTGTAGGCGATCGCGTGCGGCAGGATGATCGCGTGCGTCTCGGCGTGCGGCAGGTCGAAGGTGCCGCCGAGCACGTGGCAGAGCTTGTGGTGGATCGCAATCGACGACGATCCGAGCACGATGCCGCAGAGCCACGCCCCGTAGAGCGCGTCGCCACGCGCGTCGCGGTTTCGCGGGTCGCGTGCGAAAGCCGGCAGCGCTGCGCCCAGCGCCCGGATCCCTTCCTCCGCCATCAACGAGAGCACCGGGTTGCCGTCCTTGGCGTAGAGGCCCTCGACCGCATGCGCCATCGCGTTCAGCGCCGAGGTGACCGACAGCTTGGGTGGTAGGCCGAGGGTCAGCTCGACGTCGTAGACGACCGTCTCCGGCCTGATCTTCGGGTCGCGCCGGGTCTTCTTCTCGCCGCCGGCCGTTTCGCCGAGGAGGTCGGTCATTTCGGAGCCGGCGTAGGTTGTTGGGATGACGATCTGCGGCAGGTCGGTTCGCCAGGCGATCGCTTTGCCGAGCCCGGTCGTCGAACCGCCGCCGAGGGCAACGGTTCCGTCGATCCCGTCCCGACCGACGGTCGCCATCGCCTCTTGGGTGACCTCGAGTGGCGTGTGCATGCGGGCGCCGGCGAACACGCCACGCCCGCGATCGCCGAGCAGCCTCAGCACCCGCTCGGCGTCCGCCCGTTGCTCGGGCGTCGACAGCACCAGAGCCCGTCGCATGCCGAGTCTGGATGCCTCATCGGCGACCTTGCCGATCGTGCCGAAGCCGAAGACGACGCGGATCGGCGGGCTGTTGTAGACGAATTCCGCAACCGCCATGGCGGGCGCCTACCAGAACTCGGGGACCGACGGCGAGGACTCGCGCAGCGGCACCAGCGCGGCGAAGCGGCTGGCGTGGTAGAGCAGCGGCGGCCTCTCCTCGGCGACCATCGCGGCGATATGTCCGACGAAGATCGTGTGGTCGCCGCAGTCGTGCCTCGCCGCGATCTCGGCGGCGATGAGAGCGGCGGTGCCCGGCAGCGCCGGTACGCCCGCGTGCTCGCGAAACGCGACCTTGAAGTTGGGCACCGGGTTTCCGGCGAAGTGTGCGGCGACATCCTCCTGTCCGGCGGCCAGGATGTTGACCGAGAAACGCTCGGCCGCCGCGAGATGGCCGTGCATGTGGGCGCGTTTGGCGATCGAAACGATGCACAGCGGCGGTTCCAGCGACCCCGACATGAAGGCGTTCGCCGTCATCCCCCGGATTCCCCCGTTCGCCCGCGCCGCGATCACCGTCACGCCGCTGGCGAACGAGCCCATCACCTTGCGGAACAACGCCGGCTCGATCTGGCTGAGCGGTTCGACCGCATTCATGGCCGCGCGCCTTACCGCTCGCCGCGCCGGGCGTGGTAACTGAGCTCGCCCGGATCGGTGAGGTCGGGCACCGTCCAGCCGTCGAGATCGTACTCGGCCATGCACTCCTCGGCGAAGCCCTTGAACTTGTCGGCGTTGCCGTTCGCCATCGCGCCGAACAGGGCATAGCGGCGGATCTCTTCGGTCGAGCCGCCGTAGTTGATTTCGTAGAGCTCGTGGCGACCGCCGAATTCCGTCGACAGGCAGTCCCACAGCAACTTCATCAGCTTGACCCGCTCCTCCGCCTTGTAGCCGTTGGAGCCGCGCAGATAGCGGTCGAGGTAGGGTCGGATCTCCGGGCTCTTGAAATCCATCGCGTGGCTGTTGAGATAGATCAGCCCCGAGGCCACCGTCTGCTCGATGATGTACTTGACCTTCGAGTAGGCGATGGTGGCGATGATCTGGTAGGCGTTGCCGGGGTCCATGTTGGGCAGCACGTAGTCGCCGATCCACGGCTTCGGGTCGCGCACCATCGCGTCCGACAGGCCCCAGAAGAGATTGCGCCAGGCGATCACCTCGCCGACGTTGGCCTGGACGCCGCGATAGTCCTTGGTCCCTGCCGCCTCCACCGCCTTGAGCAGCAGCCCGGCGATGAAGTCGAGCTTGACCGCCAGGCGCGTGCAGCCGTGGACGACGAAGCGCGGCAGGAAGCCGGTGCGCGGGAAGAAGTTGTTGGCCTTCTCGATGTCGCCGTAGACGAAGACGTTCTCCCAGGGGACCAGAACCTTGTCCATGATGAACACGGCGTCGTTCTCGTCGAGGCGGGAGGACAGCGGATAGTCGAACGGGCTCCCCATCACCGTCGCCGACATCTCGTAGGAAGTGCGGCAGATGAACTTCACGCCTGGCGTGTTGGTCGGCACCATGAAGACGACGGCGAAGTTCTTGTCCTGGATCGGGATCAGCCCGTGGTGGGCGACGAAGGTGTAGTTGGTCAGCACCGATCCGGTCGCCACCACCTTGGCGCCCGAGACGATCAGCCCGGCGTCGGTCTCCTTCTCGACGTGGCAGCAGACGTCGGCCACCTCGTTCGGCGGCCGATCGCGGTCGACCGGCGGATGGATGATGGCGTGGTTGATGAACGGCACGCGCTCCTGACTGAACTTGTACCAGCGCTTGGCGTTGTCCTGGTACGGGTCGTAGAAGTCGGCGTTGGCGCCGAGTGTGGCCAGGAACGAGGCCTTGTAGTCGGGCGAGCGGCCGATCCAGCCGTAGGTCAGCCTGGCCCATTCGGCGATGGCGCTGCGGCCCTGCAACAGGTCGGCAAGCGTCTTCGGCGCCTTGAAATAGGCGTGGGTCATCCCACCGTTGCCGGTGTCGGTGGGGGTGAGAATCTTGTCCTTGTGCTTTGGGTCGTCGAGCGCGTCGTAGAGGCGGGCGATCATTCGCGCCGTGTTGCGGAACGCCGGATGCTTGGTGACGTCGCCGACCCGCTCACCGTAGATGTAGACCTCGCGCCCGTCGTTCAGCGACTGGAGGAACTCTGCGGCGGCCATCGGCCTGGCGCTCGCCACGTCTCCGATGGTCTCGGGTTTGCGGGCGAATGCCTTGGCGTCCTCCCGCACCTTGGCGTCCATGGTCTCTCTCCCTTGTTCGCCATTCGAACTTGCGTGCGAATTTCGAACGCCGACGATAGAAAATACTCCGATCCGCGGCAAGTGGCGCTTAGACGATCGAGCGCGAGATTTCCTCCGCCACCGCCCGCAGGCGGGGTAGGAACCTGGCGCGCATCTCGTTCCGCGTTGTCCGCATCGCGTGGGCAGCCAAGTCAACCGCACCCACAGCCTTCCCGCTGCGGTTCACGATCGGTACCGCAATGGCCCGCAGTCCCCTTTCCAGCTCTTCGTCGACGATCGAAAAGCCCTGGAGACGATCGGCTCGGACGCGCTCGACCAGCGCCTGCGGATCGGTGATGGTACTGGCGGTGTGGGCCTGGATTGGCTCCGCCCGGAGCCGTTGCCAGATCTCCGATTCGTCAAGGAATCCAAGCTGAATCCGCCCGAGCGCCGTATGGAACGCCGGCAGTCGCGTGCCGACCGCGACGGCTGAGGACATCAGCCGATTGGGCGCCGCCATCCGCGCCACAATCACGATCTCGGTCTCCTGGAGGATCGCCGCCGAGCACGACTCGTCGAAGTCGCGGCTGAGTTCCGCCATGAGCGGCCCGGCCCTGTCGATCCAGGACTGGATCGAGAGGTAGGCGAATCCGAGCTCGAGGATGCGCGGCGTCAGCGTGAAATCGCGGCCGGTTTGCTCGACGAATCCGAGCTCGCTGAGGGTCAGGAGGACGCGGCGTGCCGCGGCACGCGAAAGCCCGGCAACGGAGGCTGCCTCGGCGAGACTCATCGACGGCCGTCGCTCGCCGAAGGCGCCGAGCACCGCAAGCCCC
Source organism: Bauldia sp. (assembly GCA_040878485.1). Taxonomy (GTDB): domain Bacteria; phylum Pseudomonadota; class Alphaproteobacteria; order Rhizobiales; family Kaistiaceae; genus JBBDMC01. The sequence continues at coordinate 478 of JBBDMC010000179.1, read as the reverse complement.
TTGGCAAGCGATGCCATGAATTCCTTGCCGTCGCGGCGGCCGGCCGCGGTCGCGCGCCCCCGACTCTGCGCCCGACCAGGTTGGGCACCGAGCCGAGGAGTTTCCGGACGCTCTACCGTTGACACCGTCTCAAACCTCGCGGAAACTGGCCGAATAACGAACGGTTGTTCGATAATCGAACGAGAGACCGTGATCGTGTCAAGCGTTTACTCGGAAATGCCGTGGGGTGGAAGCGGTCACCGGCTTCTCGGGTGCTCCCTGTCGACGGGAACTCCCGCGTCTTCCGGCATCGCGACGCTGCCTCCTTGCGCCGATGGCCGCGAACGATCGGACGAAGTGGGAGCCGCTCAGCGCCCCGCGAACGGGAATGGCGGGGTCGCGTCAAAACCGGGAGGAGAAGATGACCACTTGGAAACGCAAGCGCGGCCTTACCCGCCGCAAACTGCTCAAGACGGCTGGCGCCGCCGGCGCGGCCGCC
>JBBDMC010000178.1:0-14405 GCA_040878485.1 Bauldia sp. | reverse complement strand
CCCGTCCCGGGGGACGCCTTCGCGCCGGCGGAAGCCGAGATGCGCGGCGAGCGGCGGGGACCGCGCCGGGTGGCGCACGACGCGGGTCTTGATGACGGCGCCGCGCGAGCGGCCGGTCAGCAGACGGTTCGCCTGCACGCTGGCGCGCACGCCGCGCCCGAAGCGCGAGCGGTTGCCGGAGGTGATTTTCCCCGAGCGCGAGACGCGGCCGCCGGCCTTCTGGGCGGCAGCGAGCGCCTGGGCGATGAAGGGCCTCGTCCGCTGGGAACCAGAGGAGCGGATGCGGCCAGGGCGAATGCGGAAATCGTCCTCGCCGCTCATGGCCGGACCTCCGCACATCGCATCAACGCGCGGAAATTCCTGCGAAAACGCCGAACTCGCGAGGTTCGCCGTTCGGGCGCACCTCGCGAATTCGCCACGCAAGTCCTTGAAAAACCACGACCGAACCAAGCCGCACCTCGCGGCCTTTTATCCCGCCATCGTCCGGTCGTGTTGCCTGCCTTCCGCCTCCACGCTCTCCATGATGCGCCGCGCCACGCCAGACTGCGATTGCCGAAGAACGCCGTCATCACGGTTCTCCCGCACTTGATCGGGCGACGAACAGGCCGCTCGATTGCGGCGCGATGGCCGAAACACCGCGCACGCCGGGCGCATCCGCAGTGTCACCGGAACGACCGTCGGACTGCACAGGACCAGCTGCCGATGCGGCATCCGCGCGGGCGACGAAGAGTGGCGCACGGGTCCATAACACCGGCTCGGCGGTGGCAACCGTGACGGGTCCGACGATGTCGCCACCGCCGACAAAAGGTGCGAGCGCCCTGACATAGGCGCGGGTCTCGGCCGGCAAGGAACGTGCTCCCGACAGATATTCCTCGTAGCGGCCGGGGCCGGCATTGTAGGCAGCGAGGAAGCCCGGCGAGCCGTAGCGGTCATACATTTCGCGTAAGTAAGCCGCGCCCGCCAGAATGTTGTCGCGCGGGTCGTAGGGATCGCCGCCGAGCCGATGACGAACGCGCAAGTCCGCCCAGGTATCGGGCATGATCTGCATCAGGCCCATGGCGCCAGCAGACGAGATCGCGCGCACGTCGCCGGCACTCTCGGCGCGCATCACCGCCCGACTCCATGTGGCCGGAACGCCGAAGCGCTGCGAGGCTTCGGCGACATGAGCGGCGTAGGGATCGGCCGAAGCCGGACGTTCCGGCGGCGCGATTTGCGCCAGCGTGGCGACCGGCGGTGTGATGGTAAACGCGAGGCCGGAGAGGAGAAGGAGGATGATGCCTCGGGCGGCGCGAAACCGCCCGGCGACATCGAGACCGCAGAAGATCGGCATGGCGTCACTCCCGCTCACCGCGCTTGGGCGGGCGGTTCCAGTGCAGCGACCAGGCGGACTTGTCGTCGCCGGACTGGAACAGGTTGGCGCGGATCGGCTGCACGAAGGCGGGATCGTCGATGAGCAGCGAGACATAGTCGCCCGCCTTCTCGCCGGTGCGTTTCCAGGCGGCGCCGACTTCCTGACCGACCTCCGGTCCGTCGGCATCGCCGAGATGGATGCGATAGTCGGGCGCATTCTCGGCATCCGAATGCTCGGCGGGAACGAGCACCAATTCGGCCTCGAGCGTGAGCGTATGGATGCGGCCGGAATAGCCGGATTTGGTGCGGGTGAATCGACCGATCTGTGACATTGCAGGTTCCTTTCGTCTGCGGTGGGTGAACAGGTTCGGCGCGAACGGCACGCCGATCAGCGGGTCAGTCATCGGGTCAGTCATCGGGTTGGCGCGCGCCACTCGTAGTGGCCGGAGCCGTCTTCATCGGTCCAGAGCGGGACCGCGCGGCCGATGATCGACCTCATGGGAAGCGGGCCGAAATAGCGCCCGTCGAGACTGTCGCGGGTCTCCCGATTCATGAGGAAGACCTCACCGTCGGCGATGCGCCGGCAGCCACGCCAGACGGGCAGATCGCGGCCGAGACGATCACGGTCCAGCGCGGCGCCCATCGCGATCCCGTCGACGGTGATGGCGGATCGCAAGCGACAGACCTGTTGCCCCGGCAAACCGGCGATACGCTTCATCAGCGGAAGCCCACGCGGCAGGTAACGGCGCTCGGCGAGGAAGCGCGCCAGCGGCTCGGGCGCATCGACGGCGACCAGGTCCGTCACCTCGAGCAGGTCAGCCGGTTCGATCGAATAGAGCCCGATCGGTGCGCTCGCCGAGGCGTTCCAGATCAGCTTTTTCGGCGTTTCGATGAGCGCCGAAGCGGCGACGCCCATGGTCATGAGGCAGGTGAGCGTCACATAGCCGAAGCGGGTCATGGCGCGGTCCTCCGGCGCAGGAGGAAGGCCCGATGGCGTTCGGCGGTGTAGGCGCGCGGCTCATGGCCGGCGGTCAGGCGGTTGTGGACGTGCCGCCAGTGGTCCGGCGAAACATCGGCCGGATCGATGCCGAGCGCCTCAATGGCATCGATGATTTGAAGCACGCGCTCGACCCTGGGCCATCCCTCGATCTTCAAGAGGATGTCGCCGCCGGGCCGCACGAAAGGCAGCGTCTGACAGGGCTCGCCGCGGTCGATGGCGCGCACGATGTCGATGCGCGAGATGATCGTGCCGTAGTCGTTGGACGCCCAGCGGACGAAGGCGAAAAGGCTGTTCGGTGCGAAGCCCACGACACGGCGTCGGCGGTCGAGGATCTGCTCGTAAACCTCCCGACCGAAGCGGATCCACTGTTCGATCCTCTTCTCATGCCAGGTCAGCTCGACGAGCGTGGTGAATGGTACGGGGCCGGCCGACAAGTGGCCGCCGCGCATGCGGGGGTCCGCGCTGCGGGTCATTCTTTGTCTCCCTGGTCTGGCGGGAACTCGCGAGCGAGCAGGTCGCGGAGCATGTCGGCGACGGTCTGTCCGCGCTGGAACGCCGCGATCTTGATCCGGCCGCGCAGCTCGGGCGTGACGTCGATCGTCAGCCGGGCGGTGAAGCCGGCTGCATCCACGCCGCGCGCCAGCGGTGCATCCGACGCCTTGATCCAGCGCTCGGGGTCGGCCGGGCGCGACGCGAAACCGCGTTTCGGAGCGCGCCCGCTCATGGCGCGAGCCTCCCCACTTCGATGCCGAGCGCCGCGACCTCGCGCGCGGCCGGGCTGTCCTCATCGATCTCGAAGACGAGCCGCCCGGATTGCGCCGTATCGGCAAAAGCGACGCGCTGACAGATCTGCGCCGCCAGCACCGGCGGATCGTGATCGGCAAGCGTCTCGGCCGTCTCGCGGGCGATGACGGTACGCGCGCCGCAGCGGTTGAGAACGAAGCGGGCGGCAAGCTGCGGGCGATAGATGCGCGCTTCGTGCAGGAGCGACAGCATCTCGGCCGATGCCCAGCCGTCGAAGGGCGACGGCTGTACGGGGATCAACAGCAGATCGGCGGCGAGCAGCGCCGAGCGCATCAGCGAAGCGACACGCGGCGGTCCGTCGATGACGATGTGATCGGCATCGCGCGCCAGCTCCGGCGCTTCGCGATGCAGCGTGTCACGGGCCAGGCCGACGACGCCGAACAGACGTGGCAGGCCTTCGCGCGCCCGCTGCTGCGACCAGTCCAGCGCCGAGCCCTGCGGATCGGCGTCGATCAGGGCGACGCGCTGTCCCTGCCGCGCCCATTGTCCCGCGAGATGCAGCGCCAGCGTGGTCTTTCCGACGCCGCCCTTCTGGTTGAGGAACGCGACGATCATCGTGCCCCTCCCGGCTTGCGCCCAAGGGGCAGTCGCGGTGGGTGAGCGGTGTCGCTGCCGGTTGTCCGCGCCCCGGATGTCTTTCGGAGGAGCCCGTTGATGGCGGCAGCGACGATGTTTTCCACTTCGCTCCGCGCAACATAAGAGTTAGATTCACTGTTAGATTCTGAGTTAAGGCCCGGAATCGTCGTTTCTGGCCAGAGACTTAACTGCGATCTCTGCGTGCGAAGTCCCGATGGTCCTGCGTGCGAAATCCCGATACCACTTGCGTGCGAAGTCCCGACCGCATCCACAGCGCCATCCACAGGTCTTGTGGATGATTTCGTCGGCACGATGCGTAGCAGTTCGCGCCGGCCTTCGTGCTCGATGTACAGCCGATAGCCGGGCAGCGGCTGGCGCGGGACGATGCGCCGGAGCTGGAGCGCGAAGTCGGAGACGCGCATGAGGCTGCCGGACTTTTCGTGGAGATGGGCGAACTCGAAAATCCAGCCCCGCGGCTGGCGGCCGGCGTGCTTGCGCGCGACACGATAGAGCCAGCGTTCGATGCCGCCCGTCAGCCGGAAATAGGCCGGGTCGATGGTGAGCACCAAGGAGCGGTCGGTGACGCCGCGATAGAACCAGTCGGGCAGCACGAACTCCATGCCCTCGAGGCGGCCGTCGCGCGTGACGCATTCCTCCCATTCGTTGATCCATGAGAATTGGTGGCGGCGCCAATGCTCGCCCTGGCGGATGGTGGTGCGGATGACGGTCGATTGCAGGCGGGTGAGCGCGCCCTTCAGCAGCTTGTAATCACGCTGGCCGGTTTCACGGCCGATCGATGTCAGGAGCTGATAGGGCGTGAAGCGCAGGAAGCGCGAAGTCCTGAAACCCAGATTTTCGGCCTCGACGATCTGCGAGGCGGCCCAGATGAGGATATCGGCATCCCAGATGGTCGCCATGCCGTGCTCGGGTACGGCGAAGACCTCGACGCGGACGCCGCCGGCTTCGTAGAGGATCGGCGCGACGCGCTTGGCCTTGGCGAGCGAGAAGAACGGCCGCTCCATGAGATCGCGCTGATCGCGCGGGCTGGCGTCGCCGGTCGCAACGATGAAGGGATCGAGCTTGGCCCGCTCGGTCGAGGTGATGAGGCGACGCCGCTTCATGATCGGACGTCTCAGCGACGGGTACGACCGGCGTGGGCCGCCGGTGCGGGTTCATGGCGCTTGGCGGGCAGGACAGACCCACGCGGGTCGGAGGTCGAGGTGACGGCGCCCCGGTCGGCCCAGGCCTGGAGATCCTCGATCGCATAGACGACGCGGCCGCCGAGCTTGCGATAGGCCGGGCCGGTTCCATAGGTGCGGTGCTTTTCCAGCGTCCGGCCGGAGAGGCCGAGAAAACGCGCGGCTTCGGGAGTTCTGAGAAAGCGCGGCGGCAAACCGGCGAGATTGGGCGACATGATCGGGCCTCCGTGGGTTCGTTGAGGCCGCTGGCGAAGAGCGGCGGATGCAGGCCACGGTGGCGAAGGACAGCCGCGAGGGGGGAGTGCGAAGAAGGGAGTGCGAAATTCGCACCCCCTTCCGGCATCGGGTCAGGATCGGCGGCGATGGCGCAGGAGCACGCGATAGCCCCCGGCGATCATGGCGAGGGCGTCCTTGACAAGGTCCATGGTCGCGTCGCGCAGCGCCGAGGACTTCCAGGGATCGGATGCGACGCGAGACACGCCGTAAATGACGTTTGCAATTTCGCGGTAGGTCGCGCCGTTCATGCGCCCATCGACCGCTTGCAGCATGTGACGGATACGCCGGCGCTGTTGGCTGGTCAGGCGGGTATCGGCCGGCACGGCGCGACCGAGCAGGGATTTGAGCAGACGCTGGACGGCTTCGAGACGGTCGAGGCCGTCGAGGTCGAGCGGTATCAGCGCGGCAAGGGGTTCACCGCCGGCAACGCCTGCCAGCCGCAGGAGATGGAGAACCTGGCCATCTCCGGGATCGTGCAGGAAATGGACGCCCTGTTCGTCGGAGCGGGCGGCGGTTTCCTGAACGACGGTGAAGAGATTGCTATCGGCGGTAAGTATGGAAGGCGCGGCCGTCAGCAGCACGGTGCTGGTGTCGTCCTCGGGGCACCAGAAGACGGGAATTTCGGTCGCGTTGAACGAAGGGCGGGCAAGGAAATCGCAACCCCCAGCGTCTCCGCACCCGGCTCGTCAGTTCCCCGAGGTCGCACGCCGGACGCCTGGTCTCGGCATAGTCGCGCTGATAGTCGCCGTTGCGCCGCAGCCATTCCCAGCCGAGATCGGGCGATACGAGATCGTCGAGATAGTCGTAGGTCGATGTCGACCGCCACCGGGATATGTCAGGGGTCATGGGCGTCCTCTGCGCGCTGTCTACCGGGAGGCGCACCATTCCCGGTTGCAGAGGCCGCCGGAAGCCCCGAAGGTGGCAACGGGCGATGCCTGACCGGCATCGCTATTCCGGCTAGTGGGGACGGCCCTCGCGGACGAGCAGGCGATAGCCGTGCTCAGTCATCCAGCGGGCGCGGGCGAGATGGGTGTCATGGACATGGCGCGCGCGACCCGGCTCGCGAGCCGGATCGAGGCCGAACAGGATCGTGACGGCCTCGCGCCAGTCGGCGCCGTCGGTCGCTGCGTCGAGCAGGCGCATCTAGAGCTTCATATGCTCACGGTCATAGGACGTGAGCGCCGCGCTCTGCGGCGGTTCATCGAGAAAATGTACTTGCGTCACCTCAGCCCCCAGGGCCTCACCATATCCGCCCGGGCCTTATTTGTTAACCAGGCGTTCGACGGGCAGTGGGAGGGGACGTTGGCGCATCGCGTGATGCATGGCAGGCATCGCCGAGGCGCCTTGCGGGCGATATCAGGGTGATTTGCGACTGTCGACCTTCGCACGAACGAACATCACTCCTTCCCCCTGGTCGGAGTTGAGGAAGACGATGCCATTGGCCTCGAACGCCCGGCGCACCTGATCGCGCGTCGTCTCATACACCTTGAGTCCGCTCTCGGACTCGAGGCGCTTCAACGCGGTCAGGGATACCAGGGCCTTTTCAGCGAGCGTCTCCTGCGTCCAACCAAGCAACGCGCGTGCGGCCCGCGTCTGTCGGGCGGTGATCATGCATGATCACCTCCCACCGACACGAATGCACATGCCAGAACTACGACTACAATAGTCGCTTTAGCGGTAAAGGACCAGCCACAAAACGCTGTGTTGGCCTTCTTCGGAGCGATCGGCGTTGTGACTGATTCGGTCGGCTATGAACGGCGAATGGCCCCGCCCGGATCGTCCGGGCGGGGCGTCGCGGGCGCCTCAGTCGCCGTTGCGGCGGCTGGGGCGGGACCAGATGAGGCTGTAGCCCTCGCCGTCCTCGTCGTTGACGAGGTTGGCGAAGATCGGGGCGTTGAAGCTCGGATCGTCGAGCTTGAGGCCCAGATAGTCGCGGCCCTCGTTGGAGCGCTTGGACCAGGCGGCGCCGATCTCGGCGCGGCCGACGAAGACGCGGTGGCTGGGGGCGTTCTCGCCGGTGGCGCGGGTCTCGGGAACGATGCGGACGTTCCTGGCCTGGACGCTGAGGGTGACGATGTCGCCGGCGAATTCGTTGTTGCCGGTCTTCTTGAAGGTGCCGATGGTCGCCATGTCAGTTCTCCTTGATCTGAAGCTCCGAGCCCGCACCATTGCGGCCTCGATGGCGATCGACGGGCCGAAGGCGATCGACGCCGCACCCGCAGGGCCGCAGCGCCAGCGGAGGATGGCAGCCAGGCGACTTTGTTGATTCGCGAGGAATGACGGCGCAGCCGGCAGGGGAAGAAAGTCGATTGGCGCCATTGCGGCATAGGCGATCGAGGCGCAGCCGACCTTCGGCCAGATCAGCCCATTGAAGAGGCCGTGTTGGAGCGGTCGACCTGACAGAAAGATCAAGGGAGAACGTGGCGGTCCCATGCAGCCGCCGAAATCCTGGCAACGGATAGCTGCCGGTGAACGACGTACCACCTGTCCTGGCGATGATCGCGATGGGCTTCCCGCAGCCAACGGCTCGTGAGACGCCATCCGCGCCTGCGTCATCAAGTGACTGTGCGGGGGGCTGGCTACCCGTTCAGCGCCGCTCCGACGTGCCTTACGCTATTTCTGGCCCGACATTGCGATCTCTGCTTGACGGCCAGTTTCGCCCATCTCCGGCGTCGAGGGTGGGAGCCATGCCGGCTTGCTGGCCATGCTCCGACGGCTGTGTCGGTGTCAGCCCCGCGCCATGCCCTGTCCGGCCGGTTCGGGCGCGGCCATCGTCGCGATCCGCAGGAACGCCGTGATGCCGACCGCAATCGCGCCGACGACGGAAAAGGCGATCTGCCAAGTGTCAGACGGCATGGCGTGCTTCACGATGCCATGGGTCGCGTGATAGCCCGCGATCGCCGCTGGGGCTACGAAGGCAAGCGCAATGGCAACGCGCAGCCAGAGCGGGCGTGCGAAAGCAAGCAGCAGTTGGCCGACGCCGAAAATCAGCCCGGCTGCGACCAGGCCGATCGCGATGCCGCCCGGCCAGCCGGCGCCGCTGTCATAGGCCCACATTCCGGCGGTGACGCCGGCGAAGGCCGGAAGCGCGTAGATGGCAAGCGTGAACAGCAGCCAGCAGAGAACGCCGATGGCCGCGACGCTGAAGATGATGCCAAGGAAGATCATGGTGGTGGTCTCCGTGAGAAAAGGTCTGACGGTCGCGCCTTCCACCACCACCACGGCGCGATGCAAAGTATAGCCGAAAATGAGCGGCCACGGGAGCGGAAATCGGATAGCGAGTTCCGCTCGCCGGACCAGGCGCTCCCTTCGTCAGGGCTGGAAGGGATCGATTTCATGGATGATGGCGGCGGTGTCCCCGTCGTATTCGTTGGCGGGAACGACCGAAAGGCTGCCGTCGCCGGCCCGGAAGATGACGATGGCGACCATGAGTGTGGCGGCGAGGCTGAAGGCGAAGGCGTGAGCGTCGTTGAGGGACATTGTGCCGGCTCCTGTCTGGAGGCGGGGGACCATCCCCCGCGCGACAGGCGCCCGATGTGTCCGGCCGAGGGCCGCAATCACCGCGGAGGCGAAGCCTCAAGGCCGCACGCTCGCGTAGCGGACCCTTCATGGGTTGATGGCGTCAGGCGATAGGCCGGACCAAGGATCAGCGCAGATAAGCGGGGGTGCTTTGCCCTACGCGGACCGGCCAGTTCATGCGAGGTCATGCGTTTCGCCGTGCGAAGTCGCTCCGTGTCGGCTAAGACATTGCACTGCCGCTAGTGGAGCACGATGGACAAGCCCCAGCAGGAAAAACGAGGATATCCAGCATGGGAGAGATTAACATCCCCCGCGATCAACAGAATGCCCTCGCGGGGATCGATGTCAGCGAGTTGGACAGACTCATCGAGCAGGCGATCCGGGAGGAACGATCGGGTGATTTGCGCTGTCTCTCTCTCGCGAACTGCGGCTCCTACATCGCAACGCAACTCCATTACTTCGAACAGGCGCTGGCGAAGCACCGCGAGGCCAAGGCACCACGAAAGCGGGCGGAAACAGGAGACGCCGTTCGACGCGCAGCCCGTGATTTGTCCTTCGCTGTCGGCGCTATGAAGCAACGGATGGAAATGGAACAGAAGGAAGGGCAGCTTTTCTCCGTCGATGATCAGATCACACCGCCTTATCGCTTCAGCAAACGCCTGAGTGTCAGGGTGAGCTATCGGTGGCGCCGGACAGTCGATGGCGAGTGGACGTTCGGCAGCATAACGTTCGTCCATGACGTCGATCTACGTCCAGACTATACGATATCGGCCCCAAAGAGAAAGCCGAGCGCCGCCAAGCAGGAGCAGGACCTACAAAACAGGCTGTATCAAACCTGGGAGCACCTTATGAGAGGCGCGCTCTATTCGGTCAGGGACTATTTCAGGGAAGGCGGTGACGGAGACAAGATCCCAGACACCTTCCAGGCGACGGTCGATTCTCACTCCCGCGGGCTGAACAATTACAGCACGCAGTTCTGGCGCGAGCAGCCTTGAACTCTTTCGCCTATCACGATGGTTGAAGGTGAAAGATGGCGGCGCTCACGCGCCGCCGAATTTCCAAACCGGAATGCCCATCTTGCGCGCCTTTTCGGCGAGATTGTCCTGGATGCCCGTGCCCGGGAGCACCATCACGCCGATAGGCAACACCGCCAGCATGGAGTCGTTGCGCTTGAACGGCGCTGCCTTGGCGTGGCGAGTCCAGTCGGGTTTGAACGCGACCTGCGGCACCTTGCGGGTGTCGGCCCAGCGGGCGGCGATGCGCTCGGCGCCCTTGGGCGATCCGCCGTGCAGCAGCACCATGTCGGGGTGCTTTGCGTGGACCTGATCGAGTTTCGCCCAGATCAGGTGGTGATCGTTGAAATCGAGCCCGCCGGTAAAGGCGATCTTCGGTCCCGCTGGCAGCAGCACCTCGGTCTCGGCCCGGCGCTTGGCGGCGAGGAAATCGCGGCTGTCGATCATGGCCGAGGTCAGGGTGCGATGGTTGACCATCGATCCGCTGCGTGGCCGCCACGATGAGCCGGTGTGGCGCGCGAAGTGTTCTGCGGCCTGGTCGCGCATCAGCTCGAAGGCATTGCGGCGTTCGATCAGTGTCTGCCCTTCGGCGGTGAGGCGCTCCAGTTCGACCGACTTGACCTCCGAGCCGTCCTGTTCGCGCTGGCCGCGGCGCTGCGCCTGCTCGTTGTCGTCGAGCTCGCGCTCGATCCGGCCGGTGGCCCGATGGAAGAGGTTGACGGCCGACCACAGCAGGTCGTCGAGGTCGGGTTCGAGGCGGGTGTCGCCGAGGGTGGCAATCAGGGCGTCGAAGATATCGGCGATGGCCCCGGCGACGATGTTCCCCTCCGGGAGTGGTCTCGGATCGGGCTCGTCCTGGAAGGGGCGGTATCCGTAGAGCTGGAGTTCGGTGAGGACATGGTCGGTGGGGGATGAGGCGTGGTGAGGCTCGAAGCCGTCGTCGTGTTCGCTCGCCATGGGATGCTCCTTCGTCGGTTTGACCGCGACCCTCGTGGCCTTCTGGCGACGAAAGCCGTCGGGCGGTCCGGACCTGCACCGGGAGCGTCAGCGCAGGGCCGAAGTGGCAGCGGAGGATGGCGAAGGCCGGCTATTTTGTTTCGCGATGGAAAGCGGCCGCAGGCCGCGCCGGAAAATAGCCGGGCGCAGCCATTGCCGGTCCGGGCCGCTTGACGGCCGATCGCCCTCTCGAAGGCCGGGTCGCGGTCCTTTCCGACACAAGGGGAGCAGCCTCGTGCGATGCGGCAACGGCTACCGCTCCCCGCTTGCCCTTTCCGGCTATGCCGCCAGGGCGAGAAAACGGGCGACATCCTCCGGGGCGAGCTGCTGGCGGACCGCTGCCCGGAGAGTGCCGATGCCGAAGGTGCGGAGATCCTCGTTGAAGTCCGCAAGCGTTGGGGACAGCACGATCGCCTCGATGCCGGCGGCATTCGCCCGCTCGATCAGGCTGTCGCGCGCTCCATCGCCGGCCGGATCGTCGTCGCGGACGATGTAGAGTCTGCGCAGCGTCGCCGGGAACTGACAAGCGGCGAGGTGTGCGGCCGAAAGCGCGGCGACCATCGGCATGTCGGGCAGGACACAGCGCAGCGACAGGATCGTCTCGATGCCTTCTCCCGCCGCTATCACGTCGTGCGCCACGCCGAACCGGACCGCATGGCCGAGAAGGTCGCCCATTGCCCGCCTCGGCGTGTCGATCGGCGCCTTGCCGTCGCCATCGGGGGAGAGCCAGGTGCGGTGCGCCCCGGTGATCCGGCCTGCGAGGTCGGTGACGGACGCGATCATTGCCGGCCAGGTCTCGGTCGTCGAATGCTCGTCGGGCCGATAATAGCAGCGCGGGTGGAAGCGGAGTGATCCGACTCCGTGCAAAGCCGTGATACCGCGCTTCCGTAAGTACGCTTCTGCGACTGTGCCCGTAATCGGCTGCGACATGCCGAAGAGTCGGCGTGCGGCCTCCGGCGATCCGGTTGGCGCGGACGTCGGCCTATGCCTCGGTTGCGGCGCCGGTTCGGAATGCGGCAGACTGAGGAAAGTCCGGGCCTCGTCGGCGACGTCCTTGAAGTCGACCAGCCCGCAGCTCTCGCGGATGACGTCGAGCAGGTCGCCATGCTCGCCGGTAGCGGCGTCGGTAAATTTGCCCGCCGCGCCCTTGCCGGACTCTGGCCCCCTGAGCCGGACGAACATGGAGCGGCCCGGCTTGCCCTGCACATTGCCGACCAGCCAGTAGCGGCCCTCGCGATGACCGGCGGACAGATAGTGCCGGCACACCACTTCGGCCTGGCGGGCAAGGCGCCGCGCCAGTTCGGATGCGTCGTGGCGAGCCATTTACGCAGCCTCCCGCTCGCCGATCCGCTCGACAGGGTAGCGCTCCATGATCCGTGCCAGGATGGCGGGGCCGCTCGGGTCCGTCGGCACGAACATGCGCAAGGACCACGATAAGATCTCGTGGAACAGCCCATAGGCCGCCAAGCGATCGCGCATGGTGTCGGTGAACCCGCTGAGTTCGATGCGATGGGCGCCCATGACGCGGACCCGGCGCAGTTGGAGCCCTTCAGCAAGGTCGAGGATCGTCCGGCCGTCCATCAGGGCCGCGAAGGCATCGACCGGCGTCAGCGTCGTTGCGCCGGCGGCGGTCGCTCCCGCCACCCATGCCGGCGAAACCCGGCGGCCGACAATGCGCTCGCCGTCATCGGTCTGAAGCCGATAGACTCGCGTCGACTCGTTCGGCAGGCGCTTCCAGATCGGCAACAGCAGCCCGGCGACGACGTGGATGGTGCTGTCGGAGAATTCCGGCACCTCGGCCAGCTCGGCATTCCACGACTTTGCGAACGCGCCTTCGTCGGCCTCGATCCAGTGCGTCTCGCCCATCATCCTCACCGGGATATTGTGCGCCTCCATCGGCCGGATCAGGCGGACACGCTGTTCGATCTCGCCATCGTCGAGCATGACGCTGCTGGTCGGGATCTGAACGGCGGCCCGTCCTGAACGCTCGTTGACGAGCAGCACGGCGCGACGATCCGAGAGGTGGGCAAGGGCCTGGTCGAGCGCGACCGGCCGGTTGCGTTCGCGCTGGGTGATGGTGAGCAGCCGGGTTTCCGCGCCGGTGCCGGGATGGACATGGATGGTGCGCCGGCCGGTGACGACGAAGCTCTCGGCCTTGAGCGTCTCCAGCCCGATGTCATAGGCTCCGCAAGCGATGGCGCCTTCGATCCTGGCATTCAGAAGCTGCTCGAACGCCGTGAACAGGATGCCCTGAAGCTCGATGGTCAGCGCCAGCAGCCGGTTGAGGAAGGTGGTGATCGGCGGCAACTCGTCCCTGATGCCGTTCGCATCCATGAGCGAGAGGCCGGTGGCATCCTCGAACAGTGCAAGCGAGCAGCCCTCGACCTTGCCGCGCGCCAGGAGATGATAGAGTTGCCGCAGCGCGTCGCGGGCGTAAGGGCTTTCCAGATTGTCCTCGGGCCGGAACAGGCCCTGGCCGCCGGTCTGGCGCTGGCCGCGCGTGATCGCGCCCAGCGTGTCGAGGCGGCGGGCGATGGTCGAGAGGAAGCGCTTCTCGGCTTTCACGTCGGTGGCGATCGGCCGGAAGAGCGGCGGCTGCGCCTGGTTGGTGCGGTTCGTCCGCCCCAGGCCCTGGATGGCGGCGTCGGCCTTCCAACCCGGTTCCAGGAGATAGTGGACCCGCAGTCGCTGGTTCCGCGCCGACAGTTCGGCGTGATAGCTCCGGCCCGTCCCGCCCGCGTCGGAGAAGACGAGCACGCGCTTCTGATCGTCCATGAAGGCGGCCACGTCGGCGAGCGAGGCCGAGGCGGCACGGTTCTCGACCATCAGGCGGTCAAACCCGTCCGCGCCGGTTTTGCGCAGGATGCGGCGGGAGCGGCCGGTGACTTCCGCCACCGTGTCGGTGCCGAAATGCTGTACGACCTGGTCGAGCGCGCCGGGAACGGGCGGCAGGCTCGCAAGCTTCTCGATCAGGCGATCGCGGCGGGCAACGGCCTCACGGCTTTCGACCGGCTGGCCGTCGCGGAAAACCGGCCGGGACGACAGGTTGCCCTCGCTGTCGGTGAAGGGTTCGTAGAGCTGCACCGGAAAGCTGTGCTGCAGGTACGACAGAACATATTCGCGAGGCGTGATGTCGACCCGGACGTCGTTCCACTCCTCGGTCGGAATTTCCGCAAGGCGCCGCTCCATCAGCGCCTCGCCGGTCGACACGATCTGGATGACCGCGGCGTGACCCTGCTCGAGATCGCGCTCGATCGAGCGGATCAGCGTCGGCGTCTTCATCGAGGTCAGCAGATGGCCGAAGAAGCGTTGCTTGGTGGATTCGAACGCGGAACGCGCCGCCGACTTCGCCTGCCGGTTGAGCGTGCCATGCTCGCCAGTGATGTTGGCGGCCTGCATCGCCGCGTCGAGATTGTTATGGATGATGGCGAATGCCCCGGCATAGGCGTCGTAGATGCGCGTCTGCTCCGCCGTGAGCTGGTGCTCGACCAGCTCATATTCGACGCCGTCATAGGAGAGCGACCGAGCTGTGTAGAGGCCGAGCGCCTTGAGGTCGCGCGCCAGCACTTCCATCGCCGCGACGCCGCCGGCCTCGATCGCCTCGACGAACTCGGCCCGGGTCGCGAAAGGGAAATCCTCGCCGCCCCAGAGGCCGAGCCGCTGCGCATAGGC
>JBBDMC010000177.1:9653-14406 GCA_040878485.1 Bauldia sp. | reverse complement strand
CACCACGCGCCGGAGGTCTACGGCGACCTCGCCGCGGACGAGGCGGGCCGGCTGATGAAAGCGTTCTTCAGGGAGCGCCGCTGACGGCGGCTACTCGCGCGAGCCAAAGACCTGCCACCACTTCTTCTTCTTTTTCTTCTTCGGGTCCTCGGTGATATCGACCGGAGAGTCGGGGTCGGGGGCCCGGTACTCGACCGGCGGCTCGGTCAGGTAGCGGCGGATGGGGATGCCGTTCTCGTCAACGGCAAGCGTGCTCTTGGCTTGGGCGTAGAGCTTCTTGACCTGCTCGACCTGCTCGGGCGTGAGCGGTTGGTCGCCGGTCTGCTGGGGTGGCGGCGTCGGCGGCAGGCGGAAGTTGGGTTCCTTGCCGGCGGCCTCGCGCGCGGCGGAATCGAGCTTGACCTGCTTGGCGAGTTCGTCGGGATCCTTCGGCCAATTGACGGCAACGGTGGCGGTCTCGGAACCAGGCGTTGGCAGCGCTTCGACCGAGGGCGGGGCGACCACCGGCGGGCGCGGACGGTACTGGATCGGCTCCTTCTTCTCGTTGCTGAGCGCCGCCAGACCGACGATATCCTGGAGGGTCTGCATCCCGGGCGAGGTTCCGGTGCCGTAGGTCGTGGCACTACAGCCGGCGAGCGCGCCAAGCGCTCCAGCCGCCGTCGCGGCAAGAAAACGTCCGAACCGGCTCGCCATCCGTTGCTTGTCCGCGAATCGTCCCAAGGCCGTCATGGGCTTGTCCTATCATGCCCAAACCAGGCAAAAATCCGGCCGATCCACTCTTTTTCTAGCCGAACCAAGCGCTTGCGACAACCTGTCCCGGGTTGTCTATCGGGTTGCGGCGATCGCCTGGTCGAGCGGGTTTCCTGGTCCGGCCACGGCGAGGATCGCCCGCGCCGCCCTGACGTCGCCGTCCATCGCGGCGACCAGCGCTTCCGGCGAGGCAAACTTCTCCTGCGGACGAATCCAGTCGAGGAGGGTTACTGCCAGCTCCTCGCCGTAGAGATCGCCGGAGAAATCGAGCAAGAAGACCTCGAAAAGCGGCGCCTCGCCGCCGAACGTCGGCCGCCGGCCATAGCTCGCAACCCCGTCGAGGATCGCGCCTTCAGGGCGCTGGACGCGCACGGCGTAGATGCCGTGGCGGAGCCGGCAGTCGGGCTCGAGGACGATGTTGGCGGTGGGATAGCCGAGGGTCCGGCCACGCCGATCGCCGGCGACGACGACGCCGACGACGAACCAGCGGTAGCCGAGCAGGCGGTTGGCGCGGGCGATCTCGCCGGCGGCGAGGGCCTCGCGGATGGCGGTGGAGGACACCAGCGCGGCGGCGTCGGTCGCGACCTCGCCAACCACCGTCACCGGGAAGCCGAACCGTTCGCCGACCGCGGCGAGCAACGCCGGCGTGCCGGACCGGCCCTTGCCGAAACGGAAATTGAAACCGACGACGGCGGCGGCGAGCCTCAGCTGGCCAACGAGAACGGTCTCGACGAATGCCTCAGGAGTCAGGGCCGCGAAGGCGCGATCGAAGCCGGCGACAACCAGGCCGTCGATGGCGAGCGCCTTGAGCAGCCGCGCCTTGGCGGCAAGCGGAGTCAAACGGAAGACCGGCGCCTCGGGCTGGAAGACGGTTCGCGGATGCGGTTCGAAGGTCAGCACCAACGAGGGGACGCCGAGGCGCCGGGCCTCGGCGCGGGTGGCTTCGAGCAGGGCAACGTGGCCGCGGTGCATGCCATCGAAATTGCCGACGGCGACGACGCCGCCGGCAAGTTCGGCGGGCACAGAATCGAGCGGCAACGGAGTGAGCGCAGCGAGGCGGGCGCCGGATGGCATGGTGGGTCGTCGGTCGGCGGTCGGGGACGAGGACGGGACGGGGAAACTGCCGCCTCGCCCGACAACGGTCAAGGCCGCCTCACCACACCAGCCGTTTCAGGAGGCAGCGCGCGCCGAGACCGGCGGTCGCCAGAAAGGCGTGAACCGCGGCAAGGTCGGGCGCGTGGCGGCTGCCGAAGACGGCCGCGTGAATGCCGTCGGTGACGAAGGCGACGTCGATTCCCTGCGCGACGGCGCCGCGCACGTCGGTATCGATGCCGTCGCCGACGGCGAGCAGCGACGATGGCGCCACGACGCCGCCGGCGATCTCGGCGATGCGATCGAGCGCCGCGCGGTAGATCTCGGCGTACGGCTTGCCGACGACGATGGTTTCGGCGCCAAGCTCGCGATAGCGCTCGGCGATGGCACCGGCGCACCACACCAGCCGGCCGCCGCGCTCGACCACGACGTCCGGGTTGACGCACAGCATCGGCAGGGCGCGACGGTGCCAACGGGCGAGCCGGGCGCGGTAGTCGTCGGGCGTCTCGCGTTCGTCGTCGACGAGCCCGGTGCAGGCGATCAGATCGCAATCGTCCTCGCCGCCGAGGGTGACCGGCAGGCCGTCGTAGAGGTTGAGGTCGCGCTCAGGGCCGACGTGCAGCACCCGCGCGCCGGGGCGGGCGGCGAGAACCTGGCGGGCGGCCTCGCCGGAGGTGACAACGTCGTCATAGGCCTGGCGCGGCACGCCCAGCCGATCGAGGAGCTCGAAGACCGGCGCCCGCCGCCGGCGGCGCGAAACCGGACCAGCGCATCGGCGGCGGGAGCGAATGCCGTGACGCCGTCGTGGACGACGCCCCACACGTCGCAGAGGAGGACGCGATAGGAGGGCGCCAGCTCGGCCAATCCGGAGGCAAAAGCTGGGGCGGCGGTGTTGGTCACGCCGACTCGCCTATGGGCCCGTCCGAGCCACGTCAAGTCGGCGCCCGACGCGTCAATTCGGGACAGTTCTTCGGCCTTCCGAAACACCGTTTGTTTACCCTGTCCGGTCATCATGCGATCGATGCCTCGGATCGATGCGCCGTAAGTCGGGGACGTTAGGGGTCATGACCTATGCACGCCCGTCCTCCGGGCCGGTCAGCGTCGTCATCATCGATGCCGATGCCGGCCAGCGCCGGGTGCTCGCCGGCCTGATCGCCGAGCGGGCCGACGGCCGCTTCGTCGCCAGCGGCTACGCGACGGCGGCGGAGATGCGCGCCGCAATCGGCGTCGCCGCGGACGCCATCGTCATCGCCGACCTCGAAACCATCGGCGGCCTCGAGCAGCTCCGCGAGATGGCGGCGGCGAGACCGCTGATCGCCACCAGCGCCAACGGCTCGTTGACCACCGCCATCGCCGCGGTCAAGCGCGGGGCGGCGGACTTTCTTCCCAAGCCGATCGGAGCGCGAGCGCTGATCGAGCGGCTCGAAGCGGCGATCGGCGGCGGCGGGCAACCGCAGGCGGCGACGGCGGAGGCGACATCGCGGGCGCCGACGGCGACCGATTTCGCCGGCTTCATCGGCCGTTCGGCGCCGATGCTGGCGGTCTACGATCAGTTGAAACGCATGGCGCCGTCCCGCGCGGCGGTGTTCATCACCGGCGAGAGCGGCACCGGCAAGGAACTGTGCGCCGAGGCGATCCACCAATTCGCCGGCCCCTCCGGCCGGCCGTTCGTGGCGATCAACTGCAGCGCAATTCCCAGGGAGCTGATCGAGAGCGAGATCTTCGGCCACGTGCGCGGCGCCTTCACCGGCGCCTCCGACCATCGGGCGGGAGCGGCCGAGCTCGCCGACGGCGGAACGTTGTTCCTCGACGAAATCGCCGAGATGGACCTCGGCCTCCAATCAAAGCTCTTGCGCTTCCTTCAGTCCGGCACCATCCGCCGGGTCGGCGGCAGCGAACTCAAGCGGGTCAACGTGCGCGTCGTCTGCGCGACCAACCGCGACCCGTTCGTCGAGGTCGCAGCCGGCCGCTTCCGGTCGGACCTGTTCTACCGGCTGCACGTGCTGCCCATCCACTTGGCTCCGCTAAGGGAGCGGCGCGACGACATCGTGCCCTTGGCGGAAGCGTTCCTGGCCCGCTACGCCGGCGAAGAGGGGCGCCATTTCGAGGCCTTCGAGCCCGCCGCCGTCGAACGGCTTGTCGCCTACGACTGGCCGGGCAACGTCCGCCAGCTCGCCAACGTCATCCGGCGGATCGTGGTGCTCGACGACGGAACCCTGGTGCGGGCGGCGATGCTACCGGCGGCGATCGTCGGCGCTGCCGCCAGCGTCGGCGCCGAGAGTGCCGCCGGCGAGCCACCGCCGCGGGTCGAGCCGCTGTGGAAGCAGGAACGGCGGATCATCGAGGACGCGCTGGCCGCCTGCGGCGGCAACATCGCCCGGGCGGCCGCGGCGCTCGAGGTCAGCCCGTCGACGATCTACCGCAAGCGGCAGTCCTGGCCGGGGCACTCGGGCCTGGCGGCCTGACGCCAATCGGCCGCCGACGCCGGCGCTTGCGCTCAAGCCGCCGTAATTGAATGATGACGACCGCGGCACCGCCATCCGAGGCCGGGGGACGAACATGGGTTTGAGCATCAAGCGGCTTGCGGCCGCCGGATTTGCCGCGGTTGCCGCGATCGCCACCGTGCCGCCGGCCGATTACGCCCGCGCCGGCGAGACGAGCGAGCGCGCGGCGGAGGCCGAGCGGCTGCTGGAGGCGGGCGCAGCCGCGAAGGCACTGGAGGCCTTCGATCAGGCAATCGACGCGTTCTGGCGCGCCTCGCCGTTGCAGCTGCGCCGGGCGGTGTTCGTCGATTCGGTCGCCGGCTTCGGCGCCTACGCGCCGCGCCGCGAGGCCAAGTTCCACTCCGGGGAGACGGTGACCGTCTATCTTGAACCGGTCGGCTACGGCTTTGTCGCCGATGCGGGGACGG